>NZ_JBVHIP010000101.1:0-1030 GCF_055560495.1 Kitasatospora sp. NPDC023176 | reverse complement strand
CTGAGGACAAGCCCTCGGCCTATTAGTACCGGTCAACTCCACCCCTCACAGGGCTTCCATATCCGGCCTATCAACCCAGTCGTCTACTGGGAGCCTTACCCTCTCAAGGAGGTGGGAGTGCTCATCTCGAAGCAGGCTTCCCGCTTAGATGCTTTCAGCGGTTATCCCTCCCGAACGTAGCCAACCAGCCATGCCCTTGGCAGGACAACTGGCACACCAGAGGTTCGTCCGTCCCGGTCCTCTCGTACTAGGGACAGCCCTTCTCAACACTCCTACGCGCACAGCGGATAGGGACCGAACTGTCTCACGACGTTCTAAACCCAGCTCGCGTACCGCTTTAATGGGCGAACAGCCCAACCCTTGGGACCTACTCCAGCCCCAGGATGCGACGAGCCGACATCGAGGTGCCAAACCATCCCGTCGATATGGACTCTTGGGGAAGATCAGCCTGTTATCCCCGGGGTACCTTTTATCCGTTGAGCGACGGCGCTTCCACAAGCCACCGCCGGATCACTAGTCCCTACTTTCGTACCTGCTCGACCCGTCAGTCTCACAGTCAAGCTCCCTTGTGCACTTACACTCAACACCTGATTGCCAACCAGGCTGAGGGAACCTTTGGGCGCCTCCGTTACTCTTTAGGAGGCAACCGCCCCAGTTAAACTACCCACCAGACACTGTCCCTGATCCGGATCACGGACCCAGGTTAGACATCCAGCACGACCAGAGTGGTATTTCAACGGCGACTCCACAACAACTGGCGTTGCTGCTTCAAAGTCTCCCACCTATCCTACACAAGCCGAACCGAACACCAATATCAAGCTATAGTAAAGGTCCCGGGGTCTTTCCGTCCTGCTGCGCGAAACGAGCATCTTTACTCGTAATGCAATTTCACCGGGCCTATGGTTGAGACAGTCGAGAAGTCGTTACGCCATTCGTGCAGGTCGGAACTTACCCGACAAGGAATTTCGCTACCTTAGGATGGTTATAGTTACCACCGCCGTTTACTGGCGCTTAAGTTCTCAGCTTCGCC
>NZ_JBVHIP010000100.1:0-1137 GCF_055560495.1 Kitasatospora sp. NPDC023176 | reverse complement strand
CTCAAATCCCTCGCCGACTACCTCGCCAAGATCAACCCAACCAGCCCATCCTCATAGAAATAATTACCCTCGTGATTTGCGGCGCATGACACTAGCCGGGGCGAGCGGGCCCGGCGCGGGCAAACTCACAACGCCCCGGGGCGAAACTCACCGCCCCTTCCCCGAAACTCCCCGGCACAGGTCGCGAGGGTAGCCGAACTCTCCCGCGCGAATCAGAGGATTGCGCCAGGGGTGAAAGTCGGTTCAGGCCTGGCGCCAGCTCACGAGCTGCAGAAGTCGGCTCCTCCGCCCTCCGTCAGCTCAGCTCGTCTGATGAGTAGATCTCCTGCGCCTAGCGTCGCGTCCGGCGGCCAGGGCCCGTGTCTGCCGGATGAGCGCATCCGGTCAAGAGGCAGCTGGTTCCCTCACGACGTGGGAACACTGCGCGAGGACTACACACACATGCGGAAAGGCGCAGCATGAGCCAGCCAGGCGGAACATCACACAACGATCAGCACCTCGCTCGAGCGGCACAGGCCATCGGCAGTATGGGACTCGTATCGCCCCTGCCGGCGCCGCCCGTAGCCGCCGCGCCTGGGCCCGACGAGACCTGGGACCTCGACGGAGGTTGGGCGTGGGTCTACTACGGGGCGGGAAACGGTGGCCTGGTTCGGCCTCTGGTCCTTTCCGACGGGTTCGACAGCGGCCCCAGCCTGTTGGACCACATCTGGGACGGGTGGAACGGCCAGGGTTTCCCATTCTTCAGCGAGCTGCTGGCCCGCGGCAGGAGCCTGGTCATCATCGGCTACGCCGAGCGAAGTGCATCGATCCTGGACAATGCCGAGGTCGCGATCGAGGCGATCTTGAAGACCATCCGCAACCAGCCGGACAGGAATGGGGGTCTGGTGGTCGGGGGCTACAGCATGGGCGGCCTCATCACCCGGTACGCCCTGGCCAAGATGGAGTTCGAGGGCGAGGACCACCAGACGGCCACCTACTTCAGCTATGACACGCCTCACCGCGGTGCCTGGATTCCCATCTCGGTTCAGGCGTTCGCGCACTATGAGGTTCCCCCGACGTGCGGAAGGTTGCCGGAGATGGCCTGATTGGCCATGAGAAGGGAGCCTCTGCCATGGCCGCACCGATGAAGTACCCGCC
>NZ_JBVHIP010000099.1:0-1288 GCF_055560495.1 Kitasatospora sp. NPDC023176 | reverse complement strand
TGACAGGCTCAGCGGTGGCGGTCGAGCCGCTGCCGGTGGCCGTGGGGGCGGGCGCACCGGAGGGCTCGCCGTGGGCCGTGGGGGTGGCCGTGGGGGCGGGCGCACCGGAGGGCTCGCCGTGGGCCGTGGGGGTGGCCGTGGGGGTGGCCGTGGGGGCGGGAGTGGAGGTGCCGGTGGCGGCAGTGGCCATGCCTCCCGCGGTCGCGATGGCTGCGGCCGTGGCGGTGGCGGCGATGAGCATTCTCGGGCGGATGCGCATGAATCCGTGTCCTTTCCTGCGGGCGTCCGGTTGATGCCGGCACCCCTCTACGCCTCCTGACGCCCGGTAGGTCGCACCCCCGCGCGTGATCCAGGTCATAGGCCGCCGGTGCGACCCTGGGACGGCGCTCGTGCGTACAGGGCGGGAGGCTCCGCCCAGGAGGCACGGCTCCACCGCCACGGCCGAGCGGTGCTTCCCCGCCATCGCGTGTACCGCGAGCTGACGGACAGCCCCGGAAGAGAGGCCCTTGATGACGCCACAGGAGTTCGACGCGTTCTACGCGGCGTCCTTCTCCCGCCTGACCGGGCAGCTCTACGCGCTGACCGGCAACTGGTCCGAAGCCCAGGACGTGGTCCAGGAGGCCTTCATCCGCGCGTGGGACCGAAGGCGCACCTTCGACCCGGACGAGGCCCCGGAGGCATGGATCCGGACCACGGCCCGGCGGTTGGCGTACTCCCGCTGGCGGCGTCTCGCCCGGGGCCTGCACCTGGCCGGACGCCACCACCGCCAGGAACCGCCCGTCGTCGAGCCGCCCGCCGAAGAACACCTGATGCTGGTCAGCGCGCTCCGCGAGCTGCCCGAGGCACAGCGAGGCGCGCTGGTCCTGCACCACATGTGCGACCTCTCCGTCGAGCAGGTCGCGGCCGAGACCGGCGCCAGCGTCAGCGCCGTCAAGAGCCGTCTCGCCCGCGGCCGGACGGCGCTCGCGGCCAAGCTCGCCGACAGAACCCCGACCAGCGAGGAAGGAAAGCTCCGTGTCTGACCCCGTCCACGACGCCCTCGCCGACCGGCTGCGGCTGCTCGGCACGCAGATGCCCGCCCCGGCCCTGCGCGCCGCGGAGATCCGCCGCCGCGCCGACCGGCGCCGCCACCGCCGGTACGCCTTGGGCGCGACCGCGGCCTGCACGGCAGCAGCACTGTGCCTGGTCCTCCCGTCCGTGCTGCGCTCACCGGGGCCGCAACACCCGGCGGGACCGCAACAAGGACCGGCCACCACCGGCGTCTCCTCCGCGTCGGCCTCCCCCCACC
>NZ_JBVHIP010000098.1:0-1355 GCF_055560495.1 Kitasatospora sp. NPDC023176 | reverse complement strand
TCCGCCGCGAACGGAGCGATCTTCGCCTCGGCCAGCGAACGCACCGCCTCACGGAGCATCTGGTGCTCCTCGGAGATACGGAAGAGATCGAAGTCCTGGCTCATGATCGCCACTCCTGTTTCACGACGGTACTCAGTACCCTTCATTATGCACGCGCGCGGCAAAAAGGGAACTCAGTGCCTTCACAGGACGGCACTGAGTTCCCTATCCTTTTCTTGCCGAACTACGGCCGAACTACCGCCGCACCACTGCCGTACTTCCGCCGTACTTCTGCCGTACTACCGCCGACGGAGCCGGTCCGAGCGCAGGGAGATGACAGCGTGGTCCACTCAGCCATCGATGCCGACACCCGGAGTACGACGCTGTACTTCCAGCGCTGTACCTGGTGCAACAACCCGACCTTCCAGCGGCTGCTCTGCCCCACCTGCGGCTCCACCGAACTGCGGCTGGAGCCCAGCGAGGGCACCGGCGTCGTCCGGCGCTGCGCGGTCGAGCAGGCCCGGACGCCGCTGGTCCGCCAGAAGTCGCTGATCCGGATGGCGGAGGGGTTCGACGTCTGGTGCATCGTGGACGGGATGCGCAGCACCGTCCCGGTCGGCACCCGGGTGCGGCTGTTCTCCTCCCCCGACTCCGACCAGCCCGAGCTGCGGCTGCTTCCGATGGAGGAGCCGCCGAAGGAGCAGGACGTCGAGCCGCGCCCGCTGCCGCCGGCCAAGGGCGGGTTCACCCAGCACCTCGCCGCCTTCACCGAGTAGCCGGCGCCGTCCAGCCGGTCCGGACGGTTCGTACGGGCCGTCCGGACCGCGGCCGGAAACGACGGAGGGCGTGGCACTCGGTACCGGGGGTACCGAGTGCCACGCCCTCCGCGCTGCTCCGGGGGATCAGCCCTTGCGGGACTTCACCTCGGCGGTGAGCTGCGGCAGCACCTCGAAGAGGTCGCCGACCACGCCGTAGTCGGCCAGCTCGAAGATCGGGGCCTCCGGGTCCTTGTTGACGGCCACGATGGTCTTCGAGGTCTGCATGCCGGCCCGGTGCTGGATGGCGCCGGAGATGCCGTTGGCGACGTACAGCTGCGGGGAGACCTGCTTGCCGGTCTGGCCGACCTGCGAGCTGTGCGGGTACCAGCCGGCGTCGACGGCGGCGCGCGAGGCACCGACCGCCGCGTCCAGCGCGTCGGCGAGCTCCTCGACCACGCCGAAGCCCTCGGCCGCACCGACACCGCGACCGCCGGAGACCACGATGGCGGCCTCGGTCAGCTCGGGGCGGCCGGTCGAGACGCGCGGGGTGCGCGAGGTGACCTTGGCGGCGTTGCCGGTGAACTCCACCGACACGTTCTCCACGGCGCCGGCGGCCGC
>NZ_JBVHIP010000097.1:0-1423 GCF_055560495.1 Kitasatospora sp. NPDC023176 | reverse complement strand
CTAGTGTCATGCGCCGCAAATCACGAGGGTAATTATTTCTATGAGGATGGGCTGGTTGGGTTGATCTTGGCGAGGTAGTCGGCGAGGGATTTGAGGATCTCGTCGGCGGTCTTGGTCCAGGTGAACGGTCGCGGGTCCTGGTTCCACGTGTCGATCCAGGCCTTGATGTCGTCTTCGAGGGCCTGGACCGAGCGGTGGACGCCGCGGCGGATGAGCTTGTCGGTCAGCAGGCCGAACCAGCGCTCGACCTGGTTGATCCAGGAGGAGCCGGTCGGGGTGAAGTGGATGTGGAAGCGCGGGTGCCGGGCCAGCCAGGTCCTGATCTCGGCGGTGTTGTGGGTGGCGTAGTTGTCGCACACCAGGTGCACGTCGAGCTCGACGGGAACGGCCTTGTCTATCGTGACCAGGAACTTCTTGAACTCCAGGGCCCGGTGGCGGCGGTGGAGTTCGCCGATGACGGTGCCGTCGGCGATGTTGAATGCGGCGAACAGGCTGGTGATGCCGTGCCGCAGGTAGTCGTGGGTGCGGCGTTCGGGCATGCCCGGCATCATCGGCAGGACCGGCTGGGAGCGGTCCAGCGCTTGGATCTGGCTCTTCTCGTCGACGCAGAGCACGACCGCCCGCTCCGGCGGGTTGTGGTACAGCCCGACGACGTCGACGACCTTGTCCACGAACTGCGGGTCGGTGGACAGTTTGAAGCTGTCCTGCTGGTGGGGCTTGAGGTCGAACTTCTTCCAGATCCGTCCGATGGTCGACTTCGACAGCCCGGTGCGCTTCGCCATCGAGGCCCGCGACCAGTGCGTGTCCTTGCCCGGGGCGGACTCCAGCGTCGCGACGATGACGTCTTCGACCTCGTCGAGCAGGATCGACGGTGGCCGACCGGGCCGTGGCTCGTCCTGCAGCCCGTCGAGGCGCTTGTCGATGAAACGGGCCCGCCAGCGCTCCACGGTCGACTCGTCGACTCCCAGGTCCATCGCGGCCTGCCGGTTGGTCCCGCCGTCCGCGCAGCGCAGTACGATCCTGGCCCGCAAGGCGAGGAACTGCGCGGTCTTCGCCCGACTCGCCCAGCGCGCCAACTGGTCCCGCTCGGCGCCACTCAGAACCAGGTCGGCCTTTGGCCGGCCGATGCGGCCTGCATCCTGCAGGCCGGCCAGCCCCTCAGTCGCGAACTTGCGCCGCCACTTGCCCACCGTCTTGGCCTGGACGTCAACGTGCCTTGCCGCAGCGGCATTCGACATACCGTCGGCGCACGCCAGGATGATCCGCGCCCGCTCGGCAGCTCTCCGGTCCCACGCCCCCGCCCGACGTACCAACTCGGCACGCTCGTCCTCGGACAGCGTGATCACTACGGCAGAAGGCCCAGGATGCGACACCAGAACAGGGTAGCAACTTACCCTCGTGATTTGCGGCGCATGACACTAGT
>NZ_JBVHIP010000096.1:0-1617 GCF_055560495.1 Kitasatospora sp. NPDC023176 | reverse complement strand
GAAGTCCTCGGCACCGAACACATCGGCATCCACGACAACTTCTTCGAACTCGGCGGCGACTCCATCCTCACCATCCAGGTCATCTCCCGCGCCCGTGAGGCACTGGGCTGCAGCATCACGCCGCGGATGCTCTTCGAGACCCCGACCGTCGCCGAACTCGCCGAGGCCCTTCGTCCGGACTCCGCCCCGACCGCCGCGGCCATCCCGTCCGTACCGCGTGACGGACTGCTGCCGATGTCCTTCGGCCAGCAACGCCTGTGGTTCCTGGAGGACTTCACCGAGAGCAGCCCCGAGTACCACGCGGCGCTCGGCCTGCGGCTGACCGGTGCGCTCGACGCCGACGCGCTGCGCGGCGCGGTCGAGGACCTGGTGGCGCGGCACGAGTCGCTGCGCACCACCTTCGACGTCACCGACGGCCGTCCGGTGCAGATCGTCCACCCGGAGCTGCGGCCCCAGTGGCGCAGCACCACGGCGGACGACGAGGAGCAGCTGCGCGCGCTCACCCGGGAGGAGCTGGCCCGCTCGTACGACCTGCGCAACGGTCCGCTGGTGCGGGTGCTGCTGGTGCGGCTGGGCGAGGGCGAGCACGTGTGCGTCCTCGGCATGCACCACATCGTCACCGACGGCTGGTCGATGGGCGTGGCGGCCGGCGAGCTCGGCGCGCTGTACACCGCCCGTGCCGAGGGCCGTGCCGCCGATCTTCCCGAAGTCCCCGTGCAGTACCCGGACTTCGCCGCCTGGCAACACCAGCGGCTGACCGACGGCGGGGTGGTCGCGGAGCAACTCGACTGGTGGCGGGAGCAACTGGACGGGATCACCCCGCTGGAGCTGCCCACCGACCGGCCGCGACCGGCGGTCCGCTCCTCGGCCGGCGCGGTGCACGGCTTCGGCGTGCCGGCCGACACCGTGGACGGGTTGAAGCGGCTGGCCCGCCGGGAGGGCGCGACGCTCTTCATGGCGCTGACGGCGGCGGTCCAGACCGTCTTCGCCCGCTACACCGGGCAGCAGGACATCGCGGTGGGCACGGCGTCCGCCGGACGCGCGCACGGCGGGCTGGACCAGCTGATCGGCTTCCTGGTCAACACGGTCGTGCTGCGGTCGCAGATCGAACCGGACTCCTCCTTCGCCGAGCTACTCCGACAGGTCCGGGGCACCGTCCTGGACGCCTTCGCGCACGAGGACGTGCCGTTCGAGCGCCTGGTGGAGGCGGTGCAGCCCGAGCGCGACACCAGCCGTACACCGCTGGTGCAGGCCATGGTCGTGCTGCAGAACACCGCGAGCCCGCACCCCGAGCTGGCCGGCCTGCGGGTCGGCGAGTACGCCATGGAGCGGGACACCGCGCTCTCCGACCTCACCATCGAGTTCGAGGAGTCCGGGGGCGAGTTGCGGGCGCTGGTCGAGTACAGCACCGAGCTGTTCGACGCGGCGACGGTGCAGCGTTTCGGCGAGCACCTGAACGTACTGCTGGGGGCCGCCGTCGCCGGGCCCGAACTGCCGCTCTCCGCCCTTCCGTTGATGACGGCCGGGGAGCTGGAGCGGGTGAGCGGTGAGTGGAGCGGTGTGCCGGGCGTGCCCGCCTGGGCGGGCACCATCCACGGACTGGTCGCCGAGCAGGCC
>NZ_JBVHIP010000094.1:0-1677 GCF_055560495.1 Kitasatospora sp. NPDC023176 | reverse complement strand
AGTGGCTGTTGTCTTTCCGGGCTTGAGGACTGCGTTCTCGCTGGTCAGGCATAGGTTCGCCAGCCTCGTGGGAGTGGTGACGTGTCGTGTCGTCACTCCGGTGGAGGTCGCAGATGCCGTCGGTCGTTGGGCTTCTGGAACAGCGCGAGCTTGCCGCTCGCCGGCGCGTGGACGAACTGCGAGAAGAGGCCGACCGTATCCATGCCGAGCTGGCTGTGGCCGAGCGGGACTGGAAGGAGTGGGTCATCGCCCGCTCACGCGTCGGCGAGGTACTGGCCCCGACCGGCGATGACGTTGCCGGCCTCGATGTCTCCGAGGGCCCGCGGGAACACGATGAACAGCCGGTGCGGCCCGAGCCCTCGGAATCGGCGAAGCCGAAGTCCGTGGTGCCGATGTGGCGCACGGGGCTGGCCTGGTCGGCATTGTCGGAGGACTACCAGCGCATCCTGCAGGCTCTCGCGGACCGGAACCGCCTCGGTCAAGGTCCGCTGACGTGCCAGGAGATGGCCGCCTGCTTCGGCTTGGACCCGGTGCCGGGGAAGGTGGAGGCGTTGCGGTCGAAGGCGAAGCGGTTGGTGGCCCGGGGTTGGCTGGTCGAGTCGGCGCCGGGCCGGTTCACGCTCGTGAAGGGCGTGGCCGGGCAAGGCGGCGGGTCATGAGCAGGGTCATCGACCAGTAGATCACCGCCTCGGCGCTGCTGGTGGATCGCTCGAAGTCGCGCACGAGGCGCCGGCTTTGCATCAGGTGCGCGAAGAACCGTTCGACGATCCACCGCTTGGGCAGTACGACGAAGCCGCGCATGTCGTCGCTGCGTTTGACGATGGCGAGGACCATGGCGAGGGCGGTCAGGCTGTACTCGACGAGGCCGCCGGTGTAGCCGCCGTCGGCCCAGACCAGGGCCAGCAGGCGGTGCGCGGCGGCCACCTGGGCGAGCAGGACCTGGGCGGCGGCGCGGTCACCGGTGTCCGCGGCGGTGACCACCACCGCCAGCAGCAGGCCGAGGGTGTCGACGACGACGTGCCGTTTGCGGCCGTTGATCAGTTTTCCGCCGTCGAAGCCGCGACTGTCGGAGCCGACGACGGCGTCCGCCTTGACCGACTGGGAGTCGATCACGCCCGCGCTCGGCTCCGGATCCCGCCCGGCCTTCTCACGGACCTTGCCGCGCAGCCGGTCATGGAACTCCCGGACCAGACCCAGGTCGCGCCAGCGGCGGAAGAACGCGTAGACCCGGTCCCACGGCGGGAAGTCGGCCGGCATCGCCCGCCACTTCGTTCCGTTGTCGACCAGGTAGTGGATCGCGTCCAGCATCACGCGGTGGCAGTACGCCTCCGGCTGCCCGCCCCGACCCCGCAGCCAGCCCGGCACTGGCAGCAGCGGCCGGACCACGGCCCACTCGGCGTCCGACATGTCCGTCGGATAGCGCCGCGCGCGCACCCCGTGGTCGCCGGCGTTTCCGAATCTGTGAGCCAGGCAGTCACACGCGCGAGTGACCGAACTGGACTCCGCTGCCGCAACTGCGAAAAACTGCAGCAACAGGGCCTCCTGGAGCGCTCGTTGGCGTAGACACCCTCCGAGCTACCACGAGGCCCTGCTTTCATGCCCGCCACCCACCGCGATCACCCGATCGAGACTCCCGTTCGATCAACACTCCTCAAGATCGGAACGACAACAGCCACT
>NZ_JBVHIP010000093.1:0-1763 GCF_055560495.1 Kitasatospora sp. NPDC023176 | reverse complement strand
AAGGAAACAACTGACGGTTTCGGGCTAACTTCTCGGATCGGCATGGTAGATGAGCTGCTGTGGCAATCCCGAATGATGTCCTGGCGGTGTTGGATGCGAAGTTCGCGGCGGTGTTGCCGCATCTGGACGAGCGGCAGCGCCGCTTGTACCTCGCCTCGGAGGCCGAGGCTCTGGGGCATGGGGGGATCGCAGCCGTAGCCAGGCTGACGGAGGTGTCGGAATCGACCATCGCCCGGGGATGCGAGGAGCTCGCGGGCGGGGCGGACGTCCTGGGACGGGTGCGCCGACCCGGCGGCGGGCGCAAGTCTGTCGCTGAACGCGATCCTGATCTGGTGGCGGCGCTGGAGTCGTTGATCGAGCCGCGGGAGGTGGGCGACCCGGTCTCGCCGCTGCGCTGGACCACCGCGTCGCTTCGGGACCTGGCCCGGGAGTTGACTGAGGCAGGGCATCCGGTCAGCGCCCCGGTGGTGGGCGACCTGCTGCGCGGGTTGGGCTTCAGCCTGCAGGGCATGGCCAAGATCCGGGCCGGCAGCCACGTGCCCGACCGGGACGCTCAGTTCCGGCACATCAACACCGCCGTCGAGCGCTTCCTGGAGCAGGGCCTGCCGGTGGTGAGCGTGGACGCGAAGAAGAAGGAGCCGATCGGCGACTTCGCTCGCTCTGGCCGCACCTGGCGTCCCAAAGGCGGGCCGATCACCGCCCCGGACCACGACTTCCTAGAGTTGGACACACCGATCGCCATCCCCTACGGCGTCTACGACCTGGGACGCGACACCGGCTGGGTCAACGTGGGCACCGACCGCAACACCGCTGCCTTCGCCGTGGAGTGCCTGCGCCGCTGGTGGAACCACCAAGGGCGTTCCGACTACCCCGATGCCACCCGCCTGCTGGTCACCGCCGACTCCGGAGGAGCCAACTCAGCCGACTCCCACCTCTTCAAGAACGACCTGGCCTCCTTCGCCGACGAGTCGGGACTGAGCATCACCGTCATGCACTTCCCGCCCGCGACTTCAAAATGGAACAAGGTCGAACACCGACTGTTCTCCCGGATCACCCATAGCCTGCGCGGCCGGCCGCTGACCAGCTACGAAGTACTACTCCAGACCATCGCGGCCACCCGCACCAGCACCGGTCTGACCGTCCAGGCCGTCCTCGACGACAACGAGTACCCCACCGGCCGGACGCTCACCAAGGCCGAGCGCGCACTGATCCTGCAGCGTGTCGAACGCGACGGCTTTCACGGCGAGTGGAACTACACCATTGCCCCGTGCGACCCCGGACAGGTACCGCCGATCGAGCCGGAACAGGCGAAGGCACCGCCGATTCCAGCCGAGGCCACCTTCCTGCTCACTCATCCGGCCCTGACCGGCATGTCCCGCGAGCAGTTCGACCAGCTCGTGGAAGAACTCGAGCCCTTCCGCCGGGTCCTGGCAGAGACCGAGCGCGAGAAGAGGAAGGGCATCAACCGGCGCGGATACAACCCCGGGGTCGGCTTCGTCGACCACCTCCACCACGTACTGGTCGCCGTCCTGCACCACCGCAACACCGTCACCCTGACCCTGGCCGCCCAACTTCTCGGTCGAGTACCCACGAGCCTGAACTACCACGCACACCGCACCAAGCCACTGCTCGCCTTCGCCACCCCAGGCATCGCCGCAGCCCTGGCCCATCCCCGACGGACCCACCCACCCCGCACGATCGACGCCCTCCAGAATGCGATCGCACAGTACGAAGACGAGATCAAATCAGGCAGTAGATAATTG
>NZ_JBVHIP010000092.1:0-1844 GCF_055560495.1 Kitasatospora sp. NPDC023176 | reverse complement strand
GGCGGGTACTTCATCGGTGCGGCCATGGCAGAGGCTCCCTTCTCATGGCCCATCAGGCCATCTCCGGCAACCTTCCGCACGTCGGGGGAACCTCACCCTGTCTGAGATGCCGGAAGGCCGCCACCTGTGGGTGGCGGCCTCGTGTGCCTTCTCGGGGCCTCGGCAGCCTAGACGAGTGGCTCCGATGTGAGTGGCTGCGGCGGACAAGCTGGTGGTGACCCCCGGCGCATGGCGGACGATCTTCACAGGCACCATGGAAGCCTGACCTTGAAGGAGCGATACCCGTGAGACTTGTATCCGACCCCGCTTACGGTGAGGTGGATGTCACTGCGTCGGGGGCAGAACTGGCCTACTTGGCAAGCGTGGTGGCCAAGGGCGACGGGTTCGTAGCGTCGTCGGACGGCAACACCTTGGTGGGGATCGAAGTCAAGGAGACTCCCGGACCCGGGGTCCTGATTCACCTCGACACTCAGCGGCAGACCCTCGTGATCAGTGGTGATTCCGTCGCCAGGGCAGTCCTTGCAGATAACCTGCACGCCATGGCCGTTGCCGAGGACGGCGGTCATCTGCACATCGATTACTGCCCCGGGCATTTCTACCTGGTCGAGGGATCACTGCCGTTGGTGGTCAACAGTTCGCACGGTGGCATGCCGACTCGATGAGCAGGCCTACGGCCGATGTGATCAGTGGTCATACGCGGTCAGCGAGCGCGTGACCGGTGCGCCGATCTTGTTGTTGTGCCAGATGCCGGCGGCCATCGCCAGGACGCGCTGGGCGACCCGGATCGCGACGCCCTCGAAGGTCCGCGGCAAGGAGGCGATGCTCCTGCGGGTCGCGGAGGCGGCGTTGTCGGAGCCGTCCGGCACGGTGCGGCGGGTGATCTTCCCGGTGGTCGGCGGAGAGAAGACGCTCAAGGCCCTGGCGGCGGAGGCCGCGGCGAACGAGGCCCGCTACAGGGCCCGGGTGCGTATGCGGGCCGAGAATGGCATAAAGAGGTGAGCTGGGCCGACCGGATTATGTCGTCGTGCGCCGGATGTGCCGGAATCCTTGTTGACCTGGACTTTTCCTACTCAGGAACGGTGTGCCGCCTCGCGTCCATTGCCGGTCGCCATTGCCTGCTGTCGGGCGACCTGGCGGCCTTCGTCGCCGCCTTGGCCGGTCCGCCCCATCCGGTGCGCTCCTGGTCGACCGAGGTCGCAGGGTCCGTGACAACGACCCCGGCCCGAACCGACGGGGATCCGGCCGACCGCACGGTGCATTGATGGCGCCGTGCCTGGCCCGGCCACACCCGGCCCGGCTACCCGCCCGTCGCCGCAGCGAGTACACCCGCGCCAAGGCCGTCCAGGCCCTCCGCTCCCTCGACCTGGCGGGCGAGCCGGTGACCTTCGAGACCGTCGCGAAGCGGGCCGCAGTGTCCCGGTCCTGGCTCTATGCCCAGTCGGACCTGCGAGAGGAGATCGAGCGCCTTCGGGCAGTACACCGCCGCGACCCCAGTTCCCCGGTCCCTGCACGCCAGCGCACCTCCGACGCTTCCTTGCGGCGACGCCTCGAAGCCGCCAACGCCCGCATCCGGCGTCTCACCAAGGAGAACCAGCAACTTCGCGAGCAACTCGCCCGCGCACTCGGCGAACAACGCGCCGCGACAACTCGCACCAGCCCGCCCCGGGCAGACGCGAGCGATCCCATATCGGCGTGCACATGAATGTGCCCAGCCAGGTACGAGTGAACGGGGTCTGTCGCAGATCGTGTGTGCGCCGTGAGGCGCTGTGGTTCGAGTGGAGGTGAGAGACCTTCGCCGCTGACCCTGTCGCAGCAGGGCGGTGGAGCTGGGGGCAGCCTGATCC
>NZ_JBVHIP010000091.1:0-2167 GCF_055560495.1 Kitasatospora sp. NPDC023176 | reverse complement strand
GGTGAGTCGGCCCGGGGCGCGGTGCCGGGATTGCTCCCGGTCCGTTTCCCCGGACCGCTCTCCGAACCCGGCGTGCGACTCTCACCGCACCGGGCTCTCCACGGTTCCTGCCGTCAGGCGGGGTTCGCAGGGAGCCACGGGGTTGGGATCTTGTTGCCCCGGTAGGTGTAGCGGGAGACCGACACACCCTCGATCCGGAAGTACTCGACCCCGTCCGCCGCGATCCTCCACCGCCCGGAGGCGGCGAGGTGTCGGCGGACCTGTCCCCAGTTCCAGCCGTGGCGCGCCCGCAGCATGTGGACCAGCCTCCACCAGGTGAAGTCATCCAACTTGCTGAAAGTGCGTTTGGCCACGGCGTACTTGAAGTAGTTGGCCCATCCGCGCATGATCTGACCTAGTCTGGTCAGAACCGACGCGAAGTCCTGCTGCGATGTCTTGTGCGTCAGGGCACGGATCTTCGCCCTCAGCGTCCGGACGGGCCGGGCCGCGATGAAGGTGTAGACGTACCACTTGTTCGTCCCCCTCTTGCGCTTCCACCGGATGCGGAAGCCGAGGAAGTCGAACCCGTCGCTCATGTGGACCACTTGGGTCTTGGCCGGTGACAGCCGCAACCCGAGCGGAGCCAGCGCGACGGCGACCTCTTCGCGCAGCGCTTCAGTGTGCTCGCGCGCGCCGTGCACCAAGACGACGAAGTCATCCGCGTAGCGGACCAGCCGCCACGTCGGTCGCCCCTTGGTGTGACGGTAGTCGCGCTTGCCGCGGGTCGACATCGCCCCGCCTGGCTTCCACGGCGCCATCACGTGCTCGTCGAGCACGCTCAGGGCGATGTTGGCCAGCAGCGGGGACAAAATGCCGCCCTGCGGCGTGCCGGTCACTGTGCCCTGGTAGTCGCCGAGTCCGGTGAGGATCCCGGCTTTCAGGAACGCTTTGACCAGCGCCAGGACGCGTTTGTCCTTCACCCGAAGGCGCACCCGGTCCATGAGGGCCGCGTGGTCGATCGAGTCGAAGCACGCCTCGATGTCCGCATCCAACACCCAGCGGTAGCCGCGGGTGCCGAAGTGGTGGATCTCGGCGATCGCGTCCTGGGCACGCCGCTTGGGCCGGAAACCGTACGAGCACGGCAGGAACTCCGCCTCGAAGATCGGCTCCAGCACCACTTTCAGCGCCGCCTGGGCGACTCGGTCCGCGATCGTCGGAATCCCGAGCTTGCGGACCTTCCCCGACCCACCCGGTTTCGGGATCTTGCGTTCCCGCACCGGCAGCGGTCGGAACGAGCCGTCCTTGAGACCGGCCCGCAGGTCGTCCAGGAACCGGGGCACGCCTACCAGTTCCGTGACGTCGGCGACCGTGAGGCCGTCCACGCCCGGCGTGCGCGCACCCTGGTTCCCCGCGACCCGGTCGAACGCCACGATCAGCGTCGCCGGGTCACACACGAAGTTGAACAAGTCATCGAACCGGCGGCCGGGATCGGCCACCGCCCAACGGTGAAGCTTGGCCTGCATCTCCGATACCCTCGCTCCCGGCCCGGCCGGACCAGAACGAGGAGCATCGCCATTCGGCGACGCGTCTTCCGGCATTGCAGCGTCCTTCCCTTCTTGAAACCGCTGCCGCCCTTCCCCATGCGGCCGGCTTTCCCGGCCTCGGAGTACTACGGCGGCTCCGCCCCGTCCCGGACCGATCGGCGGTCGACGCGCCCAGCCCCAGCCTCGCCGCTGGAGGCGACGCGGAGGGCAAGACCCGGGACAGTTCCCGTGTTCACTGTGGTTCGCTCGACGAAGTAGGAGCCCGACTATGCCCCTGCGGCATCGCTGCGAGTACGCCGCAGACCTTCCTCGCAGCCTCCCTGGCAGCTCATGCCCACCACCTCGGGAGTTCCCCGCCGCCCATGGCGACGGGTGCGCGCCGCCCCCAGCCCAGATCCACCAGGTTCGAGCTGGTGCCGCATCAAGGGGGTGTCACACGCCGGTTCCTCACGTACTCCTCTCCGTCCCGCTCGCCGAACCCGAACCGTCTGGCAGTACCGGCCCGTCCCGGCTTTGTCAGGGCTGCTCCCACCCTCCCCGGCGTCACCCGGATCAGGCTGCCCCCAGCTCCACCGCCCTGCTGCGACAGGGTCAGCGGCGAAGGTCTCTCACCTCCACTCGAACCACAGCGCCTCACGGCGCAC
>NZ_JBVHIP010000090.1:0-2179 GCF_055560495.1 Kitasatospora sp. NPDC023176 | reverse complement strand
CCCGAGGGCCTGACGGCCCCGCCGCCGGGTCCCGAGGGTCCACCCGTTCCGGGCCCCTGGTCCCGGCTGGTCCCGGCCCGGCCTTCCGTGACCGGGTCCACCACTCGGGACCCCGGCGCCGGGGCCACCAGGACCGGGGCCCGGGTCCGTCCGGCCCCTGCCGGATCCAGGCCCGGCAGAAGCTCGACATCAGCGGCGGAGGGCCGCCGGGTCTACGACACCATCCGCACCATCCGCCGCTTCCTGGTGTACGGGCCGGCCGGCGGAGCGGCCGAGATCCTGGTGATGCCGGCCGGCCCGCTGTTCGGCCTGGCACTGCCGCTGCGGGCGAGCCAGATCGCGACCGGGCGGCGCAGGTGGGTACGCCGGGCCCCGGGCCCTGGGCCGGTCGGCCCTCGTGGCCGGTGCCGGACCCGCCTAGCGTGGGATCAGGATCCGGCCGCAGCAGGACCGAGGAGGAGCCATGACATCCGCAAGCCCCCACGACGGCCTCCGATCCGTCGTCCTCGGCGTCGACGCGCGTGACACCGGCAGCATGACCGCCGCCTGGGCCGCCGACGAGGCCGACCGCCGCAACCTGCCGCTGCGGCTGGTGCACGCCGTCCCGTCGGTGTTCCGCGAGTTCCGCCCCTTCGACCAGGGCCGCTACCACAAGGCCCTGGTCGAGCGCGCCGAACAGGCGCTGGACCGGGCTGCCGCCGTGGCCTGGGCCCGCCACCCCGGTCTGGCGCTGACGACGGACCTCAGTGAGGACGTCCCGGCCCCGGCCCTGTGCCGGGAGTCCCGCGATGCCGCGCTGGTGGTCCTGGGCTCCCGGCGGCTGGGCCGCACGGCGGAGGCACTGAGTGCCTACTCGGTGGCCGTACCGGTCAGCGCCCAGGCCCACTGCCCGGTGGCCGTCGTCCGCGGCCCCGAGCACACCACCCAGGACCCGCCCTACCTCGTGCTCGGCGTGGACGGCAGCCCCTCCTCGGACGCCGCCGTCGATTTCGCCTTCGACCTCGCCGACGAGCGGCGGGCCGCCCTGCGCATCCTGTGGGTCTGGCACCGCCCACCGGTCGGCAACCTCGACGAACACGCCACCGTACAGCTCCTCCGGCGGCTGCTCTTCGAATCCACCTCCGGCCGGCAGGACCGCCACCCCGACGTGAAGGTCACCCACGAGCTGGTGCACGGCCACCCGGTCGAGGAACTCGGCATCGCCTCCGAGCACGCCCTCGCCGTCATCGTCGGCCGTCGCGGCAACGGCGGCTTCACCGGCATGCGCCTCGGCTCCGTCCCGCACGGCCTGCTGCACCGCGCCGACTGCCCGGTCATCACGGTGCCCGCCGCCCCGGGCTGAGCCACACCGTACGACGGCCCGATGCGGGCCGAACAGCCCGTGCCCGGACCCTGCTCCGGCGCGGCCCGGGAAGGACGAAAGGTGGAGACCATGCACACCGTGATCGTGTACGAGAGCATGTACGGCAACACCCGGGAGATCGCCGAGGCGATCGCCGAGGGCGTTCACCAGGCCGATCCCGGGGCGGCCGTGGACTGCCTCCCGGTGGCCGAGGCGGACCCGGAGACCACCCGGTCCGCGGACCTGCTGGTGGTCGGCGGACCCACCCACATGCACGGCATGTCCTCCGGGCTCAGCCGGAGGATGGCCGTCACCGCCGAGGCCCACCAGGAGGACCGTGAGGCGGCCACCGCCGAGGCACGGGAGACCGCCGAGGGGCCGGGCCTGCGGGCCTGGTTCCACGCCCTGCCGCAGACCGAGTCCGGCACCTACGCCGCCGCGTTCGACACCCGGGCCGACATGCCCCGGGCCGGCGGCGCCGCCAACGGCATCGCCCACCGGCTCTCCCGCCAGCACTACGACGTGGTCGCCGAGCCCGAGGGCTTCATCGTGGAGAAGAACGACGGCCCGCTGCGCGCCGGCGAACTCGACCGCGCCCGCGCCTGGGGCGCGGGGCTGATCTGAGCGGGCACGTACCCGGCCCGCCGGGCCCCACGGCGCCGACGTCGTCCAGACCCGCACGTCCCGCCTCACCGACCCCGAGGTCCTGGCGTCACGCCTGCCCGCCCTGGTCGAGAGTTCGCCGGCCCGCGGCGATCCCGGCCAGGGCGGCAAGGCGGCGCAGCGGCAAGGCGGCCGGACGCGACGGCGGTCGCCCCGGGAGCCCGGTGGCCGACC
>NZ_JBVHIP010000089.1:0-2458 GCF_055560495.1 Kitasatospora sp. NPDC023176 | reverse complement strand
CGCCGTGGTCGAGTCCCTGACCCCCGAACGCCTCGCCGCGGTCTGGGAGCCCAAGGCGCGGGCGGCCTGGCACCTGCACGAACTCACCCGGGGGCAGGACCTGACGGCGTTCGTCCTCTTCTCCTCGGCGGCCGGGACGCTCGGCAGCCCCGGCCAGGCCAACTACGCCGCGGCGAACGCCTACCTCGACGGCCTGGCCGCGTACCGGCGCGCCCAGGGCCTGCCGGGAGTGTCGTTGGCCTGGGGCTACTGGGCCGAGGCCAGCGGGCTGACCGGGCAGATGTCCGAGGCCGACGGTGAACGCCTCGCCCGCGCGGGGCTGCTGCCGATGGCGACCGACCACGGACTCGGGCTGTTCGACGGGGGCCTGGACACCGCGGAACCGGTGGTGGTCGCGGCCGGCCTCAAGGTGTCCGCCCTGGGCGACCGGCCGGTGCTGCGCGCGCTGGCACGCGCCCGCAAACCGGTGCGGACCACCGGACTGGCGGGCGAGCTGGGATCGCTCCCCGAGGCCCGGCAACGCGAGATCCTGCTCGACCTGGTCAGCACCCACGCCTCGGCCGTGCTGGGCCGCAGCGACGAGATCGCCGGCGACCTGGCCTTCAAGGACCTGGGCTTTGACTCGCTCACCGGCGTGGAGCTGCGCAACCGGCTGTCCACGGCGGTCGGGACCCGGCTGTCGGCGACGATGGTCTTCGACCACCCGACCCCGGCCCGGCTGGCCGAATACCTGCGTGAGGTGGTCCTCGGCAAGGAGCGCCGGACGGTCGCGCCCGTGCCGGTCGGGGTGCCGGTGTCGGGTGATCCGGTGGTGGTGGTGGGGTTGGGGGCCCGGTATCCGGGTGGGGTGGGCTCGGCGCAGGAGTTGTGGGATCTGGTGGCGGCTGGGGCGGATGCGGTGGGGGAGTTCCCGTCGGACCGTGGGTGGGATGTGGGTCGTCTCTACGATCCGGCCGGCGGTCCGGGGACGTCGTACACGCGGTCGGGTGGTTTTCTGGGGGATGCGGGTGGCTTCGACGCGGCGTTCTTCGGGATCTCGCCGCGTGAGGCGTTGGCGATGGATCCGCAGCAGCGGGTATTGCTGGAGACGGTGTGGGAGACGTTCGAGCACGCGGGGATCGATCCGACGTCGTTGCGGGGCAGCCAGACGGGCGTCTTCACCGGCATCTGGGCATCCGGCTACGCGGGCGGAGTGGACCAGATCTCGCGTGACGCGGACGGCTACGTGGCCACCGGCACGGCGACGAGTGTGACCTCGGGGCGGGTGTCGTATCTGCTGGGGCTGGAGGGTCCGGCGGTGTCGGTGGACACGGCGTGCTCGTCGTCGCTGGTGGCGATCCACCTGGCGGCGCAGGCGCTGCGCTCGGGGGAGTGCACACTCGCCCTGGCCGGTGGTGTGACGGTCATGGCGACACCCGCCGCCTTCATCGACTTCTCCCGCCAGCGGGGGCTTGCGGCCGATGGGCGGGTGAAGGCGTTCGCCGAGGCGGCTGACGGTACGGCGTGGGGTGAGGGCGCCGGCTTGGTGCTGCTGGAACGCCTGTCCGACGCCCGCCGTAACGGCCACCGGGTGCTGGCGGTGGTCGCGGGAAGTGCGGTCAACCAGGACGGGGCGTCCAACGGGTTGACCGCGCCCAACGGTCCGTCGCAGGAGCGGGTGATCCGGCAGGCGTTGGCGAATGCCGGGTTGGAGGCGTCCGAGGTGGACGCGGTGGAGGCCCACGGCACCGGCACTACTCTCGGTGACCCGATCGAGGCACAGGCACTCCTGGCGACGTACGGCCGGGACCGGGTGGAGCCGTTGTGGCTGGGGTCGGTGAAGTCGAACATCGGGCACACCCAGGCGGCGGCGGGTGTGGCGGGTGTGATCAAGATGGTGATGGCGATGCGGCACGGGCAGTTGCCGCCGACGCTGCACGTCGACGCGCCGACCTCGCACGTCGACTGGGAGTCCGGGAACGTCCGGTTGCTCACCGAGGCCCGGCCCTGGCCCGACAGCGGTCACCTGCGTCGTGCGGGCGTCTCGGCGTTCGGCATCAGCGGCACCAACGCGCACGTGATCCTGGAGGCACCGGCCGTGGATCCGGCCGAGGAGAGGTCGCCCGAGTCCCCTGCCACTCCCACGCCGGCGGCCGTCGTGCCGGTGCCGTGGCTGCTGTCGGCGAAGTCGGACGCGGCCCTGCGTGACCAGGCCCGCAGGCTGCGCGGGTTCCTCGCCGAACACCCCGAGGTGACACCGGCCGAGGTGGCCGCGGACCTGGCCGCGCGGGCCCGGTTTCCGCACCGTGCTGTGCTGACGGACCCGGCCGGCCTGGACGCGCTGATCGACGGAGAGCCCGGACTTGTCACGGGCACTGCCTCCCCGGGCGGGTCGGCGTTCGTGTTCTCCGGTCAGGGTGGTCAGTGGGTGGGGATGGGGCGGGGTTTGTACGGGGTGTTCCCGGTGTTCGCGCGGGTG
>NZ_JBVHIP010000088.1:0-3643 GCF_055560495.1 Kitasatospora sp. NPDC023176 | reverse complement strand
CCCCGCCCCCCCCCCCCCCCCCCCCGCCCCCCCCCCCGGCACCCACCCACCCTCCCGAGAGCCCACCCCCACGAACACACCCCCCCGTCAACGCACCCCCCGCCGCCCCTCCCGAACCCGCCGCAACCGATTCACCAACACCGGCGCGAACGCCAACGCCTCCTCCCGGTCCAGCAACCCGTTCAGCACCTGGTAGTACCGCGTGGAGGAGAGCCCCAGCTCCTCCCGGATCGCCCGCTCCTTGGCCCCCGCCGTCCGCCACTGCCGCCCCTCCAGCGCCAGCACCGCCCGGTCCCGCTCACTGAGCCCACTCAGCTCACCCACGACAACACCTCCTACGAAGTGTCATTCTCGGCCGCACCCCCGACACACTCTGCCCCCCACCCCGGTGCCCCCGCCCGACTAGCGTCACCCCCATGACCACGCCGATGACCACGCCGAGCTTCACCGTCCACATCCCCGCCGCCGACCTCGACCCGGAGCCGCTCGACCCGTCCCAGATCGTCTCCGGCACCCCCGAGGTCACCGGGAAGGTCCTCTCCGAGTCCCCCGACGGCCGCCAGCTGCGCGGTCTGTGGCAGATCACCCCGGGCGTGGTCACCGACGTGGAGGCCGACGAGATGTTCGTGGTGCTGAGCGGCCGGGCCACCATCGAGGTCGAGGGCGGCCCGACCCTGACCGTCGGCCCCGGCGACTGCGCCGTCCTGCGCGAGGGCGACCGCACCACCTGGACGGTCCACGAGACCCTCCGCAAGGCCTACGCGATCACCCTCCCCTGAGCCGACGAAGCCCCCGCCCCCGCAAAGACCCCCGCCTCCGCCCCCGCGAAGACCCCCCGCCCGGGTCCTACTGCTTCCGGACCCGGGCCGCCTCCTTCATCGCCGCGTCCTGGAGCCCGCCGAGCACCTGCTTCGGGTCCCCGGTCACCGCCTGCCCGATCCCCGCCTTGATCCGGTTGCTGACCTCGCCCCAGGCCGGGTCCCCGAACGGGTAGAAGCTGGCGTTGGTCAGCCCGACCGTGAACTGCTTGAGGTCCTCGTGCTTGGGGTCCGAGGACATCTGGCTGAAGGCGTCCTGGGTCACCGGCAGCAGGTTGTACTGCTCGTCGAACTTCAGCTGGTAGTCCTTGGTGTAGACGAAGGACAGGAACTTCTTGATCTCGTTCTTGTGCCCGTTGGCCTTGAACGCCATCATCCAGTCCGCGACGCCGAGGCTCCCGGTCTTCCCCAGGCCGTCCTTGCGCGGGATCGGCGCCGTCCCGAAGTCGATCTTCCCGGCGGACGCCAACCGCAGCAGCGTCGGGTGCCCGTTGAGCATCGCGACCTTCCCGGAGGCGAAGTCCTGGAACACCGGCGTGCGGTTCATCTTGCCTGGGTCCGGGTACGTCAGCCCGGCGCTGACCAGGTTGTTCTTCAGCCAGCTGAAGGTCGCCTGGTTCTGGTCGCTGTCGATGGTGTAGTTGCCGACGTCGTCCGAGAGCGAGCCGCCCCCGCTCAGCGTCCACAGCATCGACTCGGCCGGCGCCTCCTCCGGCCCCAGCGGGAGCCCGTACGGGGTCACCCCCGGAACCTTGGCCTTGATCTTCTCGGCCGCCGCCTTCAGCTCGTTCCAGGTGGTCGGCGGCTGCGAGATCCCCGCCTGCCGGAAGACCGCCTTGTTGTAGAAGAGCACCCGCGAGGAGGACACGAAGGGGATCCCGTACTGGGTGCCCAGCACCTGCCCGGCGTGCGAGAAGTTGTCCATGAACTTGGCCTGGGTGTCCATGGAGAGCACGTCCGCGGCCGCGTACAGCCGGTCCGCCGCGACCTGTTCGGCGAAGCCGCCGGTCTGCAGCAGGTCGGGGGACTTCCCGGCCGCGATCATGTCGTCGACCTTCTTGCCGATGTCGGTCCAGCTGTCGACCTCGACCTGGACCTTGATCCCGGGGTTGGCGGCCTCGAAGGCCTTGGAGACCTCGTCCCAGTAGTGCTTGGAGCTGGTCTCGGCGTTCTCCCCGTAGTCCGCGGCGACCAGTTTGAGCGTGACCGGCCCGTCGCCCTGCCCGCTGCACGCGCTGACCGTGGTGAGCACCAGTGCTCCGGCCAGTGCCGTTCCGAGCACACGGATGGAAACGTGGGCGCGCCTGTCCAACGCGGGTACCGCCTTCAGGGGGAACTACGGCCGGACGAGGGAATCCGGCAGGGGGGAGCGCCACACTGCCAAACCGCTCGCCCATTGGTCCACACCACTCGGGCCCACCTGCCGAGTAGTTACCGAAGTGCCCGGGTTCGTTGCACGATGCGCAACAGCCGGTGAACGGAACCCCGGCCGGGCCCCTCGGCACAGAGCTCCGCACACCCCCCGCAGCCGAGACAAAGCTCACCCAGCAGGACCAGACCAATCCGACAACTGGACTAGACCTCTTCGACCCGACCAAGGGAAACTGTCCCCCGTGAAGCACGTCATCGCACTCGATGTAGGCGGCACCGGCATGAAGGCCGCGCTGCTCGCCCAGGACGGCTCCGTGCTGTTCGAAGCACGCCGACCGACCGGGCGGGAACACGGCACCGACGCCGTGGTCGCCGCCATCCTCGACTTCGCCGCCGACCTGGCCGACGAGGGCCGCGCCCGCTTCGGCGCCGCCCCGCTGGCAGCCGGCGTGGCCGTGCCCGGCACGATCGACGAGAAGAACGGGATCGCGGTCTTCTCGGCCAACCTCGGCTGGCGCGACCTCCCGCTGCGCAAGCTGCTCGGCGAGCGCCTGGCCGACCCCGCCGACGGCACCCGCGGCGCCGCGATGCCGGTGGCCCTCGGCCACGACGTGCGGTCCGGCGGCCTCGCCGAGGGCCGGCTGGGCGCGGGCCGCGGCGTCGACCGCTTCCTGTTCATCGCCCTGGGCACCGGCATCGCCGGCGCCATCGGCATCAACGGCCGGATCGAGGCCGGCGCGCACGGCTACGGCGGCGAGATCGGTCACGTGGTGGTCCGCCCCGGCGGGCCGACGTGCGGCTGCGGCGCCCGCGGCTGCCTGGAGACGCTGGCCTCCGCCTCCGCCGTCTCCCGCGCCTGGGCCGAGGCCAGCGGCGACCCCGACGCCGACGCGGCATCCTGCGCCGCCGCGGTGGACGCCGGGGACGACCGCGCCCGCGCGGTCTGGCAGACCGCGGTCGACGCCCTGGCCGACGGCATCGTGCTCGCCCAGAGCCTGCTCGACCCGTCCACGGTCGTCGTCGGCGGCGGACTGGCCGAGGCCGGCGACACGCTCTTCACCCCGCTGCGCGCGGCGGTCCAGGAGCGTCTGACCTTCCAGATGCCCCCGGAAGTCGTACCCGCCATGCTCAAAGACACCGCCGCGTCCCTGGGCGCGGGCCTGCTCGCCTGGGATCTGCTCTCGATGGAGGTGACCGCGTGACCACCGCGGACCGTGACCGTACTGCCCTGTCCGGCGCCCGGCTCGTCCTGCCCGGCGGCGTCGTCGAGGGCTTTCGCCTCGCCGTCGAAGGGTCCCGGATCGCGGCCATCGCCTCCGGCGCCAACGGCGCCAACGGCGTCAACGGCGTCAACGGCGTCAACGGCACGAGCGGCGGGGAGACCGAGCCCGGCGACCTCGACCTGACCGGCCACACCGTCGTCCCCGGCTTCGTGGACCTGCACGTCCACGGCG
>NZ_JBVHIP010000087.1:0-3827 GCF_055560495.1 Kitasatospora sp. NPDC023176 | reverse complement strand
ACGCCCTCGCCCCAGCCCACACCGTCCGCCGCGTCCGCGAACGAACGGCACCGACCGTCGGCCGACAGACCGCCCTGGCGCGAGAACTCCACGAAGGTGTTCGGCGTCGACATCACGGTGACACCACCGGCCAGCGCCAGCGAGCACTCACCGCCGCGCAGCGCCTGCGCCGCCAGGTGCATCGCCACCAGCGACGACGAGCACGCCGTGTCCACCGTCACCGCCGGACCCTCCAGACCCAGGGTGTACGAGACGCGACCCGAGGCCACGCTTCCCGCGCTGCCGCTGCCCTGGTAGCCCTCGAACTCGCCACCGCCCAGCAGGCTCGCGTAGTCCGCGTACATCACACCCGCGAAGACGCCGGTCCGGCTGCCGCGCAGCGACACCGGGTCGATGCCGGCCCGTTCGAAGGCCTCCCACGACGTCTCCAGCAGCAGGCGCTGCTGCGCGTCCGTCGCCAGCGCCTCACGCGGGCTCATCCCGAAGAACTCGTGGTCGAACTCCCCGGCGGTGTACAGGAATCCGCCGGAGCGCGTGGAGGACGTACCGGTGTGGTCCGGGTCCGGGTTGTACAGCGCCCGGACCTCCCAGCCGCGGTCCGTCGGGAAGTCCGACACCGCGTCCACGCCGTCGGCCACCAGCCGCCACAGGTCCTCCGGCGACTCGACGCCACCCGGGTAACGGCACGCCATGCCCACGATCACGATCGGGTCGTCGGACAGCGACGACAAGGGCTCGGGGACGTGGACGACGCTCTCGGCGCCGAACAGGCCCTCCAGCAGGAAGCCGGCCAGCGCGCTCGCCGTCGGGTAGTCGAACACAACCGTCGCAGGCAGCTGGAGACCGGTCACCGACTTCAGCCGGTTGCGCAGCTCGACCGCCGTCAGCGAGTCGAAGCCGAGGTCCTGGAACGCCTTCGTCGGATCGACCGCCGAGCCGGCATCGTGGCCCAGCACGAGCGCGATCTGGTCGCGCACCAGCTTCAGGACGGCCACCCGCCGCTCCTCGCCACCCAGCCCGGACAGGCGCTGCGCCAGTCCCGCCGACACCGCCGAACCGGCGACCACGGCGCGCCGCACGCGGCCCCGCACCAAGCCGCGCAGCAGGGCAGGCACCTCGCCGTGCGCGGCCATCGCCGCCAGGTCGAGGCGGACCGGCAGCACGACCGGGTGCCCGGTGGCGAGCGCCGCGTCGAAGAGCTCGACGCCCTGGGCCGGGGAGATGGCCGGCAGGCCGAGCCGGGCGATGCGCTCGGCCTCGGCGTCGGTGAGGGTGCCGGTCATTCCGGCCACGTCGGACCAGGGGCCCCAGGCGAGCGAGACGGCGGGCAGGCCGAGCGAACGCCGGTGGTGTGCCAGCGCGTCCAGGTAGGCGTTGCCCGCCGCATAGGCGCCCTGGCCCGCACTCCCGAACGCGCCGGCGACGGAGGAGAAGAGAACGAACGCCTCGACGTTCTCGCCGGCCCGGTGCAGGTTCCACGCCGCGTCCGCCTTCGGGCGCAGGACGGCGGAGACCCGCTCGGGGGTCAGCGAGCCGATCACACCGTCGTCGAGCACCCCCGCCGTGTGGACGACCGCGCGGATCTCGTGCCGGGCGAACAGCTCGGCGACGGCGGCCTCATCGGCCACGTCACACGCCTCGACCGCCACGTCCGCGCCGAGTGCAGCCAGCTCGGCGAGCAGCGCGTCGACGCCCTCGGCGTCCGCGCCCCGGCGGCTCACCAGCAGCAGGCTGCGCACGCCGTGCTCGGCCGCCAGGCGCCGGGCCACGATCGTGCCGAGGCCGCCCGTACCGCCAGTGATCAGGACCGTCCCCCCGCTCGGCCACGCGATCGCGGCGGCTGCGGCCTCCGTCCGCACCAGCCGAGCGGCCAGGACCTCACCGTCGCGGACCAGCACCTCCGGTTCGTCCACGCCCAGGGCGGCGGGCGGCAGTTCTTCCGAACCGGCCAGATCCACCAGGCCGAACCGGCCCGGCTCCTCCGACATCGCCGACCGCACCAGACCCCACACCGCAGCGCCCGGCAGGTCCTCGCCCGCCACCACACCACGCGTCACGAACACCAGCCGCGAGCCCGCGAAACGCTCCTCCGCCAGCCAGCCCTGCACCAGCTCCAGCGCCTGCGCCGTCCGCGCGTGCACGTCGTCGTCGACGGCGGCCGTCTCGATGACCACCACCGGCGGCACCTCCACCGGCACCTCCACCAGCGACCCCACCGCCACGAACTCCGGCGCCGAGGAGACCTTCACCGGCACCCAGTCCACCCGGAACAACCCGTCCCGGCCCACCGGTCCCGCCTCGCCCGCCGACACCGGGCGCACGACCAACGACCCGACGGTCGCCACCGGGTGCCCCTCGGTGTCGGCGATCGCCAGCGCCACCGCGCCGCCCGCGGACGGCGTCAGCCGCACCCGGACCGACGACGCGCCGGAGGCGTGCAGCGCCACGTCCTCCCACGCGAACGGCACCCCGCGCTCGTCGGACCCGGTCAGTGCGAACGCGTGGAGACAGGCGTCGAACAGCGCCGGGTGCAGGCCGAAGCCGCTTCCGTCGGTGCCCTCGGGCAGGGCGACCTCCGCGAAGACCTCGTCCCCGCGCCGCCAGACCGCCCGCAGGCCCCGGAACACCGGGCCGTACCCGAACCCGGCCTCCGCCAGACCCTCGTACAGCCCGGTCAGGTCCACCGCCTCGGCACCAGTCGGCGGCCACACCGCCGCCTCGAACGGCGTCGGCGTCGCGCCCGTCCCCAGCACACCGGTGGCGTGGAGGGTCCAGTCCGTCCCGTCCGCGTCGTCCGGCCGGCCGTGCACGGTGAGCGCGCGCCGCCCGGACGCGTCCGGCTCGCCGACCCATACCTGCACCCGCACCCCGCCCCGCTCGGGCAGGACGAGCGGCGCGGCCAGCGTCAGCTCCTCGACCAGGTCGCAGCCGACCTCGTCCCCGGCCCGCACCGCCAGCTCGACCAGCGCCGTGCCCGGCACCAGGACCGAGCCCATGACGACATGGTCCGCGAGCCACCCGTGCGACCGGGCCGACAGCCGCCCGGTGAACAGGTAGCCGTCCGTGTTGACCAGCTCGACGGCCGCGCCCAGCAGCGGGTGCTCGGCGGCCCCGAGCCCCGCGAGCCGGACGTCGCCGCCGCGTGCGAGGGTGACCTCGGGCCAGTAGTGCCGGTGCTGGAACGCGTACGTGGGAACGTCCACGGCGCGGGCACCGGTTCCGGCGAGGAGGGCGGCCCAGTCGACGGGCGCGCCGGTGACGTGCAGGCGCGCGAGCGCGGCCAGGAGGGTCGTGTCCTCGGCCTGGTCCTTGCGGAGGACGGTGGCCAGGACGGCGTCGTCGGAGAGGGAGGCGGCCGCGAGCGCGGTGAGGACGCCGTCGGGGCCGAGTTCGAGGAAGCGGGTGACACCTGCGGCTTCCAGCGTGCGGATGCCGTCGGCGAACCGGACGGCCTCACGGACGTGGCGCACCCAGTACCCGGGCTCCTGGAGGCCTTCGGCCAGTGCACCGGTCACGTTGGAGATCACCGGGATCGACGGCGCGTGGTACGTCAGCCCGTCGAGGACCGTACGGAAGTCCGCCAGCATCGGGTCCATCAGCGGCGAGTGGAACGCGTGCGAAACCCGCAGCCGGTTCGTCTTGCGGTCGGCGAAGTGGGCCTCGATCTCCGCGACCGCCTCCTCCGTGCCCGAGACCACGATCGAGCGCGGGCCGTTGACGGCCGCGATCGACACGAACTCGCCGATCAGTGGCAGGACTTCGTCCTCCGTCGCCTGCACCGCCAGCATCGCGCCGCCTTCCGGCAGCGCCTGCATCAGCCGACCGCG
>NZ_JBVHIP010000086.1:0-4125 GCF_055560495.1 Kitasatospora sp. NPDC023176 | reverse complement strand
ACCGAAACCCCCGTCATCACCCTCGACGCCCGCCGCCGGGACAGCGCCAAAAGCGCCCTCATCACCCTCGTCGAACACGCCCTCCTCGCCCGACTCCGGTAGGAGGACGCGCGCGCGGGCTCCGCGCCGCCCCTCGGCGCGGTCGACGCGCCCCGGAGGCGAGGGCGTGAGGTCGGCGCCGAGCCGAAGGGTCCGAGGGCCCCGGAGGCGTGAGTAACGGGAACCGCCCGGCCCCGGTGAGCCGTCACACTGACGGGTCGCCGGGGCGGCGCTGCCTTACCGGCCGGTGTCCTCCGGGGGCCGCGCGCAAGACCCGTGTATAAGCAGCGGATAACAGTTCGGTAGGCATTTTGTGATCAACAATGACGCAGCGTGGCGAATCAGCGTCACTCAGCGCCAGATGACCACGGATTTGCTCCGTCATGTCGTTGATTGTCCGGATTGTTCCGGCACGGGTGTCATGCGACGGCTGTTTGTCCCCCATCCCTGCACGTGCTGAAATTCCAGCTGCCCCTGAATATCCCGAGCCGGCCGTCCGGCGGCGGGCCAGGGCCCCGGGGGTAGCGCTGGATTGATCCATGGCCGGCTAGTCGGCCGAGAGGTAGTTGTCGAGTGAGGCGTAAGCAGCAACCCGCCCCGCAGCGGCGCTCCGAGCCCCGCCAGAGCACGCCGAACGGCGGCGCCGCGGAACAGGCCGGATTCTCCGCGTTCACTCCCGCCGAGGAGCGCGCCCAGGCCGCCCAGGCCCCCAAGCCCCCGACGGCCGGCAAGGAGCCGCGCCCGGGTGCGGGTCCGGCGGGCTCACCGGGCGAGGGCGGCTCCAGCCGGTACGACTTCCTCCGCCCGCGCAACTGGCGCGTGCCGACCCGACTGATCGCGATCCTGCTGATCCCCGTGATCATCAGTCTCGTCTTCGGCGGTCTGCGAGTGAACACCTCGGTCGACGGCTACATCAAGGCATCCCGCGCCGAGAAGACCGCGGAACTCGCCAAGGCGGCGACCGAACTCGCCGAGGCGTTCGAGAACGAGCGCGACAAGACCCTGATACCCCTGCTCACCGGGCAGGACCCGAACAACGAGGTCACCAAGCGCCGCGCCGACACCGACGCCGCGCTGAAGGCCTACAACGCCGCGTACGCCGCGTCCGACAAGTCCGGCGAGCTGCCGCGCCGCCACGAGGCCTTCCAGGCCCTGGTGGGCGACCTCCCCCACCTGCGGCAGGTCGCGTACACCAAGGAGCTGTTCGCCAGCGCCACCGCGAACGCCTACTCGGCGCTGTTCGCGCCGCTGCTGGCCTACGACAACTCGGTCGGTAACGGCTCCGCCAACGCCACCAGCAAGGGCCGCGCGATCTACGCGATGTCGCTGGCCAAGGCCTCCGCGTCGACCCAGCGCTCGCTCATGCTGAGCCTGCTGGTCGGCATCTCGCAGGGCGTGACCACGCGCTACGAGAACCAGGACATGACCCAGCAGATCCTGGTCGCCGAGAAGCTGGAGCAGGTCTCCCTCACCGAGTTCAACACCGGCGCCGACCCCGAGGACGCCAAGAAGTACGCGGACGCCCAGGTCGCCCTGGCCACCGCCCAGGACCGCTCGGCCTTCAAGATGCCGAACGGCTCCGCGCCCAGCATGCAGGGCCTGCTGGCACTGGCCGGCAACTACGCCGAGGCCGCCGCCGCCGGGCAGCAGAAGGGCAAGGCCGCGGCCGACGCCGCGTACGCCGAGGCCAAGAACTCCGGTCTGACCCCGGACAACTGGAACCAGGCCGCCGGGACCCACATCCAGGCCCTGCGGAACACCGAAGTCGCGCTGCTGGACGAGGTCCTCACCAACTCCCGCGACCTCAAGGACAACGCGCTCTACGACGCCATCCTCAACACGGTCATCGTCGTCGCCGCACTGATCCTGGCCGGCCTGCTCACCGGCTACGTCGCCCGCTCGATGATCCTCGGCATGCGCACCCTGCGCAGCGCCGCCCTGGAGATCGCCGACCACCGCCTGCCGGACCTGGTCGAGAAGCTCTCCAAGACCGACCCCGAGCGGGTCGACACCTCGGTGACCGCGATCCCGCTGCACGGCAAGGACGAGATCGGCGAAGTCGCCCGGGCCTTCGACCAGGTCCACCAGCAGGCCGTGGCGCTCGCCGCCGAGCAGGCCCTGCTGCGAGGGAACGTCAACGCGATCTTCACCAACCTGTCGCGCCGCAGCCAGGGCCTGATCCAGCGCCAGCTGGCGCTGATCACCGACCTGGAGAACAACGAGGCCGACCCGGACCAGCTGGAGAACCTCTTCAAGCTGGACCACCTGGCCACCCGTATGCGCCGCAACGGTGAGAACCTGCTCGTCCTCGCGGGCGAGGAGGCCGGCCGCCGCTGGAACACCCCGGTCCCGCTGGTCGACGTGCTGCGCGCCGCCGCCTCCGAGGTGGAGCAGTACGAGCGCGTCGAGCTGTCCGGCATCCCGGAGGTCGAGGTCGTCGGCGCCGCCGTGACCGACCTCGTCCACCTGCTCGCCGAGCTGCTGGAGAACGCCACCTCGTTCTCCAGCCCGCAGACCCGGGTGCTGGTCAACGCGACCCGCCTGCCGGACGGCCGCGTCCTGGTCGAGATCCACGACAAGGGCATCGGCCTCACCGCCGAGGACTTCGCCGAGATCAACGAGAAGCTGGCCGAGCCGCCCACGGTCGACGCCACCATCTCCCGTCGCATGGGCCTCTTCGTGGTCGGCCGGCTCTCCCAGCGGCACGACATCCGCGTCCAGCTCCGCCCGTCCGGCGAGTCGGCCGGCACCACCTCGCTGGTCATGCTCCCGCCGTTCGTCACCCGGTCCGCGATCGCCCCGGAGCCGGAGGAGCAGTTCACCGTCTCCCGGATCTTCGCCGAGCAGGAGCCGGCCGCCGAGTGGGCGCCGGACAACGGCGGCCGCAGCGCGGCCGAGCTGGGCTTCGACGACCACCTCACCGGCATCGGCAACGCCGGCTCCTCCGGCTTCAGCCCGGCCCTGGAGGCCGTCCAGCGCTCCCAGCGCCTCGACCAGGTCCGCCGCGCGGCCCTGGAGAGCGCCCCGGAGTCGCCGGTGGTGGACGCCGAGGTCGAGGAGGACTACCAGCAGGGCTACGACCAGTACGCCCCGCAGCAGGGCTACCAGCAGGGCGCCTACCCGGACGACCGCTACGGCAACGACGAGCAGTACGGCTACCAGCAGGGCGGCTACCAGCAGGACGAGTACGCCCAGGACGGCTACGGCCAGTACCCGCAGCAGGGCTACGACCAGACCGCCTACGCCGACGACCAGTACGGCTACCAGCAGGGCGGCTACCAGCAGGACGAGTACGCCGACCAGTACGGCCACCAGGCCGAGGAGGCCCCCGCCGGCCACCCGTACGCCCCGGAGCCGCCCGCCCTGCCCGCCGCCGAGCCCTCCACCACCCTGCCGTCCGGGCTGCCCCAGCGCCGCCCCGGCCAGCAGCTGGCGAGCGGCGGCCCGGGCAGCGCCCCGGCCGTCGGCAGCCCGTCCGGGGAGACCCCGAACTGGTTCGCCGGCGCCAAGGACACCTCGGCGCCCTCGGCGCCCGCCGAGACCCGCGGCCACGACGTGTCCGCACTGGGCGGTTACGGCCCGACCGGCCCGACCTCCTCCCCCTGGCAGTCGCCGAACGACGGTGACTGGCAGCGCGCCGAGCAGCTCCGCGAGCCCTCGTCCGCCGGCACCACCGGGGCCGGACTGCCCCGCCGCGTGCCCAAGCAGAACCTGGTGCCCGGCAACGCCAAGCCCACTCCGCAGGACGGGCCGCAGGTCTCCCGCAGCCCCGAGGAGGTCCGTGGCCGCCTCACCAACCTGCGCCGCGGTGTGGAGCAGGGCCGCAGCGCCGGCAACACCGGAAGCTTCCGGATCGACCCCGATCAGGTAGACCAGTCCGGCAACGGACAGAACCGGAGCACCGATCTCTTCGGCGGCTCGAACCACCAGGAGCGTTGAGTTGACTCAGATGAGCCAGGCCGCACAGAACCTGAACTGGCTGATCACCAATTTCGTGGACAACACCCCCGGGGTGTCCCACACCGTGGTGGTCTCCGCGGACGGCCTCCTGCTGTGCATGTCGGAAGGCTTCCCGCGCGACCGCGC
>NZ_JBVHIP010000085.1:0-4198 GCF_055560495.1 Kitasatospora sp. NPDC023176 | reverse complement strand
CACACCCTCCCGGTCGGTGGTGTGGTCGTCCGCGAAACGACGGTCACCCGTCGCGTCCGGCACGTACTTCACACAGACGACGATCCTCAAGCTCACGGCCTTGTCTCCTGTACTGGTCTCGTCCGGCGGCTGCGACGTGCAAGCGGGTGCGAACACGCCACGCACCCGCTCCGGGCAGCGAGTTTCCCGTGCCGGTCCGGAACTTCCTGGCAGCATACTCGCCGGTAGCTCAGTGGTCACTACTGGCCAGTAGCTTAGGGCGGGAGGTGCGCGCCGCCGCTTGCGCCCATCCTGCCCCAGCCGGGGGGCGGGTCCACCTCACGGGGCGGTGCGAACCGACGGCAAACGGGTAACGGATGACAGCGAACAGATTTCATCATCTGTTCGCTGTCATCCGTTATCTGTTACCTGTCATCTGCCACCGGTCATCCGCCGTCCCCGTCCCCGTCCCCGTCCAGCCCCCACGGATCACACCGCCTGGCCGAGCGCCGCGATCACGTCCGCCTTGCGTGGCATCCCCGCCGCCCGGCGCACCACCCGGCCCGCCGCGTCCAGCACCAGGACGGTCGGCGTCCGCAGCACCTCCAGCCGACGGACCAGCTCCAGCCGGGCCTCGGCGTCCAGCTCGACGTGCACGACCCCGTCCACCATCTCCGCCACCTCGGCGAGCACCCGCCGGGTGGCCCGGCACGGCTGGCAGAACGCGGTGGAGAACTGCACCAGGGTCGCCCGCTCACCGAGCGGCCCGCCCAGTTCCGACTCCGACAGCCGTACCGTCCCGTCCTTGGTGCGCACCCTCAGCCTCCCGTCACGCCCAGCCCTCAACAGCCCGAACGCGGTCGCCGCCGCCAGCACGACGACGCACACCAGCAGCCCGGTCATCCCTCCAGTCTGCGACAGCGCGGGCGGGCTCCGAAAGGGGTGGTCGACCTACCGACACCGGGCCCGTACGATCGGCGGGTGGACTCCGACCGCCCCTCCCCGCCGCTGCTGACCGTCCGTCGCGTCGTCGACCTGGGTCTGGCCACCACCGCCCGCTGTCGCTGACGCACCCCGCCGCAGCCGTCCGTCGCGACCCTCCCGGAGCCTCCTTGCAGACCGACCCCCGCGGTTCCCGCTTCGCCGCCGCACTCACCACCCTGGTGCTGGCCGCCGCCCTGATCACCGGCAGCGGCCTGCTGCTGGCCGCCCAGGCCGTGGTCTTCGTGCTCGGCGCGACCGGCGGCCCCCGACTGTCCCCGTACGGCTGGCTGTTCCACACCTTCGTCGCCCCGCGCCTGACGCCGCCCACCGCGACCGAGGACGAGCGCCCGCTGCGCTTCGCCCAGGGCGGCGGGGCGGTGTTCGCCACCGTGGGTGCCCTCGGCTACTTCACCGGAGTCACCTGGCTCGGCCTGCTGGCCGCCGCGTTCGCCCTGGCCGCGGCCTTCCTGAACGCCGCCTTCGGCTACTGCCTGGGCTGCGAGATCTACCCGATCGTCCGCCGGGCCCAGGGCCGGGTCGGCGCCGGGGCCTGAGCGCCGGCCGGTCACCGAGGGGCGGGAGACGGAAAAGTTCCGCTCCGGGTTCATCACCGAGATCACACCGCGAAAATCCGCTTGACCGCACGGCTCAGGTGACAGCAGGCACTCGTTCGGGGGATCATCTCCGTGTATCACCCGTGACCGCCGCGGCGTGCCGTGCTCCGGTCGGCTCCCGCGCACGGCTCGGGTACCCGTCGTACCGGGCCCCGGCCCGTGGAAGTCAGGACTGACCGTGGCAGAGTTCGTCTACCCGCCCGTCATCGGCGCCGCACTCACCGCCTTCCGTGCGCTCGACGTACGCATCAAGATCATCGGTGCCGAGCACATTCCCGCCAAGGGCGGAGCGGTGCTGGTCAGCAACCACATCAGCTACCTGGACTTCCTCTTCGCCGGCCTCGGCGCCTACCGCGGCGGGAAGCGCAAGACCCGCTTCATGGCCAAGGACGACGTCTTCCGGCACAGCATCTCCGGCCCGCTGATGCGCGGCATGAAGCACATCCCGGTCGACCGCACCGACGGCCAGCCCGCCTACGAGGCGGCCGTCCGCGCCCTCCGGGCCGGCGAGGTCGTCGGGGTCTTCCCCGAGGCGACCATCAGCCGTTCGTTCATGCTGAAGAAGTTCAAGACCGGCGCCGCCCGGATGGCCGCCGACTCCGGCACCCCGCTGCTGCCCGTGATCCTCTGGGGCACCCAGCAGCTCTGGACCAAGGGCCGTCCGAAGACCCTCACCAAGCGCCACGTCCCGGTGACGATCATGATTGGCGAGCCGATTCACCTGGTCCCGGGCGACAAGCCCGTGATGGTCACCAGAAAGCTGCGCGCCGCCATGAGCGAGATGCTCGACCGGGCCCAGCGCGAGTACCCGGGCAAGCCGTCCGGCCCCGAGGACTCCTGGTGGCTGCCCGCCCAGCTCGGCGGCACCGCGCCCACCCTGGAGGTCGCGGAGGCCGAGGACGAGGCAGAGGCCCTCGCCAAGGCCGAGCGCCGCGCCGCCCAGGGCTGACCCGCTCCCCGCCCGACCCGCCGTCTACTCCTGGTGACCGAGTGAACGCGATCCGTCGCGTGTCGCCCGGTCGCCGACGGCCCCCGTCTGACACAGTGACAGCTCCTTCCAGGGGCCTTCCTCCTGGACTCGTCACGCGTCCCTCCCACATCGGAGCCGCGGCACCCGTCGGAGCGGTCGGAAAGGTCGGATACGGAGATGGCACGGATCACCGGCACACGGCAGTCCCCCACCAGCAGCAAGGCCCGCACCCGCGCAACCGCCGGGGCGGGCCTCCTGCTTCTGGGCACCCTGCTCACCGGCTGCGGGGCCGAACCCGGCGACATCCCGCTGTCCGAGATCCGCCCGGAATCACCCACCGCCACCCCCGATCCGAGCCCGTCCGCGACCCCCGGTGTCGTCGGCGCCGCGAACGCCGAGGCCCACAACGGACTGATCGTCGGCCGGGCCTACACCGACGCCACCCGCACCACCAGTGCCATCGTCACCGTCGGCCCCGACGGCGCCGGCCAGCACCAGATCACCCAGCCGCCCGAGCGCGCCCGCGACGACCGCCCCGACTGGTCCCCCGACGGCGCTGCCGTCGCCTTCGACCGCACCGACCCCCAGACGGGCACGGCCCGCCTCTGGACGGTCTCCCCCAGCGGCGACAACGCCCACCAGATCAGCCAGCTCTGCGACACCAGCAGCGCCACCGCCGACTGCGCCAACGAGGACGAACGCGCCCCCGCCTTCTCCCCGGACGGCAAACAGCTCGCCTTCAGCCGCTCCTGGGGCGCCCTCGACCAGGCCCACAACAACCAGGTCCAGTACTCGGACCTCTACCTGATGAGCCCCGACGGCACCAATGTCCAGCGGCTCACCTTCCTCACCAACGACAAGCCCTACTCCGGCGCCATCAGCAACCCCAGTTGGTCGCCCGACGGCAAGCAGCTCACCTTCGAGTACCGCACCAGCGCCACCGCACAGCCCGCCAACAGCCGCGCCATCTACGTCGTCAGCGCGGACGGCACCGGCCTGCGCCAGCTCACCCCCTGGGAACTGCGGGCCGGGGACCGCGCGGCCTGGTCCCCCGACGGCACCCAGATCCTCTTCACCACCCACCCGGCCGGCCCCGACAACGCCCCCGGCGGCGGCATCTACACCGTCCACCCCGACGGCACCGCCATCGGCGCCCTCACCCCCGCCCCGTCCACCGCCTTCTACGGCTCGGCCGCCTACGCGCCCGACGGCAAGTCGATCGTCTTCGCCCAGGCGCCCGCGGGCTCCGGCGCGGACCTGTACAGCATGCGGCCGGACGGTACGGGCGTCGCCCGGCTCACCAACAGCGCGGACAAGTGGCTCGACCGGCCGTCCTGGGGAACGGCGGCAGTGCCCGCGGCCCAGGCGCCCCAGGCCGACACCCCGTCGGCGGCCGGTTCGGCAGACCCGTCGGCCCCGGCGACATCGGCCGGAGCGACGCCTTCCGGTGGGGCAATGCCTTCCAAGGCCCCCACCGCTGGGGCGACGCCGGCCCAGGCCCAGGGGCAACCGAAGACCGACGACGACCAGCCGCAGGGCGGCGACGACAACTGAGCGGAAATGCGAAAAGCCCCTGATCCGTAAGGATCAGGGGCTTTTCTGAAGAATTGTTCGGCGGCGTCCTACTCTCCCACAGGGTCCCCCCTGCAGT
>NZ_JBVHIP010000084.1:0-5547 GCF_055560495.1 Kitasatospora sp. NPDC023176 | reverse complement strand
CGCCGTGGTCGAGTCCCTGACCCCCGAACGCCTCGCCGCGGTCTGGGAGCCCAAGGCGCGGGCGGCCTGGCACCTGCACGAACTCACCCGGGGGCGCGACCTGACGGCGTTCGTCCTCTTCTCCTCGGCGGCCGGGACGCTCGGCAGCCCCGGCCAGGCCAACTACGCCGCGGCCAACACCTTCCTCGACGCCCTCGCCGTGCACCGGCGCGCCCTCGGACTGCCGGCGACCTCGCTGGCCTGGGGCTACTGGGCCGAGGCGAGCGGCATGACCGGGCACCTGACCGGTGCCGACCAGGACCGGCTGATGCGAGCCGGGGTCGTGCCGCTGGCCACCGACCACGCCCTGTCGCTGTTCGACGCGGCCCTGGCCACGGACCGGGCCGCGCTGGTGCCGGTACGCCTCGACCTGTCCGTGATGGCGGGCGCCCCGGCGGCCCCGGCAGCCCTCAAGGGCCTCGTCTCCCGCAAGGCGGCCCGGCGCCCGGCGCGGCACGGCGCGATGGCCGACCGCCTGCGGTCACTGCCGGAGGCCGAACGGCTGCGAGCCGCACTCGACCTGGTCACCGCCCACACCGCCGCCGTGCTCGGTCACCGCGAACCGGGGGCCGCATGGGACCGGCAGCCGTTCAAGGACCTCGGCTTCGATTCCCTGACCTCCGTCGAACTGCGTAACCGGCTCAACACCGCCACCGGCCTGCGCCTGCCCGCCACCGTCACCTTCGACCACCCCACCCCGCGGCAACTCGCCGAGCACCTGCTGAGCGAGATCCTCGGCCGGGGTGTGGTGTCGGTGGTGCCGGTGGGTGGGGTGGGTGTGGGGGTTGATCCGGTGGTGATCGTGGGCATGGGGTGCCGGTTGCCGGGTGGGGTGGGGTCTCCGGAGGAGTTGTGGGGTCTGGTGTCGGGTGGGGTGGATGCGATCGGGGGGTTTCCGGGTGATCGGGGGTGGGACGTTGAGGGGTTGTTCCATCCGGATGCGGATCATCCGGGGACGTCGTATACGCGGTCGGGTGGTTTTCTCGTGGACGCGGCGGGGTTCGATGCGGATTTCTTCGGGATCTCGCCGCGTGAGGCGTTGGCGATGGATCCGCAGCAGCGGGTGTTGCTGGAGACCGCGTGGGAGACCTTCGAGCACGCGGGGATCGATCCGACGTCGCTGCGGGGTAGCCAGACGGGCGTCTTCACCGGTATCTGGTCCTCCGGCTACGGCGACCAGGCGCCCGCCGGCACCGAGGGCTATCTCGGTACGGGCGCCGCGACCAGCGTGACCTCCGGCCGGATCGCCTACCTGCTGGGGCTGGAGGGTGCGGCGGTCTCGCTGGACACCGCCTGCTCGTCCTCGCTGGTGGCGATCCACCTGGCCGCGCAGGCACTGCGCTCGGGGGAGTGCACACTCGCCCTGGCCGGCGGGGTGACGGTGATGGCGACCCCGCTGGGGTTCACGGAGTTCTCGCGCCAGCGCGGCCTGGCTCCCGACGGCAGGGTGAAGGCGTTCGCCGAGGCGGCCGACGGCACGGCCTGGGGTGAGGGCGCGGGGTTGGTGCTGCTGGAGCGGTTGTCGGATGCCCGCCGTAACGGTCACCGGGTGCTGGCGGTGGTGCGGGGATCGGCGGTGAACCAGGACGGCACCTCCAACGGCCTCGGGGCGCCGAATGGTCCGTCGCAGGAGCGGGTGATCCGGCAGGCGTTGGCGAATGCCGGGTTGGAGGCGTCCGAGGTGGACGCGGTGGAGGCGCATGGCACCGGGACGACGCTCGGTGACCCGATCGAGGCGCAGGCGCTGTTGGCGACGTACGGCCGGGACCGGGTGGAGCCGTTGTGGCTGGGGTCGGTGAAGTCGAACATCGGGCACACCCAGGCCGCCGCCGGCGTCGCGGGTGTGATCAAGATGGTGATGGCGATGCGGCACGGTCAGTTGCCGCCGACGCTGCACGTCGACGCGCCGACCTCGCACGTCGACTGGGGGTCCGGGAACGTCCGGTTGCTCACCGAGGCCCGGCCCTGGCCCGACAGCGGCCACCTGCGTCGTGCGGGCATCTCGGCGTTCGGCATCAGCGGTACCAACGCGCATGTGGTGATCGAGGCGGCTGCTGAAGAGTCGGTCGGGGTTTCGACGGGGTCCGCGGGCGGGCTGGTGCCGTGGGTGTTGTCGGCCAGGTCCGAGGCGGCGTTGCGGGAGCAGGCGCGCCGGCTGGGCGCCTTCACCGCCGGACGTCCCGAGGTGAGCCCGGCGGCGGTCGGGGGCGCTCTGGCCGCCCGCACCGTGTTCGAGCACCGGGCGGTGCTGAGCGGTGCGGAGGCGTTGGAGGCACTGGCGGAGGGCCGGTCGGCGCCGGGTCTGGTCACCGGGACCGCCCGTCCGCTGGGTCGTTCGGTGTTCGTGTTCCCGGGGCAGGGTGCTCAATGGGTCGGTATGGGCGGGGAGTTGTACGGCTCGGAGCCGGTGTTCCGGGAGGCGATCGACGCGTGTGCTGCGGCGTTGGCGCCGTACACGGACTGGTCGTTGGTGGAGGTTTTGACCGGCGGTGGTTCGCTGGAGCAGGTGGATGTGGTGCAGCCCGCCCTGTTCGCGGTGATGGTGGCACTGGCCGAACTGTGGCGTGCCCATGGTGTGGAACCCGATGCGGTCGTCGGGCATTCACAGGGGGAGATCGCGGCGGCGTACGTGGCCGGGGCGTTGTCGTTGGAGGACGCCGCCAAGGCGGTCGCCCTGCGCAGCAAGGCCCTGGTCGCGCTGGCGGACCAGGGTGGGATGGTGTCGGTCGGCCTCGGGCATGAGCCGGCGGCCGAGTTCGTGGCCCGCTGGGACGGTCGGCTGACGGTGGCGGTGGTCAACGCCCCCGGTTCGGTCGTCGTGTCGGGTGATCTGGACGCACTGGACGAACTGCTGACGGCCTGTGAGGCCGAGGGCATCCGCGCCCGCCGTCTGCCCGTCAACTACGCGGCCCACTCCGCGCAGGTCGAGGCGATCCGCGAGCAGCTGCTCACCGACCTGGCCGGCATCACGCCCCACCCGCCGGTGATCCCGTTCTACTCCACGGTCACCGGCGAGCCGGTCGACACCTCCGCCCTCGACGCCGGCTACTGGTACCGCAACCTCCGCGAACCCGTGCTGTTCGACCAGACCACCCGGCTGCTGCTCGCCTCGGGTGGCCGCCCCGTCTTCGTCGAGATCAGCCCGCACCCGGTGCTCACGCCCGCGCTGGAGGAGCACGAGGCGGGTGTGGTGACCGGGACACTGCGCCGCGACCACGGCACCCCGGCCGAGTTCCTGGCCGCCGCGGCGCGGCTGTTCGTCGCGGGTGTGCCGGTGCGGTGGCCGTTCCCTGAACGGGAGCCGGTGGCGCTGCCCACCTATCCCTTCCAGCGGACGCGGTTCTGGCTCGCCGGAGGCGCGGGAGACGTGTCCGCGGCCGGGCTCGACTCGGTGGACCACCCGCTGCTCGGCGCCGCTGTCGAGGTGGGCGAGCAGCGGGTCCTGACGGGTCGGCTCTCCCTGGCCACCCACCCCTGGCTCGCGGACCACTCCGTACTGGGGAGGGTGCTGCTGCCCGCGACGGCGTTCGTGGAACTGGCGGTGCACGCGGCCGGGGCGGCAGTGGAGGAACTGGTCCTGGAGGCGCCGCTGGTATTGCCCGCGGACGGCGCGGTGGACGTGCAGGTCGTCGTGGGCGAGCCGGACGAGACCGGCCGCCGCACGGTCGACGTCCGGTCCCGTACGGACGGTTGGGTGCGGCACGCCACCGGCACAGTGAGCGGCCAGCCTGTGGTCGGCCGGCCTGTGGTCGGGCGGCCCGTGGTCGGGCAGGAGCTGACGCAATGGCCGCCGGCCGGCGCGGAACCTGTCACCGGGCTCTATGACACGCTCGCCGCGGCGGGCTACGAGTACGGGCCGGCCTTCCAGGCCGTGCAGGCGGTGTGGCGGCGCGGCAATGAGGTGTTCGCCGAGGTCACCGTGCCGGACGCGGCCCGGTTCTCCGTCCATCCGGCCCTGCTGGACGCCGCTCTGCAACCGCTGGCGCTGTTGTCCGGCACGGAAGGCGACGTACGGCTGCCGTTCTCGCTGGGCGGGATCGCGGTCCACCGCACCGGCGTGACCTCCGCGCGCGTGCGGCTGACGGTGGTGCGCCCCGGCACGTACGCCGTCCACCTGGCGGACCGGTCCGGCGAGCCCGTGGCGACCATCGAGGCGCTGACCACCCGTCCGATGGCTGAACGCGGCCCGCTGTACGCCCTCGACTGGATTCCGCTGATTCCCGGGCTGACCCCCGGCGAAGGCGCGCTCGGCGACGCCGTGGTCTCGCCCGGCTCGGTCGCCGAGGCGCTGACGGCCGTCCAGGACTTCCTGGCCGGGCCCGGCGAACGGCTCGTGGTGCGCACGCGGGGCGCGGTCGCCGTCGTTCCCGGTGACGGGGTGAGCGACCCGGAAGCCTCGGCCGTGTGGGGCCTGGTCCGGTCCGCGCAGTCCGAGCACCCCGGCCGATTCGTGCTCGTGGACGCCGACGAGCTGCCCGACGGCCTGTCAGTCGGCGACGAGGACCAGGTGGCGGTGCGCCGGGGAGCCGTCTACGTGCCCCGGCTGGTGCGCTCCGCACCGGAGGCGTTCGACGGACGGCTGACGCAGGTGGGCACGGGCAGCCTGGACGACCTCGTCTTCCTGCCGTACGAGCAGGCCCCGCCCGGGCCCCGGGAGGTGCGCGTCGCCGTGCGGGCGGCCGGCCTGAACTTCCGGGACGTGCTGATCGCCCTCGGCGTCTACCCGGACCCGGCGCTGCTCGGCAGCGAGGGCGCGGGCGTCGTCACCGAGGTCGGCGCCGAGGTCACGGGGCTGCGGCCGGGTGACCGGGTCGCCGGGCTGCTGCCCGGCGCGTTCGGCCGGGTGGCCGTCGCCGACCACAGGGTGCTGGTGCGCATCCCCGACGAGTGGACGTTCACCCAGGCCGCCACTGTGCCGATCGCGTTCCTGACGGCGTGGTACGGCCTGCGCGACCTGGGCGGGCTGAAGGCCGGTGACCGGGTGCTGATCCACGCCGGAGCCGGCGGCGTCGGCATGGCGGCGGTCCAGCTCGCACGGCTTTGGGGCGCGGACGTCCACGCGACCGCCGGCCCGGGCAAGTGGGACGCGCTGCGCGCCCTGGGGCTGGACGAGGACCACATCGCCTCGTCCCGGACCCTGGAGTTCGCCGACCGGTTCGGACCCTTCGACGTGGTGCTGAACTCGCTGTCCGGTGAATTCCTGGACGCCTCCCTGCGGCTGCTCGCGCCCGGCGGGCGGTTCGTGGAGATGGGCAAGGCCGACATCCGGCCCGGCGTGTCGGCCTTCGACCTGGCCGACGCGGGACCGGAGCGGCTGGGGGAGATCCTGGCCGAGGCCGTCCGACTGCTCAGCGCAGGCGAGCTGCGTCTGCCACCACTCACCACCTGGGACGTCCGCCGCGCGCGGGACGCCTTCCGGTTCATGAGCCGGGCCGCTCACATCGGGAAGATCGTCCTCACTGTTCCCGCGGACTTCGATGCGGCCGGTACGGTGCTGATCACCGGTGG
>NZ_JBVHIP010000083.1:0-6074 GCF_055560495.1 Kitasatospora sp. NPDC023176 | reverse complement strand
GGTTCCAGCGGACGATGTCGCCGGTGCGGTACATGCGTTCGCCCTTGTCGCCGTACGGGCAGGCGACGAAGCGTTCGGCGGTCAGGGCGGGGCGGCCGGCGTAGCCGCGGGCCAGGCCCGCCCCGGCGATGTACAGCTCGCCCGGCACCCCGACGGGGACGGGCTGCAATCCGTCGTCCAGGACGTACGCCCGGGTGTTGGGCAGGGGGCGTCCGATCGGGACGGTGGTGGGCACCTCGGCGACAGTGGCCATGGGGTGGTGGGTGGCGAAGGTGGTGGTCTCGGTGGGGCCGTAGCCGTCGACCACGGTGAGGCCGGGGCAGGCGGTCATCACCCGGCGGACGGCGGCGGGGGAGACCACGTCTCCGCCGGTCCACACCTCGCGGAGGCCGGCGAAGAGCCCCGGGTCCTCGGTGGCCATGACGTTGAACAGACCGGCGGTGAGCCAGGCCGCGGTGACTCCGCCCTGGTTGATGGTGGCCGCGAGGTCGGTGACGCCGAGGCGGCCGGGCGGGGCGAGGACGAGGCTGCCGCCGGAGAGCAGGGGGGCCCAGAGTTCGTAGGTGGAGGCGTCGAAGGCGGTGGGGGAGTGGACCAGGACGCGTGCGTGGCCGCCGTCCGAGAAGGTGCCGCCGAGGGCGAGGTCGACGATGGCGCGGTGGGTGATACCGATGCCCTTGGGGATGCCGGTGGAGCCGGAGGTGTGCATCACATACGCCAACTGGTCATCTCTGAGCGGTAGTTCGAGGTTGTCGGCGGTCTCCTCGCCGATCGCGAGGGTGGTGAGCCCGGCCAGGGCGGGGTGGTCGGTGTCGGTGACGGCGAGGGTGGCGCCCGCGTCCGCGAGGACGGCGAGCAGGCGGTCCTGGGGCTGGGCACTGTCCAGCGGGACGTACGTGCCGCCGGCCTTGAGCACCGCCAGCAGGGTGACCACCAGTGCGGGGGAGCGTTCCAGGAGCACCGCCACCGGAGTCTCGGCGCCGCAACCCGCTTCGGTCAGCCGCAGCGCCAATCCGTTGGCGCGGGCGTTGAGTTCGGCGTAGGTCAGGGTGTCATCGCCCGCCACCAGCGCGATCGCGTCCGGCGTGGCGGCGGCCCGGGCTTCGAACAGCGAGGGCACCGCCGCCGTCGGCAGCGCGGTGACCGGGCCGTTCCAGCCGGTCAGCAACCGCTCCCGCTCGGCCGGGCTGAGGATCTCGATGGTGCCGATGGGGGCGTCGGGGTCGGTGGCGGCGGCGTCCAGGACGCGCAGCAGGCGTTCGGCGAGGGTGGCGACGGTGGCGTGGTCGAAGAGGTCCGCCGCGTACTCGATCGCGCCGGAGAGTCCGCCCGGTTCGCCCTGGTCGTTCGGCCCGCCCTGCCCGTCCTGCCCGCTCTGCCTGTTCGGCCCGCTCGGCCTGTTCGGCCCGCTCGGCCGGTTCGGCTCGGAGAAGCCGAAGGAGAGGTCGAACTTGGCCACATGGAGGTCGAAGTCCAGCTCGCTGCAGCCCAGTTCGCCGAAGGTCCGCGGAGCCTTCTCCTGGTTCTCCAGGGCGATCAGGGTCTGGAAGAGCGGGTGGCGGGCGGGGGTGCGGGTGGGGTTGAGTTGTTCGACCAGGCGCTCGAAGGGGATGTCCTGGTGGTCGAAGGCGTCCAGGTCGGTGCGGCGGACGCGGTTGAGCAGTTCGCGGAAGCTGGGGTTGCCGGTGGTGTCGGTGCGCAGGACGAGGGTGTTGACGAAGAAGCCGACCAGGTCGTTCAGCGCCTCGTCGGTGCGTCCGGCGGTGGGGGTGCCGAGCGGGAGGTCGGTGCCGGCGCCGAGGCGGGTGTAGAGGGTGGCGACGGCGGCCTGGAGCACCATGAACAGGCTGGCGCGGTTGGCGGTGGCCAACTCAGCGAGCCGCTGGTGCAGTTCGGCGTCCACGGTGAACTCGACCAGTTCGCCCCGATGGCTGGGGGTGGCCGGTCGCGGCCGGTCGTAGGGCAGCGGCAGCTCTTCAGGAGCGTCAACCAAGGACTGATGCCAGAAGGCGAGTTGCTGCCCGACCAGGCTGTCCCGGTCGTCCTCGGCGCCGAGGACCTCGCGCTGCCAGAGGGTGTAGTCGGCGTACTGCACCGGCAGTGGCTGCCAGTCGGGGGCAGAGCCGGCGGTGCGGGCCCGGTAGGCCTCGCCCAGGTCGCGGAAGAGTGGGGCCACGGACCAGCCGTCGCTGGCGATGTGGTGCAGCAGGACCAGCAGCACGTGCTGGTCCTGCGGCAGCGAGAACAGCCCCGCCTGGAAGGGGAGTTCGGTGGCCAGGTCGAAGGTGTGGCCGATGGCCCGGTCCAGCAGGGCGGTCAGCTCGGTCTCGTCGGCCGCTCGGGTGACCGTCAGGCTGGGCTCGACGCCGTCGGCGACCAGCTGGTGGGGTTGGCCGTCGGCGGTGGGGAAGAGGGTGCGCAGCACCTCGTGCCGGGCGACCACGTCCTTCAGTGCCTCGGCCAGGGCGGTGGCGTCGACCGTTCCGGTCAGCCGGAGTGCGAAGGGGGTGTTGTAGAGGGCGCTGGGGCCCTCGAACTGGTCGATGAACCAAAGGCGTTGCTGGGCGTACGAGAGGGGCACCCGCTCGGGGCGCTCCCGGGGCAGCAGTCGGGCGCGCACCGGGTCGGCGCCTTCGCCGAGGTGTTGGGCCAGCCCGGCGATGGTCGGGGTGTCGAAGAGGGTGCGGATGGGGAGTTCGGTGCCGAGGGCGGTGCGGATGCGGCTGGTGAGCCGGGTGGCGAGCAGGGAGTGGCCGCCGAGGTCGAAGAAGTTGTCGTCGATGCTCGGTTCGGCCACCTGGAGGACCTCGGCGAACAGTGCGCACAGGGTCTGCTCGGTGGCGTTGCGGGGCGCCCGGCCGGTGGTCGTGGCGGAGTAGTCGGGGGCGGGGAGGGCGCGGCGGTCGACCTTGCCGTTGGGGGTGACGGGCAGGGTGTCCAGGGTGACGATCGCGGCCGGGAGCATGTAGCCGGGGAGGCGGTCGGCGGCGAAGGCGCGCAGTTCCTCGGGGGTGGCGGCGCCGGTGACGTAGGCGACCAGGCGCTTGTCGCCGGGCTGGTCCTGGCGGACGGTCGCGACGACCTGGCGGACAGCGGGGTGGGCGGCGAACGCCGCCTCCACCTCGGCGAGTTCGATCCGGAAGCCACGGATCTTGACCTGGTCGTCCGTTCGACCGACGAACTCCAGTTCGCCCATGGTGGTCCAGCGGGCGAGGTCGCCGGTGCGGTACATCCGGTCGCCGGGTTCGCCGTACGGGCAGGCGACGAAGCGCTCGGCGGTCAGGGCTGGTCGGCCGGCGTAGCCGCGGGCCAGGCCGTTGCCCGCGAGGTACAGCTCGCCCGGGACGCCCACCGGGACGGGCCGGAGGGCGTCGTCCAGGACGTAGGCCCGGGTGTTGGGCAGGGGCCGTCCGATGGGGATGGCGCCGGCCACGTCGGCGAGGGTGGCCATGGGGTGGTGGGTGGCGAAGGTGGTGGTCTCGGTGGGGCCGTAGCCGTTCACCACGCGCAGGCCGGGGCAGGCCTCCAGGACGCGTCGCACGGCGGCCGAGGAGACGATGTCTCCGCCGGTCCACACCTGGTGCAGTCCGGCGAAGGTCTGCGGGGCCTCGGCGGCCAGCACGTTGAACAGGCCGACCGTCATCCAGGCGGCCGTCACCCGGCCCCGGTCGATGGTGGCCGTGAGTTCGGTGACGCCGAGGCGGCCGGGCGGGGCGAGGACGAGGCTGCCGCCGGAGAGCAGGGGGGCCCAGAGCTCGTAGGTGGAGGCGTCGAAGGCGGTGGGGGAGTGGACCAGGACGCGTGCGTGGCCGCCGTCCGAGAAGGTGCCGCCGAGGGCGAGGTCGACGATGGCGCGGTGGGTGATGCCGATGCCCTTGGGGATGCCGGTGGAGCCGGAGGTGTGCATCACATAGGCCAACTGGTCATCGCTGAGGGTTAGTTCGAGGTTGTCGGCGAGAGCGGTGTCGACCGCGAGGGTGGTGAGCCCGGCCAGGGCGGGGTGGTCGGTGTCGGTGACGGCGAGGGTGGCGCCCGCGTCCGCGAGGACGGCGAGCAGGCGGTCCTGGGGCTGGGCACTGTCCAGCGGGACGTACGTGCCACCGGCCTTGAGGATGCCCAGCAGGGTGACCACCAGTGCGGGGGAGCGCTCCAGGAGCACCGCCACCGGAGTCTCGGCGCCGACGCCTGCCTCGGTCAGCCGCCGCGCCAACCCGTTGGCGCGGGCGTTGAGTTCGGCGTACGTCAGGCTGTCATCGCCCGCCACCAGCGCGATCGCGTCCGGCGTGGCGGCGGCCCGGGCTTCGAACAGCGAGGGCACCGTCCCCGCCGGCAGCGCGGTGACCGGGCCGTGCCGGCCGGTCAGCAACTGCTCCCGCTCCGCCGGGCCGAGGACCTCGATCGCGCCGATGGGCGCGTCCGGCTCGGCGGCGGCCGCCCGCAGCACCCGGACCAGGCGCTCGCCCAGGGTGGTGGCGGTGGCGTGGTCGAAGAGGTCCGCGGCGTACTCGACGGCCCCGGTCAGGCCGTTGGCGGCGCCGCCGGCGTCGTGCTGCTCGACGAAGGCGAAGGAGAGGTCGAACTTGGCCAGGTGCTGGTCGAGGACGTACTCCCGGCAGGTGAGCCCGGCGAAGTCGGAGGGGAGGTCCCCGTCGCTGTCCAGGGTCACCATGGTCTGGAACAGCGGGTGCCGGGCCGGGAGCCGGGCCGGGTTGAGCTGTTCGACCAGGCGCTCGAAGGGGACGTCCTGGTGGTCGAAGGCGTCCAGGTCGAGCCGTCGGACGCGCTCCAGCAGCTCGCGGAAGCTCGGGTCGCCCGAGGTGTCGGTGCGCAGCACGACGGTGTTGACGAAGAAGCCGACCAGGTCGTCGAGGGCTTCGTCGGCGCGTCCGGCCACCGCGGTGCCCAGTGGCAGGTCGGTGCCGGCGCCGAGCCGGGTGTAGAGGGTGGCGACGGCGGCCTGCAGCACCATGAGCAGGCTGGCGCGGTGCTCGGCCGCCAACCGGGCCAGTGCCGCGTGGAGTTCGGCGTCCAGGGTGAGGACGGCGGAGCCGCCGCGGTGGCTCGGTGCGGCCGGGCGCGGGCGATCGCGGGGGAGGTCCAGCTCTTCCGGCGCCTCGGTCAGAGTGCGCTGCCAGTAGGCGAGTTGGGTGGCGAGCAGGCTCTCCGGGTCGTCCTCGGTGCCGAGCACCTCGCGCTGCCAGAGGGTGTAGTCGGCGTACTGGACGGGCAGCGGCTCCCACTGCGGAGCGGCGCCGGCGAGACGGGCCCGGTAGGCGTCGTCCAGGTCGCGGAAGAGCGGGGGGACGGACCAGGCATCGCTGGCGATGTGGTGCATCAGGACCAGCAGCACGTGCTCCTCGTCGGCGAGCGAGAACAGCGTGCACCGGACGGGGAGTTCGCTCGCGAGGTCGAAGACGTGCCGCACCGCCGCGTCCAGCCGCACCGACAGTTCGGCCTCGTCGGCCACCACCTCCGCCGCCACCGTGACGGACTCGACGGCGGGGCTGTCCGGCTCGGCGATGGACTGCTGCGGCCGGCCGTCGGTGGCCGGGAAGGTGGTGCGCAGCACCTCGTGCCGGGCGAGGACGTCCCGCAGGGCGACGGAGAGCACGGCGGTGTCGATCCCGCCGGCCAGCCGGACGGCGAACGGGGTGTTGTAGAGCGCGCTCGGGCCCTCGAGCTGTTCGATGAACCACAGCCGCTGCTGCGCGAACGACAACGGGATCACGGTGTGCCTCCGGCGGGTGACGTGCAGACTTGGGGACTTGACGGTCGGGCCACCGGGGACGGTCGGTGGCGCGCGTGACCTACGAAGGGCTGCCGGGCCGGCGCATCGGCCGGAGGGCGGGGCGGGCCTTGCGGGCCGCGGGCAGCGCGGTGGAGAGTTCCCCGACCGTGGGGTGGTCCCACAGGGTGCGGATCGACAGTTCGACGCCGAGGGCGGTGCGGATGCGGCTGACCAGTTTGGTGGCGAGCAGGGAGTGGCCGCCGAGGTCGAAGAAGCTGTCGTCGATGCTGAGGGCGGGCACACCGAGGGTTTCGGCGAACAGTGCGCAGAGCGTCCGCTCGGCGGC
>NZ_JBVHIP010000082.1:0-6226 GCF_055560495.1 Kitasatospora sp. NPDC023176 | reverse complement strand
CCGGGCAGGTACCGGCCAAGTCCGCGACGGGGGCACCGTATCCGGCGGCGCGGGTGCGCCGAGGTGGAGCAGCACCGGCGGAGCAGGGCCAGGTGGGGCAGGGACTGGGCCGGGCGCAGCCGCCACCGCCAGGTCTTCCCCGAGGCGGCCCCGGGCTCTGTCCCGCCCTCGGCTGTCGCGTTCTCACCACACACGGGGGATCACGGCTATCCAGCCACGTCACAGGCCGCGACAGCCCCGGACAACCCGTCCGGGGCGGCACACCACCTCCTGGACGGCGGCCTGACGGCCTCCACCGGCGAGCGGGCCCACGCAGGGCCACCGACGTCCGATCTGACAGAGTGACAACCGGTGTGCGTCACAATCCATTGCCCGTGGCGCGCACCATCCGCATTGCGAAAAGATTCGCCGGAGAGACGTCGTGAGAACTCGCCATAAATTCCGCAGAAAATAACCTTCAGAGAACTCCAGGAAATTCTTCGCCTCTGATGCCCTCGTTCCCGGCGTTATGGCATGCTCACGGCGAACACGTACAGCAACCAGAGACGGCCTCACCACCCAACCGGAACAGGCCGCAGCTATCACTTGGACTGGCCCGACCTTGGTCCAACCAAGCCCGGCAAACCCCTCAAAGGGCCCTAAAATCGCCGCCGCTCGGCCAGCAGGTCACACGCGGAGCCGGAGGGGCGGCCGGGTGGCGGTCGTATCCTCCGAATATGGGCGGCAGATGCGATTGGTGCGGGGACGTCCTGCCGAGCGGGCCGGGTCGCCGCTGCCCGCGCCCGCGTCCCTGCCGACAGGCCGCCTACCGAAGCCGCGATCCGCGCCCGGGTCATTAGCGGCCTGGGGCGAAACTCACCGCCCCGGGAACGAGACTCCCCGCCGCAGGTCAGCGCCCTGGCCTGCACCTCCCGGGTAAGAACGGGTCAGGAGCGGCACTATAAGGAGTTGGTGCGCGCCTATGCGGCAGCCGACGGCTCATCTCCGACCGGTCGCTGGTGGTGTGCCGGGGCGGGCGACTCGGCGAGGCCGAGGTCGAGCGAGGCGATTGGGAACTCGGGGGTCTGCGTGGGCAGGACGAGGTCGGCAACCCTCAGGATGGAGTCGCACACCTGGCGGCTGCGAAGGTCCGGGTCGACAGGCGGACTGGCCACCAGCACGCCGCGCACGTCGGTGACCGGCACGCGCACCCGTGTCACCCGGGCGAGATCCTCCGGCGGGACCCACAGGTCGTCGGTCCGTAGCGGGGGGTAGGTCATGTCGATCCACCAGCTACCGGGCGCCATCGCGGCGATGACGCGGCGGGTCTCCTCGACGATGTGCGGGCTCGGCTCCGCGACGGCGAACGCCGTCACGAGTACGTGGGTCCCGCCGGACGGCGGGGTGCTGGGCGTGAAGCCGACGTCGGCCAGGCGGTCGGCGACGCTGCGCGCCACGGATCCGGTGCCCAGGACCGTGACGAACTCAGGTCTCATGATGTCCCCCTCAGTACCGCTGAAGTGCAATTTGAAGAACGTACGCAGGGCGCGGGCGCCCGGCGAATCCGAACCCACCGCACCGTGACGCCGACGGTGGCGGCGTGCTGGAGCGGAAAGCTGCCCTGGGCGGGTGGTGTCGGGTGTTGCGCGGGTGACGGCAGTGGTCACCCGCGCGGCACCCGGGTGGGTCAGGCGGTGACGTGGTACCAGTAGCCGCCGGTGTGGAGGGTCACGTAGTGGACGTTGGTGTTTGTTTCCTTCGCCTCGTACATCATGTCGGCGCCGGTGGTGGGGTCGGTGCCGGCGTAAAGAACGACGTGCACGGTGTTGTGGGGGTCCGTGCCGAAGTATTCGACGTCGCCGGGGCGGCGCTGGGCCTCGGTGATGGGGGTGAGGTGTTTGTCCTGGGTCTGCTTGCTGGTGTCGCCGCCGTTGGCGAGGTCGATGCCGGCGCCGAACCAGAAGGCGGCCCGGACCAGGCCCGAACAGTCCAGGCCGGCGGTAGTGTTGGCCGCGCAGGGCTGGGGGCCGTTGTATTGGTCGCAGGTGCCAAGGGAGGGGCCGGGGCCCTCGCCGCGCAGGGAGTGGCCGCCGCCCCACACGTACGGCACGCCCAGGTAGGACTTTGCCGCGTTCAGGACCTTGGTGGGGTCGATGGCGCCGGTGGGCAGCGGGGCGGGGGTGCTGGTGTAGAGGGCGTTCTTGACGGCCGTGCCGGCGATGCCGTCGATGGTCAGGGCGTGGGCGGCCTGGAAGTTGCGCACGGCCGTGTCGGTGGCCGATCCGAACTGCCCGTCCACGACGAGGCGGCCGGCGTTGAAGGTGTTCAGCATCGTCTGCAGGGTGCTGACGCACGCGCCGCTGGCGCCGGTCTGCAGGTCGCCGCACTGGGTGCGCAGGTCCACGGTGGCGGAGGCGGCGGCCGCCGCCGCGTCGAGCGCCGACTTGGTGGCGGGGCCGACGATGCCGTCCGCGGTCAGGGAGTGGGCGGCCTGGAAGGTGCGCACGGCCGTGTCGGTGGCCGATCCGAACTGCCCGTCCACGGCGATCTTGGCGCCGGTCAGGTTGAGCTCCAGCTGGAGCTGGGTGACGCAGCCGTCGGCCTCACCCTGCTGCAGGTCGGCCGGGCAGGCCGAGGAGGTGAGGGGTATCGGGGCCGGCGCCGTCGTGGCGGGCGCGGCCGCGGCGGTGTACGCGCCGACGCCCGTCAGTGCGGCCGCCAGGGCCAGGCCCAGCGACAACCGGCGCCGGGTGGACAGGAGGGTACTCACAGAAGGCTCTCCAGATTCATGATGATTCGCCAGGGAGGGCAGGGTGCTTCACCCCCTGGCCGCTCGGCGTGCTCGACGGACAGATCCAGACCGTCCGAACGGCGGTCAGCACCGCCAGGCTCGGGCATGTAAGCCGCCCGGTTGGCGGGTGTCCGGGTGACCTCCCGCGAGTTGCGACGGACCCGAAAGCCAACTGGGGCACGCTCAACTCGAACAATCATGTCCTTCCGGGATGGTCCGAACGCTCGGCCCAGACTCAGGAGCGCCGGCGCAGACGGCCGGTGAACTGCATCCGACCGCATCCAGGACGAGCCTCCCCGAACTTTGATCACACGGCTATCCGCTTTCGGATCGCCAGGGACTGCACGTTTGTGGATAGCCGAGCGGTGCGATCGCGTACTCAACCACCCTCCCGGCCAGCCGCTCCCTCGCTCACTCGCTCAGCAGCTTCGGCGCAGCGTCTCGGACGGCGGCTGTCCGAACGTCTGGCGGTACACCGTGCTGAAGCGGCCCAGGTGGGTGAAGCCCCAGCGGCAGGCCACGTCGGTCACCGTGCCGTCGGCTCGGCCGTCGGCGATGGCGAGGAGGTCGCGGTGGGCGTGGTCGAGCCGGAGCCGGCGCAGGTACGCCAGGGGCGTGGTGTTCAGGTGCACGCGGAAGCCCTCTCTGAGGCTCCGTAGGCTGGTTCGCGCGGCGAGGGCGATATCCGCCACCGAGACCGGCTCGTGCACGTGTTCCTCGCAGAACGCCTTGGCCCGGCGTACGGCGGGCAGCAGGGCAGCCGAGCCGCTGTCCGTCAGGGCATCGCTCCGGGAATGGGGTTGTGCGTCCAGCAAGCTGTCGATCAGGAGCTGCTCGAAGTGCCGCACTCCCAGTGGAGAGCGGTGGCTCAACGGCGATGCGACGAACTCGTTGAATCCCCGGACGAGTTCGATCCACGAACGGACCAACGGATCCTGCTCGTCGAGCACCGGGCTGAAGCGCACTGCGGCGGTGGAGGAATCGACTCCCCGTACCTCCAGGGCCTGTGCGACGGCCCGACCCGGAATGATGAGGATGCGGTTCCGTGCCTCGCTGTTCCACGTCATCGAGACCCGGTTGCCCGGGCCGACGATACTCTGAGTGGACGGCAGGACCACGCCGTCCACGGTGACGACGCCCGCGCCCGACATGGGCAGCTGGACGTTGTAGAAATCCCCCAGCTCTCCCGGGCAGACGGTGACGTCCGTGCCGTATCCGAGTTCGTAGAGCATCACCTCCCCTTCGTGCAAGCAGCGGAAGCGCCCGTTCGGTCGTCTGCCGTTCAGCACGGTCAAGCGGTGCGGCGCGAGCCGCTCGGTGACGACATCATGCAGTCGATCGATGTCACCGCCCTCGTACAGGAGAGCGGGATCTCTCTCAGGGCCGTTACGGAGCAGGTCGTTGGGTGACACGGACGTACCCAGCCTCCGCGCGTTGGATGGGATGGGGTTGGCTGAGTCGGACCGGATCTGCGGACGATGGTGCTCGATCTGTCGCGGTGGGGGCGGGCACGCCCGGGAGCCGGTGCACAGTCGAGTGCTCCCTCGCAGCGAGCACGGCGGGTGAGTTCGATCCGCCAGCCCCAACGATGGCCCACGCCCACGAGGACGGACAGCCCGTCTCCGTCCCACCCGGCCGACCGTTCCGTCCCACGCCGACTACCTGCGACTTGGGACGCCGGCCAGCAAGGATTGAGACCGCCGCGGCTCTGGTGGGACAGCAGAAACCGCGGCTCCGCCCGCCGCCTCCCAGGGCAACGTTGTCGAGGGTCTTGGCGTCGCCGAACTCCTTGTGCACCCCGGACAGCTCGACGACGAATGGCGCGTCGTCGGACCGGGTGGTCCCGTCGTGGTCGTTGCTCATGCTCGAGGACGATAGGCGCGTCGGCCGGGGCCGGTCGTCCAGCCCGGGGTGTATCCACAGGTCGCCGTAGTACCGGGGATGTACGACGGAGGCGAAGCGACCGGAGCGGCGGGTTGGTTGTATGGGGCGGTCTCTTGAGAGCCGGCAGTGGGAGCGGGAGCCTGGCCAACGAGATTGATCACCGCGGACGGCTCCCACCGGGCAGCGGCCCCGCACGCGGTCGGCGGGCGGCGGACGGACCGGGCCGGGGCCGGTGCGACACCGCAACACGCGAGCCCACCCGTCAACACCAAGGCGGCGCGGCCCATCCACCACAGGCAGGCCGCGCCCCTTGAGCCGAGATCAGCCCTCGGCCGAGCCGCCGCCGGGCAGCGGCCGTACAAGCCGGACACCGAACCCCCGGCCGGGGCAGCGGCGACTGCCACGCCCAGCGGTAGGCTGCTGCGCCCCTGAGAACGCACGTGAGGCCGCCATCCCTGCAGGCGTGGCGGCCTCTTCGCGTTGGCGGGCGGGGCGGCGGGTCAGTCGGGCGGCGTGATCAGGTGCCGGTCGGCGCCGGCAGGGTGGCGTCGAGGTCCCGGGTGCGGCCGGGACGGCAGTGCCGGCCGGCGGCGGACGCAGTGTGCCCGGGCACCGCACGCGGGACGGCCGGCCGCACGGCGTCCACAGACCGCGCACTGATCGACGGCGGTGCGCCGGGTTTCCCCGCAGCGGTACATTTTCAGCCACCCTTTCGGTTCGGAGGAGTTGCCACAGCCCGGGCGGAGGGCGGAATTCCGCCCGCACCTCGGATCCGGCCGAATGATCGGTAAAGACTTCGGATGGCACCAGGCCAATACGTCGACCAATGTCGAAGTTCGCCGACCGATCGGCCGGTTTGTCTCTCGCGGCCGGGCCTGACGCGGCGCCGGCAGGGAAGGCCGCGCCGCCTCGCGGTCTTTCGGCCAACCCCGCCGGGAGGGCTGGTCCGCACCGGCATGAGGGCTCACGATCGACAACGACGGGAGCGACCCGACAACGCTCCCGTGACCAGAATGACGTGAGCGATTGAGGAGACTCGACATGCAGAAGAAGTGGGCCCTTCGTGCGGCTACCCTCACCATGGGCGCCACCGCAGCCCTCGGCCTCGCCGTCGGCACGGCCAACGCCGCCTCCACGATCCAGTGGGGCTCCACCGGTCAGCCGGTGGTGTGCGTCCAGCAGGCCATGAACTACCTCGACAGCGCCGGCCTCTCGACCGACGGCCAGTTCGGCCAGAACACCTACAACGCGGTGGTCGCCTACCAGGGCTCGAAGGGCATCCAGCAGGACGGCCAGGTCGGCCCGCAGACCGGTGGCGACATCAAGGCCGACATCTACAACGTCTACCTGGCCGCCCACCACTCCGGCGACTACTCCACGCAGAGCACCATGAGCGCCTGGATGAGCAACTGCAACGGCCAGCTCCCCGGCTGATCACCGCTCCCCGGCACCGAATAGCCGGTCGGGGGGGGGGGGGCGGGGGGGCGGCCCCGGCCCCCCCCCCCCCCCCCCCCCCCCCACAACCCCCCCCCCGGGCCCCCGGGCCCCGAACTAAAACGCGAACCAAAAAAC
>NZ_JBVHIP010000081.1:0-6845 GCF_055560495.1 Kitasatospora sp. NPDC023176 | reverse complement strand
TGGCGTTTCGCCTGGGCCTGGGCGAACGCGGTCTGAACTACGTGGTGGGGATCTCCACCACCCTCAGTGCCCAGCCGGGCTCCGCGCGGCCGTTCGCCCCGCCCTACGGCGGGACCGGCCGCCCGCCGGTCGCCCGGTATCCCGATCCGGCGAAGAGCGTGAAGGCCCTGGTGACGGAGGCGGGCCGGAAGGCGGCCAGGCCGGTGTCCTGGCGCGAGGGCTCCCGTCCGGGCAAGGGCCGCACCGGGTTCACGCGGATGTACTCGCGGTTCGTCGCACTGCGGATCCGCCCTGCCGGACGCGAGATCCGCGACGCCACCGACGGCGTCGAACTGTCCGAGTGCTGGCTGCTGGCCGAGTGGCCGGCCAGAGAGCCCGAGCCGGTGCAGTTCTGGCTCTCCGACCTGCCCGCTGACACCCCGCTGACCACCCTGGTCCGCCTGGCCAAGCTCCGTTGGCGCATCGAACACGACTACCGCGAGATGAAGCAGGCCCTGGGACTGGCCCACTTCGAGGGCCGCACCTTCACCGGCTGGCACCACCACGTCACCCTTGTCGCCCTCGCCCACGCCTTCTGCACCCTGCGGAGGCTGGCCCGGGCCCCCAAAGGAACGGCAGCGGCCTGAGCCTCTACCAGGTCGTCCGCGAGCTGCAGTTGGTCCTCGCCACCTGGGCCGGCCACTGCCCGACCTGCCACCGCGACATACCCACACCCATACGAACCTGACCAAGCCCTACTAGTTACCTGAGGCTCTCGGCGACGTGGATAAGTTCCTCGTCCGAGAGCCGTGGAGGGGCGCCGGTGGCGACGACGAAGGTGTAGGTCCCGTCCGACCACGTCAGCGAACGGGGATCGCCATTGGAGTCCGGGTGCGTGATGGTCGCGGGGTGACCCTTGACTGTGACGGCCCGTCCGTCCGGTGGAGTGCTGTTCCGGAGGGTCTGGCTGATGATCAGGTACCCCTGCACGTTGGGCTCCGTGCCCAGCGTGTACCCGATGGCCCAGGCGGGGGTGTCGGTCGACAGTGGGGCCACACCGGGCAGGTAGACCATCTTGCCTGCTGGGGCCGCGTAGTAGTTCTCCGGCAGGAACGCGGGTCGGAGGAGGTTGCGCTCGTCGAAGTGGATGGCGGCCTTGCCGGTGGCGTCGCTCAGCGTCCTGGAACCGAGCGGCTCGTTCAGGTGGGTGACGATCTGTCGGAGGCCGCCTAGGTCACAGAAGCCCGGGGTGACCGTGTGTCGCAGGGAAACCTTCACCTCGTTGGCGGACTCGCGTACCACGAGCTCGGGCTGCTTCTCGCAGCCCCAGCCGATGCTGAGTGTCAGGGTCCGGCCGTCGGAGCTGACCAGCAGTGGGTAGCCGGCCACGGGGCCTTCGTAGACCTTGGTTTTCGGGCCCCAGTTGATCCATGTGGCGACGGCGAACCCGCCACCGAGAACGGCTACGGCGGCTACGGCGGTCAAGCGATTCCGTCGTCGCTTCGACATCTTGCGGACGGTATTTTGCGTCACGGGCCCTCCCCGGCAGTCACGGTCATGTTTGCGGCACGGAGTGTGCGAAGTCAAGCGGACCAGGAACCGGTACTTATTAGGCAAATCACCCATCACGCCTCGATGTCATTGTCAAGAAATGGCAAAGCCTTGACGATCGTGCCCGAAAGGTCATCATGGGGGCACTTGTGGGGCTTTTATTTGCGATGCACCGATCCTCGTCTAGCACTACCGTGCTGGGCGCGGCATCGCTCGCGAAGAATAATTGCATCCCATTTGTGGGGGGAACCGAATGGCCCAGAAAAGCAACTCCAGTCGTACGTGGATAATCCTAGCCACTGCCCTGCTGGCATCGATGTCCGCAATCGCTCCGGCCATCGCCATATCGGGGGATGATGCACCCACTGCGGCTTCGGCGCAGCCCAGCCACACACCCAAGAAGAAGCCGTCAGCCGGTAACATCAGCGCAGCCACACTGCAAGGAGCTGCCAAGCCGGAGATCGTCGAGCTCATGAAGAAGCAGGAGGCCCTCGACAAAGTCGTCGACCGCATCACCGCAGGGCAGGATGAACAGAACCGGGATCGGATCCCAGGATTCTCTGAAGTCGAGGTAGACCCGGGGGCCAGCCGCATCACCTTGCACTGGAAGGGGGAGCTCCCGGAGGCGGTTCGCGGCGTGCTCCAAGACCTTCCGGACGGCGTGAACGTGCAGGTCGTGCCCGCCAAGTACTCCAAGGCGGAACTGCACACAGCCCGTGAGAAGCTGCTGTCAAACGGCAAGTTCATCCCGCTCGCGGCGAAAAGGCCGAGCCACATCAACAGCATCGGCCCGTCGCTCGACGGGAGCGGCCTCGACCTCGGGTACGAGACGGACGACGAGCGAGCGCCACAGATGCGGACTTTCCTTCCGTCGCTCCCCGCCGAAGAGCTGACACCGCAGGTGGAAGCGATCGCGTCTGCCATTGCTGGCGTGGAAGTCCACGCCCACCCCCAAGCGACGGTCGAAGACCTGACGCGAGGTGCAGACTTCGAGCCGTGGCTCGGCGGCGCTGGCGTAGAGACCCCGGGTGGGACGATTTGTTCCACTGGTTTTGGGGTCTACAACCCTTCGATCGGGAGCAAGAACCTCGTCACCACCGCCTGGCACTGCGGCGCAGGCTCGTACAATACCTGGTACAGCCACAAATATATGGGCTACGCCAGCGAGGCGGACGGAATTGCCTCCGACGACACGATCGGCATCGCCCCGCACGACGAGCAGGCATCGGGCTCAGCCGTCTATGGTGGCCCGTGGAATGACCCCAACGATGGTGATTACGTTCCGGTGGCCGGTTACAGTGGCAACAATGTAGGCGACTACGTCTGCCACACCGCCGCGAACTCGGGGGTCCACTGCGGCCTGCGCGTCCTTCAGGTCGACCGGAAGATTCAAGGCCCTAACGGCGTCACGCGCAATTTCACTGACCAGGTCGTTCAGACGGACCCGAACGATATCGCCTCTATCAACGGGGACAGTGGCGGGCCTGTAATCGCGGTTGACGGAGACAAGCTCCGGGCCCGCGGAACCATTACGTCGCTTGAAAAGCAAACCAACTGCAACGGTCGACTTTCTGCTGACGCCGGAACTCGGACCCCGGTGTGCTACAACGGGATGTGGTACGTCCCGATTTCCCAGACGCTCGCCGACATGGGATGGATCCTGAAGACGGGGTAACCCGTAGAGGACAACGGCTACGCGCCAGGCGGCAGTAGCAGCCGAGGAATCGGCGCGGCCGCTCTTAAGAAAGGGCCCCGGAGCACCGGGGCCCTTTCCACGTTGCACGCATCTCTCAGACGGGCGTCTCCTGGCCCTCCTCGGCCGTCAGCGCCGGGTTCAGCCCGCAGATCCGTAGCGCGTCCACGCGGGCCGGCGCTGAACCCGCCCAGGGCGCGGGCCAGCATCGGGACGTGAACGCGCTGGAGGAGCGGGCCGAGAGCGGGCGTCTCCAGGGGGGACCTCTGCCCCGGCAGGGCGGTGCTAACCGGAGGTCCGTCGTGCCGTAGACGAAGTCGTCGGCGGTGCCCGTCGCCGCCGCCGTCTCATCCTGCAGGTTCCGCACGTGCTCGCGGGCCTTCTTCAGGTGCCCGCCCAGGTCGTCCAGCTGCTCCATCAGCCATACCGCTCTGCCGTGGACAGCTCCCGGTCCGGCCCGACCAGTGCCTCCATGGCCTTGAAGTGGTGGACCAGGGTGGTCACCGCGGTCTGGGCCGCGTCCACGACGGTCTGGGTCTTCTGAAGACGGTCCGCCCACTGCTCGCTGGGCGACGGATCGGACACGGCGCCGGCGTCCTCGCCGGGGGCATCCTCGCCGCTCGATTCCTGCCAGCGCTCCCAGAACCACTCCGAGTCGGCCGTCTTCTCGGCATCGAACTCGCCGCCGTCCACACGACGGATGCGACCGTCGGACACCGGCTGCGGCGCAACCTCGCGCCCCGCGCGCAGCAGCATCATCCGCGCGAACGCGTCGATCGCCGCGATGAACAGCAGGACGCCGTCCTCGGTTTCCGCAGCGATGCCGAGCTTGACGGCCGCCGAACGCCGGTCACCGGTGGAGCCGTACGGGCCGAGGAACACCTTGCCGTTGACCAGGCCCGGCACGGCCAGGTGGCCCAGGTCGGCGCGGGCCTGGCTGCGGGCCAGGCTCGGGGCGGAGTCGGTCGCCGCGACGATCAGCTCGCTCACGGAGAGCCCGGTGGTGAAGACACCCTTGGGCACCGCCGTCCGGTTCGGGATGTCCAGGGCGGCGGCCGGCAGGTCAACACCGCCGACCGCCACGGTGAGCAGCGCGCTGCGGATCTCGCCGCGGGTCTTCGCATGCTTCTCCCTCAGCAGGGAGGGCGACGGTTCGACGAGGACCTTCGTCGTGCGGCGCAGCGCCCTCCTTTCGCTGGGGTAGACCACCCGGTCGACCAGCCGGGGGGTCACCGCCGACTCCGCCTACGGCCAGGACGGGCGCTTGCGGCGGCTGCTGGAACAGTCCGGCGTCGGCTACGTCCTGGCGGTTCCCAAGTCCCAGTTCAGCGTGGGCTGTCCACGCATCGACTGGCTGTTCGCCAAGGCCCCGGACCAGGCCTGGCAGCGGATCTCCTGCGGAGACGGCGCCAAAGGGCCGCGCATCTACGACTGGGCGGCCATCCAGCTGCCCGCCGTGGCGGAGTTCGACTACCAGGGCGAGGCCCTGATCCGCCGGCGATGGGCGCTGGCACGCCGCAGCCTGAGCAGGCCCGACGAGATCGCCTACTACCTCGCCTACTCACAACTCGAAACGACCGTGAAGCAGTTGGTGCGGATCGCCGGGATGCGCCGGGCGATCGAGGAGTGCTTCGTGCGACACGAGGCTGCTTGAGCTGAGTGAACTCACCGATGAGGAGGTTCCGTTGAGGAAGGTGTAGTTCCGGGCCAGTGTCCAGGGCCTGTCCCCGCCCCGGCGTGCGTTCCTGGTAACGGGAGGGTGCGAAGCCCGGGGTAAAGCCCAAGGGCTCCCGTTCCATCCGGGGGCTACAGGCAAGGGGAAGAGCGGACGGGTGAATGCGAATGAACCCTTGGCTATGCCTCGTAACTTCGAACCTCACCGATGGGATGTTCCAGCGGGGTACAGGACTGGCCGCAGAGAAGCGGCAGGCGCCGGCTGAAGAGAATCAGTCGGCCGGGAGGACACCGCCGTCCCGGGGTAGAGAGGGCACCCACCCCGCTCGCATCTCGCTCGTGCAGAACGTGGAAACCCCGCAAGGGTCCCGGCCGTGTGCCGGGTAGGCCGACCGTGAGGAACGCTCAACTCCCCGGCGGGAACAGGATGACCCAAGAAGCGAACGCCGGTGGCCGAAAGGCAGCAGGAAACCGGGACGGTGAAAACCGGCTCCTCCAGCCGGTCGTCTCGCATAACTGACCGGACAGGGCCCAAGTGGCCTGACCCGAAGGGGTGCTGACGTGGGTCAGGTGAGCCTGCGAAAGAGGACGATGGCAACGACAGCAGAACCGAAGGGCACGTTGGACGCCGCGCCGCCGAGCGACGCGGTGAACGAACCGGAGGGCGAACTCCTCAACTGGCATGGGGTCGACTGGGCCGCCGCCGAGGAGAACGTACGTCGTCTGCGCCAGCGCATCTTCGCGGCGTCGCAGGCCGGGGACCTGAAGAAGGCCCGCAACCCGCAAAAGCTGATGCTCCGCAGCCACAGCAACACGCTCGTGAGCGTGCGGCGGGTCACGGAGATCAACGCCGGTCGCCGGACGGCGGGCGTCGACGGGCGGGTCGTGCTCACGGCCCCGGGCAAGGCCGAGTTGGCCACCTGGGTCCAGCACCGCGCCGCCTCGTGGAAGCCCAGGCCCGCCCGGCGCGTGTACATCCCCAAGAGCAATGGAAAGTGGCGTCCCCTCGGAATCCCCGTGATCGTCGACCGCGTCCTGCAAGCCAGGACGGTCAACGCGCTGGAACCCGAGTGGGAAGCCCGGTTCGAACCCAAGTCCTACGGGTTCCGGCCCGGGCGGGGCTGTCAGGACGCGATCCAAGCGATCTTCACCGTCGCGCACGGGAAGAACCCGAAGCGGCAGTGGGTCCTGGACGCGGACCTGGCGGCGGCATTCGACCGCATCGATCACGAGCACCTCATCAAGATGCTGGGACCGTTCCCCACCCGGGGAATGGTCGCCCACTGGCTGAAGGCCGGGGTCGTCGAGAACGAGTGCTTCACCGCCACCGAAGAGGGAACTCCTCAAGGCGGCGTGATCAGTCCCCTCCTGCTCAACATCGCCCTCCACGGGATGGAGAAGGCTGCCGGAGTCCGCTACTACACCGGTGGGACACATGCCGGTGAAACCGTTCCGGGTTTCCCGGTGCTGATCAGATACGCCGACGACCTGCTCGCTTTCGCTCACTCCAGGGCCGAGGCCGAGCAGGTCCAAGCGCGACTGGGCACCTGGCTGAAACCCAGGGGGCTGGTCTTCAACGAGGACAAGACGAGCATCGTTCACCTCGACGAAGGCTGTGACTTCCTGGGCTTCAACGTCCGCCGCTACCGCGGCGGGACGGTGCTGCTGATCAAGCCAAGTACGGCAGCCGTGCGACGGATCCGGAAGAGGCTGGCTGCCGAGGTCGACGCCCTGCGAGGGACCAACGCCCAGGCAGTGATCCACAAGCTCAACCCAATCATTCGGGGCTGGGCGGCCTACTACCGGAGTGCGGTGTCCAGCCGCGTGTTCCACGCACTGGACGCCTACGTGTGGAAGCTCGGGGCTTCCCCCGGGAACGTGGACACCGGGTGCTATGCGGCCGTGGCCAGCGTAACTGATCTTTGCTCGTAGGCGATCGGGGCCATGT
>NZ_JBVHIP010000080.1:0-7115 GCF_055560495.1 Kitasatospora sp. NPDC023176 | reverse complement strand
CTCCGGGTCGCTCGGGTCCGGTGCCGACGGTCGGCGGGCGCTGCGCCACCTCCTTCGTCGGCGGCTGGGCCCTTCTCGCTTTCGGCACCGGCGCGCCCCTTCGGCTCGGGGCGGGGGCTCGCCCGCTCGCCTCCGGGCTGCTCGGGGCGGCGCTTGAGGCTTCAACTATCAGTAGAATTTTGCGGAAAGCAAAGATTGCCTTATAACTGAGGCATGATCGAGGCCCGCCATCTCCGCGTCCTGCGTGCCGTCGCCCGCACCGGCTCCTTCTCTGCCGCCGCCCGCGAGCTGGGGTGCACCCAGCCCGCCATCAGCCAGCAGATGAAGGCCCTGGAGAAGTCGGTGGACACCCCGCTGGTGGTCCGCTCGGGCCGCGGGATGCAGCTCAGCGAGGCCGGGCGGGTTCTGCTCAAGCATGCCACCGGAATCCTGGCCGGGCTCTCCGCCGCCGAGGAGGAGGTGGCCGCGATCGCCGGGCTGCGGGCCGGACGGGTGCGGCTGGTCTCCTTCCCGACCGCGAGTTCCACCCTGGTGCCGCCCGCGGTCGCCCGCCTGCGGGACGGCCATCCGGGGGTGCGCGTGTCGCTGGTCGAGGCCGAGCCGCCGGAGTCGCTGGCGATGCTGCGCGGCGGCGAGTGCGAGATCGCGCTGGCCTTCCGCTACCCGCCGTCCGACGGCGCGACCGTGGTGTCGGCGCCCGCCCACGGCTCGCCGCGCGAGGCACGGGCCGAGGCCAATCTGGAGGCGCAACAGCTGTCGGCCGGAACCGACTGGTCCGACCTGGTGGTCACCCCGCTGCTGGACGATCCGCTGGTGGGCCTGCTGCCCGCCGCCCACCCGCTGGCCGGGCGGGGTGGTCCGGTGGAGCTGGCCGAGCTGGCGGGGGAGCAGTGGATCGCCGGCTGTCCGCAGTGCCGGGGGCACCTGGTGGAGCTGTGTGCGGGGGCGGGCTTCGAGCCCCGGATCGACTTCGCGACCGACGACTACCCGGCGGTGGTCGGCCTGGTGGCGGCCGGGCTGGGGGTGGCGGTGCTGCCCCGGCTGGCCCTGCAGTCGGTGCGTCCTGACGGCGTGTCGACGGTGCCGGTGCGGGCGGCCTCCGGGGCGCCGGCGGTGCGCCAGGTGGTGGCGCTGACCCTGCCGGACCTGGCCGAGGTGCCGGCCGTCGCGCTGATGCGGGAGCGGCTGGCGGATGCGGCCGCCGATCGTTGACGGTCGGTGACCGGGGCCCCTGAAAGGGGGTGGGGTGGCCTGAGGCGCCGCGAAGAAACGTTTCTTCACGGCGCACCGTGGAGGCGGGTCTAACGCTGCGCGACCGCCGGCGGGGCCAACGGGACCTCCACCAGGCGGTGCCGCGAGCGGCCCAGCATCTCCTCGCGCTCGTCCTCCGTCATCCCGCCCCAGACGCCGTACGGCTCACGGACCGCCAGGGCGTGCGCGGCGCACTCGGCGATCACTGGGCAGCGCATGCAGACCTCCTTGGCGCTGGCCTCGCGTGAACTGCGGGCCGCTCCGCGCTCGCCCTCGGGGTGGAAGAAGAGCGAGCTGTCCACGCCACGGCAGGCTGCCGAGAGCTGCCAGTCCCAGAGGTCCGCGTTGGGACCGGGGAGGCGGGAGAAATCTGCCATGACTCATTCCCTTCAGAGGCGGTCGGCGGCGGCCGGGCGTTTCGGCGGGCTGCTGCCGAACGGTGCCCGGCGGGGCGTCCCGCGCTGGTGTGGACACCTGGAAATATGACTTAAGGCAACTCCATGGACAAGTCACCCACACACTGGCACAACAGTCAATGACCATACGAAAGCTATAAAAACGGGCAAAGTGGGCAAGGGGTTCGGCGGGCGCGGGCGTGGCAATCGGGTGGCCGGAGGGCGCGCGACGCACCGCGCCGGTGTGCGGGTCGTGCGCCCACCGCGCGCGAGCTGCGCAAAACTGCGGCGTGTGCACCGCGATGCGGCTGATCGGTAATGGGTTGGCCACGTACAGTGGTGGAGATGGCCTGTGGGCCGTAACTCATTCGAGTGACGGTCGTTGGAAGTGCGGAGGCGGTTAGCGGGCGCCGGACGTCGGGAACGATCGCGGGCAAGTCGGGGCGATCAGTACGAAGTCCGTCGCCGATCGGCCGTGTCGGAGAGGTTCGTACCAGCCAGGAGGCTCAACGTGACGCGGATCAGCTGCGGAGGACGACGGTCATGACTTCCGTTCTCGTTTGCGACGATTCCCCGCTCGCCCGCGAGGCGCTTCGCCGCGCCGTCGCGACCGTACCCGGTGTGGACCGGGTCACCACCGCGACGAACGGGGAGGAGGTCCTCCGCCGCTGGGTGGCCGACCGCTCCGATCTCGTCCTGATGGACGTCCGGATGCCCGGCCTCGGCGGGGTCGAGACGGTCCGGCGGTTGCTGTCCGCCGATCCGGGCGCTCGGATCATCATGCTCACCGTCGCCGAGGACCTCGACGGTGTCGCGCTCGCGGTGGCCGCGGGTGCCCGCGGCTACCTGCACAAGGACGCCTCGCGCGCCGAACTGCGGGCCACCGTCACCCAGGCCCTCGCCGACCCGACCTGGCGGCTCGCCCCGCGCCGGCTGCGCAGCCCCGACATGGGCGCGGCACCGACCCTGACGGCGCGTGAGATCCAGGTCCTGGAGGGCATGAGCCACGGGCGCAGCAACGCGGAGATCGGGCGCGAGTTGTTCCTGTCCGAGGACACCGTGAAGACCCACGCCCGACGGCTGTTCAAGAAGCTCGGGGCCTCCGACCGCGCGCACGCGGTGGCACTGGGTTTCCGCTGGGGCCTGGTCCGCTGACAACCGGCGGCGCCGCCGGTTGCGGCGCACCGCCGTCGAATTCCGGAACGGGCGCCGCACAGGCGTGTGACGTTACGGTCCCGAGGTTGCACCATGGAGGTGTGGAGCACCTCGGGGACCAGCGGACAGGCACTGCGGCGAACCACGCAGCCGCAGGACACTCGGCGAACGGCGCGACGGACGGGGCCACCCACGGTGGCGGGGCGGAAGGCGGCACGGTGCAGGAGGGGCCGGTGGTGCGCGGCACGCCGCACGGTGCCGCAGCGCATAACGTTCCGGTGCACAACTCCGGACGCGGTGCCGCGTTTTCTCGATCGACCAGGCACCATGGACCGATGCGCGACGATGTCGCCGGTGCGGCCGGCCAGGCGGACCCGGGTGAGGCCGAGCCCTCCGACCCGGGCCACGATCCGTCGTACACGGAGTCCGGTGGCTCCGGCGCGCAGGCCGGTCCGGGCCGCCCGCCGGTGCTCGGCACGGGCGGCTCGCCCCTGGTGGGCGAACTGGTCGCGGCCGCCGTGCGCGGCGAGGGCCCGGCCATCGACGCGCTGCTCGCCTACGTCCACCCGCTCGCGCTGCGGTACTGCCGCGCCAAGCTCGTCCGGCTGCCCGGCGGGGCCCGGCACCACGTGGACGACGTGGCCCAGGAGGTCTGCGTCGCCGTGCTGTGCGCGCTGCCCCGGTACAAGGACCAGGGGCGGCCGTTCGAAGCCTTCGTCTACGGCATCGCCGCGCACAAGATCGCCGATCTGCAGCGGGCCGCGATGCGCGGGCCCGGTTCGACCGTCGTGCCGCAGGACGACCTGCCGGAGGTGCCGGACGAGGCGCTCGGCCCGGAGGAGCAGGCGCTGCTGAGCAGCGACGCGGCCTGGGCCAAGGAGCTGCTCTCCAACCTGCCGGCCCGTCAGCGCGAACTGGTGCTGCTGCGGGTGGCCGCCGGGCTGTCCGCGGAGGAGACCGGCGAGGTGCTCGGGATGTCGCCGGGGGCCGTCCGGGTGGCCCAACACCGGGCGCTCAGCCGGCTGCGGGCGCTCGCGGAGGAGTCCTCCTGATCCGGAGGAGCAGGTCCGGGGGCCCGTGCGCGGCGGAATGAGCTGCTGGGGGTGCTTGTTGTCAAGGGCACACGAGGGCACATTCGCGGTGCCAGTACCATGGGGTATCGGCGCCTGGGCAGGTTGCCAAAGTTTCGCGGGTGCGCACGGGGTTTCCTTGGAGGTTCGTCCAAGTCCGGCCCACCCGGCTTTCGGCGGTCTGCGCGAGTGAGCGATCAACGCGCCCCCTCCCTCTGGGCGCGAGCGGATTAGGCCGGCCACGGAAGGTACCCCCAAATGTCTTACAACGCCGCAGGCGTACCCGAGAAGTTCGCCATGCTCGGGCTCACGTTCGATGACGTCCTGCTGCTGCCCGGGGCCTCCGCGGTGCTGCCGAACGAGGTCGACACCTCCTCGCGGATCTCCCGGAACGTCCGCGTCAACATCCCGCTGCTGTCCGCGGCGATGGACAAGGTCACCGAGGCGCGGATGGCCATTTCGATGGCCCGCCAGGGCGGCGTCGGCGTCCTGCACCGCAACCTGTCGGTCGAGGACCAGGCCAACCAGGTCGACCTGGTGAAGCGCTCCGAGTCCGGCATGGTCACCGACCCGATCACGGTCGGCCCGGACACCACCCTCGCCGAGGCCGACGCGCTGTGCGCCAAGTTCCGCATCTCCGGCGTGCCGATCGCCGACGAGGGCGGCAAGCTCCTCGGCATCGTCACCAACCGTGACATGGCCTTCGAGTCGGACCGCAGCCGCCAGGTCCGCGAGATCATGACCCCGATGCCGCTGATCACCGGCAAGGTCGGCATCTCCGGCGAGGACGCGATGGCGCTGCTGCGCCGCCACAAGATCGAGAAGCTGCCGCTGGTCGACGACGAGGGCCGGATCAAGGGCCTGATCACCGTCAAGGACTTCGTCAAGGCCGAGCAGTACCCGAACGCCGCCAAGGACGCCGAGGGCCGTCTGCTGGTCGGTGCCGCGGTCGGCGCCAGCGCCGAGGCCTTCGACCGGGCCCAGGCCCTGGTCGAGGCGGGCGCGGACTTCCTGGTCGTCGACACCTCGCACGGCCACAGCCACAACGCGCTGGCCTGGATCTCGAAGATCAAGTCGGCCGTGGGCATCGACGTGGTCGGCGGCAACGTCGCCACCCGCGACGGCGCCCAGGCGCTGATCGACGCCGGCGTGGACGGCGTCAAGGTCGGCGTCGGCCCCGGCTCCATCTGCACCACCCGCGTCGTCGCCGGCATCGGCGTCCCGCAGATCACCGCCATCTACGAGGCTGCCCAGGCCTGCCAGGCGGCCGGCGTGCCGGTCATCGGCGACGGCGGCCTGCAGTACTCGGGCGACATCGGCAAGGCGCTGGCCGCCGGTGCCGACACCGTGATGCTCGGCTCGCTGCTGGCCGGCTGCGAGGAGTCCCCGGGCGAGCTGATGTTCATCAACGGCAAGCAGTTCAAGTCCTACCGCGGCATGGGGTCGCTGGGCGCCATGCAGTCCCGCGGCCAGGGCCGCTCGTACTCCAAGGACCGCTACTTCCAGGCCGAGGTCGCCTCGGACGACAAGCTCGTCCCCGAGGGCATCGAGGGCCAGGTGCCGTACCGCGGCCCGCTGTCCGCCGTGCTGCACCAGCTGGTCGGCGGCCTGCGCCAGACCATGGGCTACGTCGGTGCCGCCACCATCTCCGAGATGGAGAGCAAGGGCCGCTTCGTCCGGATCACCTCGGCGGGCCTCAAGGAGAGCCACCCGCACGACATCCAGATGACCGTCGAGGCGCCGAACTACTCGACCCGCTGAGCGCGCCGCCGATCGTCCTGATCGGCCCGATCGTCCGAGGGGCCCGTCGCTGCACCGCAGCGGCGGGCCCCTCGGACGATCCGGGGCGTGGGCCGTCGGGGCGGGACCAGCGGCAGTACGGGATACTGGGGGCGGCCGGGGTGACCCGGCGGGCATGAGCAACAAACCAGAAGGGCTCGAAGTGACTGAGATCGAGATCGGGCGAGGCAAGCGCGGCCGCCGGGCGTACGCCTTCGACGACATCGCCGTCGTCCCCAGCCGCCGTACGCGTGACCCGAAGGAGGTCTCGATCGCCTGGCAGATCGACGCCTACCGCTTCGAGCTGCCGTTCCTGGCTGCCCCCATGGACAGCGTGGTCTCGCCGGAGCAGGCCATCAAGATCGGCCGCCTGGGCGGTCTGGGCGTGCTGAACCTGGAAGGTCTCTGGACCCGCTACGAGGACCCGCAGCCGCTGCTGGACGAGATCGCCTCGATCACCGACGCGCCCACCGCGACCCGCCGGCTGCAGGAGATCTACTCCGCGCCGATCCGGGCCGAGCTGATCAAGCAGCGGATCCAGGAGGTCCGCGACTCCGGTGTGGTCACCGCCGCCGCGCTCTCGCCGCAGCGCACCGCCGAGTTCTCCAAGGCCGTCGTGGACGCCGGGGTCGACGTCTTCGTCATCCGCGGCACCACCGTCTCGGCCGAGCACGTCTCCAGTGCCGCCGAGCCGCTCAACCTCAAGCAGTTCATCTACGAGCTGGACGTTCCGGTGATCGTCGGTGGCTGCGCCACCTACACCGCCGCGCTGCACCTGATGCGGACCGGCGCCGCCGGGGTGCTCGTCGGGTTCGGTGGGGGCGCCGCCCACACCACCCGCAACGTGCTGGGGATCCAGGTGCCGATGGCGACCGCGGTCGCGGACGTGGCGGCGGCCCGCCGTGACTACATGGACGAGTCCGGTGGCCGCTACGTGCACGTGATCGCGGACGGGGGCGTCGGCTACAGCGGCGACATCCCGAAGGCCGTCGCCTGCGGCGCCGACGCGGTGATGATCGGTGCGGCGCTGGCCCGGGCGACCGACGCGCCGGGCAAGGGGTTCCACTGGGGGATGGAGGCCGTCCACGAGGAGCTGCCGCGCGGCAAGCGGGTGGACCTCGGGACCGTCGGCACCACCGAGGAGATTCTGACCGGGCCTTCGCACACGCCGGACGGGACCATGAACCTGTTCGGGGCGCTGCGGCGGGCGATGGCCACCACGGGGTACACGGAGCTGAAGGAGTTCCAGCGGGTCGAGGTGACGGTGAACCCGGCGCTGGATCACCGCTGAGGGGATTGCTGAAGCAGTGACGAGGGCCTCTGCCGGGTTGCCGGTGGGGGTCTTCGTTCGTTCGGGGGGCTCTCGGGAGGGTGGGTGCCGGGGGGGGGGGGGGGGGGGGGGGGGGGGGGGGGGGGGGGGTTTTTAGAATGGGGGCCCGCATCGCGCGGGGCGGGGGGGGGGGTG
>NZ_JBVHIP010000079.1:0-7134 GCF_055560495.1 Kitasatospora sp. NPDC023176 | reverse complement strand
AGGGGGCGGCGCAGGGGGTGGCTGCGGAGAGGGGCGTGACGGGTGATTTTCAGACTGCCAACGGCGCCCAGGCCCCCGCGATGAGGGTCGGCAGTCGGAAAATCATCCAGCCCCCGGAGCGGCCACCCCCGGAGCCGCCCCCGGCACCCACCCTCCCGAGAGCCCACCTGAACACCCCGAAACCCCCACCTGCTTCCTCCCCCCACAATCCGGGAAAGAGAAGGTGAACGGGTTCCGGGACACCCCGTCCAGGGAGGACACGACCATGGCGTCAGGGCAGGAGCTGGAAGCCGAGGCACGGCCGGACGGCGGTCCGCACACCGCCGAGCCACCGTGGCCCGGCAGCTGGCAGCCACTCGGCGCCCGCTTCCGTACGGACCAACTCGGCGGCCCGGGCACCAACTTCGCACTGTGGGCGGCCGGCGCCGAAGCCGTCGACCTGTGCCTGTTCGACGAGGACGGCCGGGAGCACCGGCACCGCCTCACCGAACAGGACTTCCAGATCTGGCACGGCTTCCTGCCCGGCGTGCGCCCCGGCGCCCGCTACGGCTTCCGGGTGCACGGCCGCTGGGACCCGTGGACGGGCGCCCGCTGGAACCCGGCGAAGCTGCTGCTCGACCCGTACGCCCGCGCCGTCGACGGCTGTTACACCTCCCACGACGCGGCCTGCTCGGCCGTCCGCAACTGGCCGGAGGCCGACGTCGCCGACACCGTCCGGGACAACCGGGACTCCGCCCCCTACGTGCCCAGATCCGTGGTCGTCCACGATGACGACGACTGGTACGACGACCACCGCCCGAAGACCCCGTGGGCCGAGACGGTGCTCTACGAGCTCCACGTCCGGGGCTTCACCATGCGCCACCCCGAGATCCCCCCGCACCTGCGCGGCACCTACGCCGGCCTGGCCCACCCCGCCGCCGTCGCCCACCTCACCCGTCTCGGCATCACCGCCGTCGAGCTGCTGCCCGTGCACCAGTTCGCCAGCGAGGACCACCTGCAGGCCCGCGGCCTGGTCAACTACTGGGGCTACAACACGGTCGGCTACTTCGCCCCGCACGCCGGCTACTCCGCCTCGGGCTCGCGCGGTGGCCAGGTCGGCGAGTTCAAGCGGATGGTCCGCGCCCTGCACGCGGCCGGGATCGAGGTGATCCTCGACGTGGTGTTCAACCACACCGCCGAGGGCGCCGAGCTGGGCCCGGCGCTGTCGCTGCGCGGCATCGACAACGCCGCCTACTACCGCCTCGCCCCGCACCGCCCGCGCGGCTACGCCGACTACACCGGCTGCGGCAACACCCTGGACACCCGCCGCCCGCAGGTGGTCCGGCTGATCACCGACTCGCTGCGCTACTGGGTCACCGAGATGGGCGTGGACGGCTTCCGCTTCGACCTGGCGGCCGCCCTGGCCCGGAGCTCGGACGACGTCGACATGGACCACCCGTTCCTCGCCGCGGTCTCCCAGGACCCTCTGCTGAGCCGGGTGAAGCTGATCGCCGAGCCCTGGGACGTCGGCCCGGGCGGCTACCAGGTCGGCGGCTTCCCGCCGCTGTGGGCCGAGTGGAACGACCGCTACCGCGACACCGTACGGGACTTCTGGCGCGGCGCCCGCCCGGACGTGCGGGAGCTCGGCTACCGGCTGGCCGGCTCCTCCGACCTCTACCAGGGCGCCGGCCGCCGTCCGTACGCCTCCGTCAACTACGTGACCGCGCACGACGGTTTCACCCTGCGCGACCTGGTCAGCTACGACCGCAAGCACAACGAGGCCAACGGCGAGGCCAACCGGGACGGCACGGACGACAACCGCTCCTGGAACCACGGCGCCGAGGGCGAGACCACCGACCCGGAGGTCAACGCCCTGCGGCTGCGCCAACTGCGCAACCTGATGGCCACCCTGCTGCTCTCGGCCGGCGTCCCGATGATCACCGCCGGGGACGAGCTGGGCCGCACCCAGGGCGGCAACAACAACGCCTACTGCCAGGACGGCGAGGTGAGTTGGCTGGACTGGTCGCTGCTGGAGCAGCCCGGCTGGCGGGAGCTGTGCGAGCTGACCGGCCGGCTGGTCCGGCTGCGCCGGGCCCATCCGGTGCTGCGCCGGCGGGCGTTCTTCTCCGGCCGGGCCGCCGTCCCCGGCGGACAGCCGGACCTCGCCTGGTTCACCCCGCTCGGCAAGGAGATGACCGAGGCGGACTGGTACGCCCCGACGGCCTGCCTCGGCATGCTGCTGTCCGGCACCGCGATGTCCGAACGGGACGACACCGGGCGCCCGTTGGCCGACGACAGCTTCCTGCTGCTGCTCAACGCGGGCCACGAGCCGACCGTGTTCACCCTGCCCGGCGAGCCCTGGGCCGAGCCGGAGGCCGCGTACGAGACGGTGTTGGACACGGCCGCCACGGGCACGGGCGAGCCGTACCCCCGGGGAGCGGTGGTGCTGGGCGGGCGCTCGCTGCACCTGCTGCGCGCCCCCGCCCGCACCTGACGGATCAGCCCCGGGCGTGCCCGACCTCGACGTTCTCCAGGACGCCGATCGCGTCCGGCACCAGCACCGCCGCCGAGTAGTAGGTGCTGACCAGGTAGGAGGCGACCGCCTTCTCGTCGATGCCCATGAAGCGGACGTTCAGGCCCGGCTCGACCTCGTCCGGGATGCCGACCTGGGTGAGGCCGACCACGCCCTGGTTGTCCTCGCCGACGCGCATCGCGATGAAGGAGGTGGTCTGGTCGGCCGCCACCGGGATCTTGCCGCAGCTGAAGATCGGCACCCCGCGCCAGACCGGCCGCTGCTTGCCGAGGACGTCGACCGTGCCCGGGTGGATGCCGCGCTTGCTGCACTCCCGCTCGAAGGCGGCGATGGCCCGCGGGTGGGCGAACAGGTAGTCGGTGTCACGGCGCATGGCGAGCAGCTCGTCCAGGTCGTCCGGGGTGGGCGCACCGGAGTGGGTCTGGATCCGCTGGTCGAAGTCGGCGTTGCCGAGGAGGCCGAACTCCGGGTTGTTGATGAGCTCGTGCTCCTGCCGCTCGCGCAGCGCCTCGATGGTCAGCCGCAGCTGTTCCTCGGTCTGGTTCATCGGCTTGTTGTAGAGGTCGGCGACCCGGGTGTGGACCTTCAGGACGGTCTGGGCGACGCTCAGCTCGTACTCGCGCGGCGCCGGCTCGTAGTCCACGAAGGCGCCGGGCAGCTCGTACTCGCCCTCGTGGCCGGCCGAGAGGTCGATCTCCGCCTCGCCGTGGACGTTCTGCGCCTGGGCCACGTCGGTGGCGAAGCCGAGCAGCTGCTCGCGCAGCGTCGCGGAGCGGTCGATCAGCTCCTGGAGCCGCGAGGCGTTCAGCGTCATCGCGACGCCGGCGGTGGCGGCCTTCACGGTGTACGACCAGGTGCCGCCGGGCTCGGTGATCACCTCGTCGCCGACGTGGTCGCCGTCCGCGAGGGTGCCGAGCACGGTCTGCTCGCCGTACTTGCCGGTGCCGATCCGGTCGACCTTGCCGTGCGCGATCAGGAACACCTCCTCGATCGGCGCCCCCTCCTGCACCAAGACCTCACCCGCGGCGAAGTCCCGCTGCACGAACCGGCCGGCGAGTTCGGTGAGCACCTCCTGGTCCTCGAAGCCGCGCAGCACCGGCACCTCGGCCAGCGAGGGGGCGATCACCGTCACCGTGGACCCGGTCTTCGCGAAGCCCACCCGGCCCCGCCCGACGGCGTAGCTCAACCGCCGGTTGACCCGGTACGTACCGGCGCTGACCTGCACCCACGGCAGCATCTTGAGCAGCCAGCGGGAGGTGATCTCCTGCATCTGCGGCTTCGACTTGGTCGTCGTCGCCAGATTGCGCGCGGCGGTGGTGCTGAGGCTGAGCTGAGCCCTCACCCGCACTGTCGCGGATCCGGGGCCGGGGGTGGGCTCGGTGTCGACCGTCATGTCCACACTCCTGTCACTCGCTCCTCATGAACATCCGTCAGGAGATGTAATCGGCCGTTCGGCAGGCGCTCGCAAGAGGCGCGCGGCGCACTCCTCCCTGCACGAACGGCTCCGCGCGCCCCGCATCGCGCCTCCGCCTCGCCCGTGCGGGTGGCCGGTTCTCGCCGGGCGCCACCGACAGGGGCGAAAAACCAGATGAGAAGTGACGGGCTCTCTGCCTACCCTCACCGCGATGGCCGAGAACAGACAAGACGCCGACCACCCGACCGGAAGCCACCGCTCCACGGTCCGCTCGCTGCTGCGCCTCTGGCCGTACGCCCGGGCCGTACGCGGCCGGCTCGTCGTCTCGGTGACGGCCGCCTCGCTCGCCATGCTGAGCACCCTCGCCGTCCCGGTGGTGCTCGGCCGGATCGTCGACGGTCCGCTCGCCCGGCACGACCTCGACGCGCTCTGGCCGCCGGTCGGCCTGCTGCTGCTCCTCGGTCTGGTCGAGGCCGCACTGTTCTACACCCGCCGGGTGGTCCTGTCCCGCCCACTGGGCCGGCTGGAGGCGGCCATGCGCGCCGACCTCTACGCCAAGCTCCAGCGGCTGCCGGTCTCCTTCCACGACCGCTGGGGCTCCGGCCAGCTGCTCTCCCGGGCCACCACCGACATGAACGCCATGCGGCTCTTCCTGGCCTTCCCGCTGGTGTTCCTGATCGTCAACTCGGTGACGTTCCTGGCCGGCACCGTGCTGATGTTCGCCCAGGACTGGCGGCTCGCCCTGATCGTCCTGGCGCCCGCCGTACCGCTGCTGGTGCTCACCCAGCGCTTCGAGTCCGGCTACTCGGTCACCGCCCGGCTCGCCCAGGACCAGAACGGCGACCTCGCCACCGTGGTCGAGGAGTCCGTCCTCGGCATCCGCATCCTCAAGGCCTTCGGCCGGCACCGCACGATGGCCGAGCACTTCCGCGCGCAGTCCCACCGGCTGCGCCGCACCGAACTGCGCAAGGCCCACCAGCTCGCCAACCTGTGGGCGGTCATCGTCGGCCTGCCGGAGATCGCCCTCGGCTGCGCGCTGGCCGTCGGCGCCTACCTGGTCGCCCACGACGAGCTGAGCGCCGGCACCCTGGTCGCCTTCCTCTCCACCGCGCTCGCCCTGCGCTGGCCGGTCGAGTCGCTCGGCTGGCTGCTGGCCTACGCCAACGAGGCCGCCACCGCCACCGACCGGTTCTTCGAGGTCATCGACGAGCCCGAGCCCGAGGACCAGGGCACCACCGGGGCGCCCGGCACCCCGGACGGCCTCCGCACCGCGCCGGACGGCATCCGCCTCACCGGCGTCCGGTTCCGCTACCCCGACGCCCCCGACGGCACCCCCGACCTGCTGGCCGGCGTCGACCTGCACATCCGCAGCGGCGAGACGATGGCCCTGGTCGGCGCCACCGGCAGCGGCAAGACCACGCTGACCGCGCTGCTCCCCCGGCTGTACGAGGCCACCGGCGGCCGGATCACCCTGGACGGCCGGGACATCGCCGGGCTGCCCCGGGAGGAGCTGCGCCGACTGGTCGCGGTCGCCTTCGAGGAGCCCACCCTGTTCTCCGCCACCGTCCGGGAGAACGTCCTGATGGGCGCCCCCGGCGCGGACGACCGGCAGCTGCTCGCCGCCCTCGCCACCGCCCAGGCCGGCTTCGTCGAGAAGCTCCCGGCCGGGGTGGAGACCGAGGTCGGCGAGCAGGGCCTGAGCCTGTCCGGCGGGCAGCGCCAGCGCCTCGCCCTGGCCCGCGCGGTGGTCGGCGACCCGCCCTTCCTGGTCCTGGACGACCCGCTCTCCGCCCTGGACGTGCACACCGAGGCGCTGGTCGAGCGGGCGCTGCGCGAGGTGCTCGGCACCACCACCGCCCTGGTGGTCGCCCACCGCCCCAGCACCGTGCTGCTCGCCGACCGGGTCGCGGTGCTCGCGGACGGCCGGATCGAGGCCGTCGGCACCCACCAGGAACTGCTGCGGGACTGCCCGCACTACCGCGAACTGATGTCGGGCGAGGCCGCCCTCGTACCCGAGGGGAGCCCCAGCCGATGACCACCACCGTCGAGCCCGCCGAGGCGGAGTCCGTCCGGGCGAAGCCCGCCGGGGCGGCGCCCGCCGAGGAGGAGCTGCCCCCGCCCCCGGCCGACGAGGAGGACATCCCCGTCCCGCCCGGCGCGCCCCGGGCGCTGCTGCGCTCACTGCTCGGCCCGCACCGGGCCCGGATCGCCGTCGCGATGGTGGTGATCCTGGTCCAGCAGGCCGCCCTGCAGTCCGGCCCGCTGCTGGTCGCGGTGGCGATGGACCGCGCCATCCCGGCGCTGCGCGAGCACGACTCGGGCCCGCTGGTCGCGGTGGTGGCCGGCTACCTCTGCTGCGCGCTGCTCAGCCCGGCGCTGCAGTGGGCGTTCATCAAGATCAGCGCCCGGGTGAACCAGGACGTCCTGCTGGACCTGCGCGGCCGGATCTTCCGGCACGCCCAGCGGCTCAGCCTGGACTTCCACGAGCGCTACACCTCGGGCCGGATCATCTCCCGGGCCACCAGCGACATCGACGCGCTGCGCGAACTGCTCTCCGAGGGCCTCCAGGAGCTGCTGACCGTCTTCCTGTCGGTCTGCTACATCTCGGTGCTGCTGGTGGTGCTGGACTGGCGGCTCGGTCTGGCCTCGCTGGTGGCCTTCCTTCCGCTGGCCCTGATCGCCCACTCCTTCCGCACCCGCTCCCGCCGGGTCTACCGCCGCTCGCGGACGGCCGCCGCCTCGATGATCGTGCGCTTCACCGAGACCATGAACGGCATCCGCCCGGTGCAGGCCTTCCGCCGCGAGAAGGCCAACGACGCCGCCTTCGCGGTGGTCAACGGGCAGTCCTCGACCGCCAACGCGGAGGGCTTCCTGGAGCTCGCCCGGTACGTCGGCCTGTCCCGCGTCACCGCCAACATCTGGACCACCGGCATCGTGCTGCTGGGCGGCTACCTGGTCGCCGACGACGCGCTGGAGCTGGGCGTCCTGACCGCCTTCGTGCTCTACCTGCGCCGCCTGTTCGACCCGATCGACCAGCTGGCGATGTTCCTGAACAGCTACCAGGCCGCCGCCGCGGCCCTGGAGAAGATCGCCGGCCTGCTCGCCCACGAGCCGACCGTCGCCGAGCCGTCCGAGCCGGTGGCCCTGCCGCAGACCGCGAGCGGGCGAGTGGCGCCCCGAGCCGAAGGGCGCGCCGGTGCCGAAAGCG
>NZ_JBVHIP010000078.1:0-7312 GCF_055560495.1 Kitasatospora sp. NPDC023176 | reverse complement strand
CCCGCGTGTCGAGACCGGGGTCGTGGCCCCCAGCCGCCACCACCCAACCCACCACCCCCCCGACGGGAACACCACCGCCGGCCCATCACCCCGCTGGGGGCGCCCCCAGCGGGGTCAGGGGCCGGCGGTAGGCTGCCCGGGCCCCAAGAAGGCACAGGAGGCCGCCACCCATGAGGTGGCGGCCTCCCTGCATCTCAGGCGGGACGGCGAAGACCGGCTCGCCCCACACACCCGGGTTGCGATGAAGCGCCGCTGCCCCCCGGATCCGCTGTGCGTTTCAGGCCGGGTCTTTCGGCGGGAAGTGCCGGTCCAGGATCTCGGCCCACGTCGGCAGGGCGACGAAGCAGCCGGTGTCGTCGGCCTGGGTCTGGACGAGTTCCAGCAGAGCCGCGATGAACGGGCCCGCGGCGGTTCCGGACGGGAGCGCGGCAGCGGCATCCCGTAGCCGGCTGTGGGCGGCGGGGAAGGCTTCCTTGGCCCGCGCGTCCTGTTGCTTGGCCTTCGCGACGCCGGCCTCCCTCAGGATCTGGTCGATCGGTGGGGCACCGGTCGGTGTGCCAGATCGCGGTGACGGCTCCGTCTCGGCCGATCGAGATGGTGCGGATGTCGCCCGTGTCCGGTCCGGCTTGGCAGTCCTCGCACTCGCGGCGGCGGCTGGTGTGGGGGCGATCGGCGTTGGGGTCGGTCACAGGGCACGGTCCTTCCTGTGCGCGGCAGGCCGGGTGTGGGGGGCCGGTCCGGGAGCGCCCATCCAACGCCCGCCGAACAGCAAGGTCAACACCTTTCACCAGGCAACGAGCCGTCAGAATCCGCTGCGCCGCACGACGGGCCGGGCGGGCCTCTCCGCCTCGGTGCCGCGCAGCGCGAAGGCTGCGGCGCGGATGCGCTCCAGCCAGCTCATGACCTGGCGCAGCGTGGCGGGGTCGAGGTGGTGGGTGAGGTCGCGGACGGCCTGGTGGTCGTCGTCGGTGAGGGCGTGGAGGCTGGCGCGGTCGAGGGCGGTGTAGAGGGGCTGGGCGGCGGTACCGGAGAGGCGGCGGTGGACAACGTCGGTGGTTTGGCGGGCCTGGTGGGCGGCCTCGCGGGCGCTGGCGGCGACGTCCTGGCGGTGGTGTAGGCGGTCTCGTCTCCGGCATCGGCGTGCCGGTCAGCGGTGCGCTCGCCGTCCCGGGCTCGGTGCAGGGCCTGCTGGATGGTCTCCAGGGTCATTCCGGCCGCCCGGCAGCGGACCCGGCTGCGGACGGCGCCGAGCCGCCCGTGCTCCTGGTCGACGTCCTCGTCGTCCTCGTCCTGGGTGAAGGGGGTGCGATCGGGGTGCTGGGCGAGGACGGCGTGCAGCGTCGCGGCCGGCCTCCCACGCCTCGGCGTGGACGACGGGCTCCGGCAGGCCACCGTCCGGGCGGGCACCGAGGACGACCCGACCATCCACCAGGGCCGCCCAGCCGTCCAGGCCGTCGACGTCCTTCTCGGTCCAGCCGCTGGCCAGGTCCGCGCCCTGGTGGAGGGTGCGAATACCGTCGTGGCCGGACCAGCGCCGCCACACCGAGCCGCGCACCAGCGGGGAACCGAGGATCGGGCGGCCCAGGTCCCGTCGGCGGGCGCGGGCCGGCTGCTGGACAGGGCCAGCTCCAGCCGGGGCGAGGCGGGCCGGGTCGGGGCGGGTGGTGTCGGTCATCGCGCGGTACCTCCGGGAGTCGGGAACGGGTACGGGCGGCCGTCCCGGCCCACGGTGGGCCGGGACGGCGGGGTCTTGCGGGTGGGATCAGCCAGTAACGGTCTCGGCGTGCCGGGTGAGCGCGTCCAGGAGCGCAGCCTGGTGGTCGGTCAGCTTCCCTTCGGTGCGGGCCTTGTCCTGCTTGCGCAGCCAGGTGCCGGGGCGGAAGGTGGGGTCGGCTTCGCCGCCGGTGCGGTTGGCGGGGCCGTCCAGGGTTCCGCCGGCGGCGAGGTAGGCGAGCAGGCGGCGGTACGACCTGTTCCGGTCCGGCTCCAGGCGCCACAGCTCGTCCAGCGCGTCGAGCTTGGCGGCCTGTCGGCGCCGAGGGCCTCGGCCTTGCGCTGACGGCGCATCCAGGCGCCGACCGCGTGGCCGTCGAGCTTCTCGGTGGCGGGGATGGCGAGGTGGCCGTGGTGGGCGGCCCAGGCACGGGCGTAGGCGTAGCCGCGTTCCCAGGCGTTGGCGTGCTTGGACCAGATCATGCCGAGCGCGTCCAGCTCCGAGACGCGCGCGGCGTCGAGGAGGCCTTGGCCGTTCAGGTAGCGCTGCCGGTCGAGCCAGGAGATCAGCTCGCCATGCTGGGTCTTGTCGGTGGGGTCGAGGTGGCCGTGTTGGAGGTGGAACACGGCGGCGACGGCGTGCATGCGCTGCCACTCGACCGCCCGCGGGTTGAACGCCCGCAGCTTCACCGTCTGGAGGACCACCCGGTCGATGTCGTCGAGATTCACGGCCATCTCATGGTTCTACCGGGAGAACCACGGGGGACTGCGGCTTTCACCGGGAGGATTTGGTTCCGTGCGCCACGGTTGCGGAGATAGCCTCGGGCCATGCAACTTGGCGTGAACGTAATGAATTTCGGGCCGGGGACCGATCCCGGCGTGCTGCGCGACTGGGCACGGATCACGGAGGGGCTCGGCTTCGACCTCCTCATGTCGTCGGATCACGTGGTCGTCACCCCAGACGTCGCCGAGCGGTATCCAGAGCCGTTCCATGAGCCGTTCACCACGCTGTCCCGGCTGGCCGACGGCAGCAGCGAGGCGCCTCCTGCCTTCCGCGGCGTTGGCGGCCACGGCTGGCGCCCCCGCCCCGGCCGTGGCCCTGGAGAGGCTCGGATGGGGCGGACGAGCCGGTCATGGAGATCATCTACGCCAGCCTGATCCCCCGACAGTCCGACGACGGCGTCCAGTCGAACCACCAAGCCGAGGACGTGGACGCCCTGTGGGCCCACTCCCTGTCCGGCGACGGACTCCAGCACGTCAGCGCACGTCACGAACCCGGACGGGTCGACCTGCTACTTTACGTGCTGCCCCTGGACTCCCCCGACGAGCCAGTGCCCTCCAGCGCGCCCACACCGTGATCGCCCGAAGCCACCGGACCTCGCCCCGGCTGAACCGGCGCTACCTGTCGCCCGATCCGCTCACGGCACACGAGAGCATCACCACCGGTTGAACACCACGCACGCTCGCCCGGCACCGTCCGACCGGCATCCGGGCCAACGGCACGAACCCGGGCCGCGATCGATTCACCGCCTTCCTGTCACCTCCGAGCCTTCGCCGGCGCCCTTCTGCCGTGCCGCGCCCTGACGACGCCGCACGTCCTGCCGGCACGCCCTGAGCGTGTCTTCCAGGCCGCATCTCTACAGCCATCGCCCTGATGCTCAATCACCTGTTTTCCGCGCCCGACCCCGGGAGACCCCTGTAGCCATTAAGGCTTCGACCCTCGTCCGCGCTGCCGCCGCGCTGTGCGCCGTCGCCGCCAGCGGATTCGCCTGAGCCGGCCTCGACACCGGCGCCCAGGCCACTGCGGTGGCGCCCAGCAGCACGCCTGCCCCGCTGCCGTCAGGTGCAGACCCAACCGCCCCGGCACCACCGCGCGGGCCAAAACCCGGCACCTCATCGCCGACGCGCTCGCCTCGGCGAGGCACCGGTCTGTGCGGCTACACCATCAGTCTCCATCGCTGATCGAGCCGGTAGGCCACGAGGACCCACCGCGGCCGCGCACCCTTCGGCAATTCCACCCGATCCACCCACGTCCAGTTCGGAGAACCCATGTCCCTCTCGCGTTCCGCAGCCCGCACGACCTCGGTCCTGGTGGCAGCAGGACTGTCCGTCCTCGCCATAGGCATAGGTCCGGTGAGTGCCCAGCCGACCGGGATCGCGGCCCCCATACCGTCCGGTGGCGTCGTCGACAACGACAAGGGCGGCGCAGGCCAGGGGCCGAGTACGCCGATCACCACCCACCGCTCGTCCGCGGACGGAGTCGCCTCCGAGCTGGCCGCCGGGCCGTCCATCACCCGGTCCGAGGTCATCGCCCGTGCCGACTCGTGGGTGGGCCAGGGACTCCAGTACACCCACACCGGCGAGACCTACCAGGGGTACCGCAAGGACTGCTCCGGCTACGCCTCGATGGCGTGGAAGCTGGACACCCCGGGTCTGGACACCACCAGGTTCGTGCCCAGCGGCGTCGCCTCCTGGCTCGGCAGCAAGGACGACCTCAAGCCCGGTGACTCGCTGCTGAACGACAGCGCGGCCTACGCCGGACACATCGTCATCTTCGACCAGTGGGCCGACAGCGGCCACAACTCCTACTACGGCTACGAGTTCACCGGCGACGGAGTCCGTCACCGGGTCATCCCGTACCCGTACTACTCCGGCCACGGCACGTTCAAGCCGGCCCGCAACAACAGCGTGATCGACGACCAGGTGGTCGCCCCCCAGCCGTCGACGTACAGCGGTGACGTGCCGGTGGCGGGGCGTTGGCCGGGGTCCAGGTCGACGACGGTCGGCGTGTTCCGGGACGGGACGTGGGCGCTGCGGATCACGAACGCCTCGGGGCCCGCGGACGGGACGCTGAACTTCGGGCAGCCGGGCGACATGCCGATCGTCGGGGACTGGGACGGCACCGGGCACTCGCAACTGGGCGTGTTCCGGCCCTCGACCGGCACCTTCGCCCTGCGGCACGACGACGGCAGCGCGACCTCGCTGAACTTCGGGCAACAGGGTGACTTCGCGGTGCCGGGCAACTGGGACGCCAACGGGCACGCGCAGATGGCGGTCTACCGGCCGTCGACCAACACCTTCACGGTTCGGCACGACGACGGCTCGGTGACCTCGGCGATGCTGGGCCAGTCCGGCGACCTGCCGGTGGTGGGGGACTGGGACGGCACCGGGCACGCGCAGATGGGTGTGTTCCGGCCCTCGACGGGCACCTTCGCCCTGCGGCACGACGACGGCTCGGTGTCCACCGCGGCGTACGGCCAGCCCGGCGACCTGCCGATCGTCGGCGACTGGAGCGCTACCGGCCGTACCACGTACGGCATCTACCGCCCGTCCACCGCGACCTTCGCTCTGAGCGGCGCCTACGCCGGCCAGGCCGACACCGTCTTCGCCTTCGGCAACGGCGGCACCTGGAGCTGACGCCCACCCGCTGACCGCGATCCACCGCACTCCGGCCCCGGGCATGTGCCGTTCGCCCGGGGCCGGACCCCGCTGGCTGCCGGCGGCAGTCGGACAGCCGTCGGCGTGCGTACCACGGTGGGCGCACCGGCCGTGCGTACGGCGGGAGGGCAGAATCCGACCCTCGGCGTCATCGCCGCGCTGGCCGGCCTGCCGGTCTGACCCTTCCGCTCCCTGCCAACCGGTGGGGCGTTGGATCGGCCACCACTGACGGCGTGTTCCGCGACGGCACCTGAGCGCTGCGTGATGCCGACGGCGGCACGACAGCCGTCGGCTTCGGCCAGGCCGGGGACCTTCCGATGACCGGTGACTTCGGCGGTGTCGGCCCACGACCAGCTCGGTGTCTTCCGGCCCGGCACCAGCACGTTCGCGGCGCGGCACTACGACATGACGGCAGCGTGTCGACGGCAGCCTTCGGCCAGGCCGGTGACGTCCCGATCGTCAGCGACTGGGACGGGGTCGGCCACACCCAGATGGGCGCTGCGACCTTCCCGTCGTCGGCGACTGGAGCAACCAGGGCCGAACCACCTAGGGCGTCTACCGGCCCGGCACCGCCACCGTCGCCCTCAGCAACGCCTACGCCGACACCGCCGACTCCGTCTTCACCTACGGCAACGGCGGCACCTGGTCCTGACCCACCGCCTCACCGGGGGCAGGCCGTGCCATCCCGACCTGCCCCCGTCGCCCCCCAACCAGTCACCCGTCCAAACGACTTCCGTCCACGCTGCATCTGATTGCGAGGCCTCCTACATGCCCGCCATGCCCTCCGCTCCATCCGTCACTCGCTTTGGCAAGGCTGCCCTACTCGTCACATGCGCCGCTGCCGCCGCGGCACCACTCCTGACCGCCGGCACCACTTCCGCAGCTTCCGTCACCACCTGGGACCGCGTCGCCATGTGCGAGAGCACCGGCGACTGGAGCATCGTCAGCGCCAATGGGCTCTACTACGGCGGCCTTCAGATCACCATGGCCAACTGGAAGTACTACGGCGGCACCGCCTACGCGGCGCGACCAGACCTCGCGACCAAGCAACAGCAGATCCTCATCGCCGAGAAGATCCTCGCCGACCAGGGCCCCGGGGCCTGGTCCTGCGCCTCCAGTGCCGGCCTCACCACGGGCGGCCCGGCCCCCGTCTTCCCGACGGACGCCAAGCCGTCGACGTACAGCGGTGACCTGCCCGTGTCCGGCCGCTGGGGCGTGGGCGCGGCCACCACCGTCGGTGTCTTCCGGGACGGTACCTGGGCCCTGCGCGACACCAACGGGGGCACCACGACGGTCGGCTTCGGCCAAACCGGCGATCTCCCGATGACCGGCGACTTCGACGGCATCGGCCACGACCAGCTCGGAATCTTCCGTCCCTCCACCAACACCTTCGCCGTCCGCCACGACGACACCAGCGCCACTTCCTTCTCCTTCGGCCAGGCCGGCGACATCCCCGTCCCCGGCATGTGGGACCACAACGGCCATGCCCAGATTGCCGTCTACCGCCCCAGCACCGGCACGTACGTCGTCCGCCACGATGACGGCAGCGTGTCGACGGCAGCCCTCGGCCAGGCCGGCGATACTCCGATCGTCGGCGACTGGGACGGCGTCGGCCACACCCAGATGGGCGTCTTCCGCCCCGGCACCAACGACGGCGGCCAGAACGTCATTGCCCTACGCCACGACGATGGCACCGTCACCACCGCTGCCTACGGCGTGAAGGGCGACCTTCCCGTCATCGGCGACTGGAGCAACCAGGGGCGCACCGCCTACGGCGTCTACCGGCCCGGTACCGCGACCTTCGCTCTCAGCAACGCGTACGCGGGCGCCGGTGACTCCGTCTTCACCTACGGCGACGGCGGCATCTGGTCCGCCTAGTAGGGCTTGGTCAGGTTCGTCTTGGTATGGCGTGTCCGTTGGTGGGTTGCGTCGTTGAGGGTGTGTGACACCTGGGGAGATGGCTGAGGTCTGGGAGGACCTGGAGGCGTTCACGGCGGAGCTGTTCGAGGCGTTTACCCGCAACGATCAGCGCCGTTGGGGACAGGTCTATGTGCGTGGGCTGCTGGTGGACGGCGGGCGCAAGTCGGTGGAGCCGATGGCGGCCCGGCTGGGCGAGGACGGCAACCGGCAGGCGCTCGCGCATTTCGTGACCAGTAGTCCG
>NZ_JBVHIP010000077.1:0-7508 GCF_055560495.1 Kitasatospora sp. NPDC023176 | reverse complement strand
CCACCGGTGATCAGCACCGTACCGGCCGCATCGAAGTCCGCGGGAACAGTGAGGACGATCTTCCCGATGTGAGCGGCCCGGCTCATGAACCGGAACACGTCGACCGCGTCCCGGACCTCGCGTACCTCCAACGGCAGCGGTGCGAACTCGCCGTCCGTGAAGGCCCGTACGACGGCGTCCAGGATCTCGCCGAGCCGTTCCGGCCCCGCGTCGGCGATGTCGAACGCCCGGTAGACGATGTCGGGATGGTCGGCCGCGTCGCGGATGTCGGTCTTGCCCATCTCCACGAACCGGCCGCCGGGCCCGAGCAGCCGCAGGGAGGCATCGACGAACTCGCCGGACAGCGAGTCCAGAACCACGTCCATGGGCGGGAACTTCTGCTCGAACTCCAGGGTGCGCGACGAGGCGATGTGGTCCTCGTCCAGTCCCAGGGCGCGCAGGGTGTGCCACTTGGCCGGGCCGGCAGTGGCGAACACCTCCGCCCCGAGCCGCCGGGCCAGTTGGATCGCCGCCATGCCGACGCCGCCGGTGCCGGCGTGGATCAGGACCCGGTCACCGGCCTTCAGCCCGCCCAGGTCGCGCAGGCCGTACCACGCGGTCAGGAACGCCACGGGCACGGACGCGGCCCTGGCGAACGACCAGTCGTCGGGCATCCGGACCAGCAGCCGCTGGTCGGCGACGGTGACCGGGCCGAAGGCTCCGGGGACCAGGCCCATGACGCGGTCGCCGGGCCGGAACCGGCTGTCCGGACCGGTTTCGAGGACGACGCCCGCGCCTTCGCCACCCATCAGGGCCTCGCCGGGGTAGACCCCGAGGGCGATCAGCACGTCCCGGAAGTTGAGTCCGGCCGCCCGCATGGCGATCCGGACCTGCCCGGGCCCCAGCGGATCCATGAGCTCCGGGCGGGGCACCAGCGCCAGGTCGTCGATGCTGCCGGTGCCCGTGTCCTCCAGCCGCCAGGCCCCGTCCGGCGGGGTGAGGCTCGCGCCGACGCGGACCAGGCGGGGGACGCGCAGCGCCCCTTGGCGTACCGCCAGTTCCGGCTCGTCCGTGCCGGCGATCAGCGCGGGGTCCCAGGTCGGGTCGGCGTCGACCAGGACGAACCGGTCGGGGTGCTCGGCCCGCGCGCCGCGGACCAGGCCCCAGACCATCGAGTGGTGGAGGCCGACCACGTCACCGGGTGCGGCGGCGACGGCGTTGCGGGTGACGACCGCCAGCCGCGTCCGCTCGCCCGCCAAGTGGTCCCGGATCACGGCGAGTACGCTCTGCGCGCTCTCGTACGCCGCCTCGACGGTGTCCGCTCCGGGCGGCCCGGGCACCTCGTAGACGACCAGGTCCGCGAGGTCGCCGCCCGTCGATGCCGGTTCGAGGGCCGGCCGTTCGAAGGGCAGCCAGTCGAGTGCGTACAGGCTGTCCGGGACGGCGGTGGCGTCCCGGACGGTCAGCGACGTGATGACCGCGACCGGGGTGCCCTCCGGATCGGCCACGGCCACGGTGTACGTGTCCGGCCCGGTGGCGGACAGGCGCACCCGCAGCGTCCGGCTGCCCGCGGGCCGGATCGCCACTCCGGTGAACGCGAACGGCAGGCCGGTGCGGTCGGTGAGGAACGCCATGGGGTGCAGTGCGGCGTCGAGCAGCGCGGGGTGCAGGGCAAACGGTTCCTCGGCGGGAAGCTCCACCTCGGCGTAGACGGTGTCGCCGACCCGCCAGGCCGCCGTGACGCCCTGGAACGCCGGTCCGTACTCGTAGCCGAGCACGGACAGCGAGTCGTAGAGCCCGTCGACGTCAAGGGGCTCACCGGCCGACGGCCAGTCCCAGGCGCTCAGCACCGGCTCCTCGCCCAGGGTCCCGGTGGCATGCCGCACCCACTCGTCGCCGTCACGCGAGTACACCGTGAGCGGGGTGCGGCCGTCGTCCTCGGGGCCCACGACGACCTGGAGGTGCACCGGGGCGTCGTCGAGGACGAGCGGCGTTTCGAGCACCAGCTCCTCGACCGCGTGGCCGAGCCGGCCGGCCGTGTAGGCCGCCATTTCCGCGAACGCGGTGCCGGGCAGGAGGACGGAGCCCCGCACGGCGTGGTCGGCCAGCCACGGGTGGGTGGCGAGCGAGATCCGTCCGCTGAGCACCGCGCCGTCGGGCAGTTCCACGAACGTGCTGAGCAGGGGGTGGTCGCCCGACGCCGTCGGGACGGGCCGCAGCCAGTACGGCTGGCGCTGGAAGGCGTACGTCGGCAGGCTGACGGGCTCGGTGTCGTCCGGGAACCTCCAGTCGACCGGGACACCATGGACGTGCAGGCGGCCGAGCGAGGTGAGGAAGTCGTCCTGGTCGCGCCGGAGCGTGCCGGTGACGAGAAGGTCGGAGCCGTGGTGGTGACCGGTCTCCTCGACGGCGGAGACCAGGACCGGGTGCGGGCTGACCTCGACGAAGACGGTGTGGCCGTGGTCGAGCAGCGCACGGGTGGTGTGGTCGAACAGCACGGGTTCGCGGAGGTTGCGGTACCAGTAGCCGGCGTCGAGGGCGGAGGTGTCGAGCGGCTCGCCGGTGACCGTGGAGTAGAAGGGAATCGCCGCCGAGCGGGGTGTGATGTCGGCCAGGTCGGCGAGCAGGTGCTCTCGGATCGCCTCGACCTGCACGGAGTGGGCGGCGTAGTCCACCGGCAGACGGCGGGCGCGGATGCCGTCGGCCTCACTGGCCGCCAGCAGTTCGTCCAACGCGTCCAGATCACCCGATACCACCACGCTGTCCGCCGAGTTGACCACCGCCACCGTCAGCCGGCCGTCCCAGCGGGCCACGAACTCGTCGGCCCGCTCATGCCCGAGGCCGACCGACACCATCCCGCCCTGCCCCGCCAGGGCGACCAGGGCCTTGCTACGCAGGGCGACCACCTTGGCGGCGTCCTCCAACGACAACGCCCCCGCCACATACGCCGCCGCGATCTCCCCCTGCGAATGCCCGACCACCGCATCAGGCTCCACACCATGCGCACGCCACAACTCCGCCAGCGCCACCATCACCGCGAACAGAGCGGGCTGCACCACATCCACCCGCTCCAGCGCACCACCACCGACCAGCACCTCCACCAACGACCAGTCCGTGTACGGCGCCAACGCCGCAGCACACGCATCGATCACCCCCCGGAACACCGGCTCCGACCCGTACAACTCCCCACCCATACCCACCCACTGCGCACCCTGCCCCGGAAACACGAACACCGACCGACCCACCGGACGGACCGTCCCCGTGACCAGACCCGGCACCGACCGACCCTCCGCCAGGGCCTCCAGAGCCTCCACACCGCTCAGCACCGCACGGTGATCGAAACGCGACCGCCCCGCCAACGCCCGACCCACCGCAACCGCGCCGACTCCCGGATGCCCGGCCAGGAACGCCCCCAGCCGACGTGCCTGCTCCCGCAACGCCACATCCGACTTCCCCGACAACACCCACGGCACCATCCCGCCCGCGGACCCCGTCGAAACCCCGACCGACTCTTCAGCAGCCGCCTCGATCACCACATGCGCGTTGGTGCCGCTGATGCCGAACGCCGACACGCCGGCGCGGCGGGGACGCCCCGTCTCCGGCCACGGCCGGGCCTCGGTGAGTAGCGAGACATGGCCCGCCGACCAGTCGACGTGCGAGGTCGGCGCGTCGACGTGCAGGGTCGGCGGCAACTGCCCGTGCCGCATCGCCATCACCATCTTGATCACACCCGCCACACCCGCCGCCGCCTGGGTGTGGCCGATGTTCGACTTCACCGACCCCAGCCACAACGGCTCCACCCGGTCCTGACCGTAGGTCGCCAGGAGTGCCTGAGCCTCGATGGGATCGCCGAGGGTGGTCCCGGTGCCGTGGGCCTCCATCGCGTCCACGTCCGCCGTCGACAGTCCGGCATTCGCCAACGCCTGCCGGATGACGCGTTCCTGGGACGGACCATTCGGCGCAGCAAGCCCGTTCGACGCGCCGTCCTGGTTCACCGCCGAGCCCCGGACGACCGCCAGCACCCGGTGGCCGTTACGGCGGGCGTCGGACAGGCGTTCCAGCAGCACCAAGCCGGCGCCCTCACCCCAGGCCGTACCGTCGGCCGCCTCGGCGAACGCCTTCACCCGCCCATCGGCCGCAAGCCCCCGCTGCCGCGAGAACTCGACGAACCCCGCCGGCGTCGCCATCACCGTCACACCACCGGCCAGGGCCAGTGAGCACTCCCCCGCCCGCAATGCCTGCGCCGCCAGATGGATCGCCACCAGCGACGACGAACACGCCGTGTCCACCGACACCGCCGGACCCTCCAGCCCCAGCAGATACGACACCCGCCCGGACGTGGCGCTGGTGGCTGTTCCGGTGGCGAGGAAACCTTCGAGGTCCGGCGGCGGCTGGTTGCCGTAGCCGGAGGACCACAGGCCGGTGAACACGGCTGTGCGGCTGCCGCCGAGTGTGGTCGGGTCGATGCCGGCGTACTCGAAGGTCTCCCAGGCGGTTTCCAGCAGCACCCGCTGCTGCGGGTCCATCGCCAGTGCCTCGCGCGGCGAGATACCGAAGAACCCGGCGTCGAAGCCGGCGCCGTCGGCGAGGAAGCCGCCCGATCTGCTGTAGGTCGTGCCCGGCCGGTCCGGGTCAGGGTCGTAGACGACGTCCCATCCACGGTCCGGCGGGAATTCGGTGATCGCGTCGGCACCGTCCGAGACGAGCCGCCACAGGCCGTCCGGGGACTCCACTCCGCCCGGGTAGCGGCAGCCCATGCCGATGATCGCGATCGGCTCGCGCGCGGCCTCCTCCATGTCGGCGAGGCGCCTACTGAGCACTCCCAGATCGGCCGTGGCGCGCTTGAGGTAAGTGCGGAGCTTCTCTTCGTCAGACATCGCTACTGCTCCTCAGCGTTTCGGGACTCGCCCGATCGGATGACCTCGGTCCTGCGGTGCGCATCGTCCAGAAGGCTGAACAGTTCGTCGTCGCTGGCCTCGTCGACACCGGCCGCGGAGCCGGTGCGTTTGGCGGTCCAGGCCGCGAGAAGTGCTTCGAGGCGGGCCGCGACGGTCTCGTAGTCGGCGTCGGCGGCTGCCGCGTCCAGGGTGGACTTGAGCTGGTCGAGTTCGGCGAGCAGAGGGTCGGGTTCGGTGCCGTGCAGCCGTGTGTGCAGGAAGGCGGCGAGGCGGGCTGGTGTCGGGTGGTCGAAGACGAGCGTGGCGGGCAGGCGCAGGCCGGTGTCCGCGTCGAGCTGGTTGCGCAGTTCCACGGCGGTGAGCGAGTCGAACCCGATGTCGGTGAACGCCTGGTCGGGGTTGACCGCCTCCGGTGACGAGTGCCCCAGGACGAGGGCGACCTGGCCCACGACGAGTTGCAGCACGTCGGCCGGCGTCCGCACGCGGTCGGCGGCCTGCCTGCGCCGGGGCCGTACCAGCTCCCGCAGCAGGGCGGGCGGGTCGCCGGCGCGGCGCAGCGCCGGCAGGTCGAACCTGACGGGGGCGAGGGTGGGGGTGCCCGCGGTCAGCGCGGCATCGAACAGGGCCAGCGCGTCCGTCGTCGGCAGCGGCCGTACGCCGGCCCTGGCCAGGCGGTGCCGGTCGGTGGCGGTCAGACCTCCGGTCATGCCGCTGGCCTCCGCCCAGTAGCCCCAGGCGAGCGACACGGCCGGCTGTCCCTGGGCGTGCCGGTGTGCGGCGAGGCCGTCGAGGTACGCGTTCGCCGCCGCGTAGTTCGCCTGGCCCGCGCCGCCCAGCACACCGGCCGCCGACGAGAACAGCACGAACGCCTCCAGGTCCGAGGTCAGTTCGTGGAGGTGCCGCGCCGCGAGGGCCTTCGGCTCCCACACGCGCGCGAACTGCTGCGGGGTGAGGGATTCCACGACGGTGTCGGCCAGCGTGCCCGCGGCGTGGATCACCGAGGTGACCGGGTGTTCGGCGAGCAGCCGCGCCACCGCCTCGCGGTCGGACACGTCGCACGCCACGATGTCGGCGGTAGCGCCCAGCGCGGCCAGGTCGGCGGTCAGCGCGGCCGCGCGCGGGGCGTCCGGGCCGCTCCGGCTGACCAGCAGCAGGTGCCGCACGCCGTGCCGTACGGCGAGGTGGCGGGCGATCGTGCCGCCCAGGGTGCCGGTGCCGCCGGTGACGAGCACCGTGCCCTCGGGGCCGAGCAGCGAGGGCAGCGGCTCGGTCCGCACCCGTTCGAGGCGGGGGACGTGAACGGCGCCGGCGCGGATCGCGAGCTGGGGTTCGTCGCCGGCCAGCCGGACCTTGTCGCCGTCGGCACCGTCGACCAGCACGAACCGGCCGGGGTGCTCGGTGGCGGCCGACCGTACCAGGCCCCAGACGGCGGTGGCCTGCGGGTCGACGTCCTCGCCCGGCCGAACCGGCACGGCGTTGCGCGTGGCGACCACCATGCGCGGGGTGTCCGTGGTGAGGAAGTCCTGGATCACCCGCAGGGTCTCGACGGGCGATGTGGCGTGGTGGACCGGGATGTCCGGTTCGGCGGTCGCCGCTTCCAGGACCGGCCACGCCACCTGGTACGGCACGTCCTGGGTGGTGGCCCCGGCCGGCCGACGCAGGGTCAACGAGGCGATCTCGGCGACCGGCGCGCCCGACTGGTCGGCGAGGCCGATCGCGCAGGTGTCCCGGCCGGTCACGGTCAGCCGGACCCTGGCGTGCTCGGCGCCGCGCCACCAGGAGATCCCCGCGAAGGCGAACGGCATCTTCGCCCGGTCGTCGGCGACGGTCACGATCTGGATCGCGGCGTCGAGCAGGGCGGGGTGCAGGGCGAACCGGGTGTCGCCGGGGGGTGCGGCCACCTCCGCATAGAGGGTGTCACCGTCGCGCCAGACCGCTCGCAGACCTTGGAAGGCCGTGCCGTAGGCAAATCCGGCGTCGGCCAGGTCGTCGTAGAAGGCGTCGAGGTCGACGGCTTCGGCGTGCGGCGGCCACTGCCGTGCCCAGGGCTCCCGCGGTGCGACGGGTACGGCGCCCAGAGTCCCGGTCGCGTGCCGTACCCACTCGCCGTCCGCGCGCGAGTGGATCGAGACGCTGCGCCGGCCCGCCCGGTCGGGGCCGACGGTCACGGACACCTGCACGCCGTCCGCGACCACCAGCGGTGTCTCCAACGTCAGGTCCTCGACCCCCGGGCAGCCGACGTGTTCGCCGGCCCGGAGCGCCAGGTCCACGAACGCCGCGGCGGGCAGCAGGGGCGAGCCCGAGATGACGTGTTCGGTGAGCCACGGCTGCGCGGCGGTGGCGAGTTGTCCCGTCAGCACCACGCCGTTGTCGTCGGGGAGTTCCATGACGTCCCGCAGCAGCGGGTGGTCGATCCGGCCGTCACCGGTCGGTGCCGGGGTGGTGGGTTGGAGCCAGTAGTGCTGGTGCTGGAACGCATACGAAGGCACCCGTCCACCCGACGCCCCCGCCGCCGCGGCCACGGGGGGCGTCCAGCCCACGGCACCATCCGCCCACAACCGCCCCAACCCCGCGAACAACCGCTCCACAGAATCACCACCACGCCGCATCAACCCGTTCCCCACCAGCAAC
>NZ_JBVHIP010000076.1:0-7940 GCF_055560495.1 Kitasatospora sp. NPDC023176 | reverse complement strand
CGGCAGCCGGACAGAACAACTCGAGGACAGCCCAGCAGGGCGTCAGTCAGTGGCAGAGCCACGACCACCGGAACCTGAGTATCAGCATCAATGTCAGTGGTGGGTTCTATCCTCCGCAGCGTACTCGTACGTGGAGGTTGGGGCATGGTCGAGGACCGTTGGCACGGGTATCCGTCCGAGGTCAGGGGCTGGCTGGGTGCGTTGTGGGGCAAGTCCGCGGGGCGGGCCGGTGGGACGGTCAACCTTCTGCTGTCACACATGCTGGATACCGCCGCGGTGGCCGAGGTCATCTGGGACCGTTACCTGCCGCTGGTGACGCGGCGGCGGCTGGACGCTGTGGCCGGCGGCGAGTGGAAGGGGCGGCGTCTGTTCGCGTGGTTGTGCGGGATCCATGATCTCGGCAAGGCCACTCCGGCGTTCGCGCATCTCGATGCGGAAGGCGCGGATGCTGTTCGCGGGTCGGGGCTGTCGTGGGACAAGTACGCGGTGAATGCGACGGCCTGGCGGCATGACAAGGCCGGTGGCCGGATCCTGCGGGTGCTGCTGGCGGAGGCTGGCTGGGCGGAGGGGCAGGTCGACTGGGTGTGGCCGCTGGTCGCCGGTCACCACGGGTTGTTCCCCACGTTGGGGCAGCTTCCCCCGAAGAAGGCGGACCTGCAGGGGAAGGGGCCGTCCTGGAAGCTGGCGCAGTCGGCACTGGTGGAGGTGTTCTCCCGGGAACTCGGCTACGAAGGTGAGCGGCCGCTTGCCGGTGCGGAGCCCGTGCTGGTGCCGAGCCGTGCGGTGCAGCTCCAGTTAGCGGGCTTCGTGGTGATGGCGGACTGGATCGCCAGCGACGAGGCGCACTTCCAGGGCGAGCCCGATCTGGCGAGGGTCACGATGCCCCGGGCGCGGCAGCGGGTGGCGGACGCGTGGTCCGCGCTCGGCCTGCGCGGCGGGTGGGGCGCTTTGGCCATGCCCGGGCCGGAGACGTTCCGGGACCGCTTCGGCCACGGGCCGAGGCCCTCGCAGGAGTTGGTCCTGGACGTGGTGCGGCGGATGGGCGGGCCGGGGCTGGTGGTCGTCGAGGCGCCGATGGGGGAGGGGAAGACCAAGGCGGCGCTGGCGGCGGCCGAGGTGATGGCCGCGCGTTACGGCGCGGACGGGGTGTTCCTGGGGATGCCGACCCAGGCGACGGCGGACCCGATGTTCACTCAGCTCCGGTCGTGGCTGCGCAATGTCGATGAGGGGCTTGAGGACCAGGTCGTCCTGTTGCACGGCAAGCGGATGTTCAACAAGGAGTGGCGCGCCCTGCTGGAGGGCGCGGGGGAGTGGGGGCAGAACGCCGATGCCCGCTTCGCGTCGGTGGACGCGTTCGGAATGCGGGATGACTGCTTCGACGGCTGCGAGGCCGGGGAGCGCGGGGCGCCCGCCGAGTGGTTCCTCGGCCGTCGCCGTGGTCTGCTGAGCCCGTTCGCGGTCGGCACCATCGACCAGCTCCTCTACGCGGCGACCCGTACCAAGCACGTGATGCTGCGCATGGCTGGCCTCGTGGGCAAGGTGGTGATCCTCGACGAGGTCCACGCCGCCGACGTCTACATGTCGCAGTTCCTGCTGGAGGGTCTGTGGTGGCTCGGGCAGGCCGGGGTGCCGGTGGTGCTGCTGTCGGCGACCCTGCCGCCGGAGCAGCGGCGCCGCTTGGTCGCGGCTTACCTGGCCGGAACGCAGTCGGCTGAGCCTTCGGAGGTGCTGGAGGTTCCCGAGCCGCAGGGCTATCCGAGCGTGACGGCGGCCTGGTCGGGACAGGGCGGCGGGCCGAAGCTGCTGGTCGAGAGCACCGGGTCCTGGCGCGATGACCTCCAGGTGCGGGTCGAGGTGCTCGACGAGCTACCAGCGCAGACCGATTGCCGGACCTCCCCGGAGGATGCCGGTCAGGCGGACGGGGTCGTCGTCGACTACCTGAAGGAGCGCCTGGTCGACGGCGGGTGCGTCCTGGTGATCCGTAACACCGTGGCCCGCGCCCAGTCCACGTTCGAGGCACTGCGCGAGGAATTCGGCACCGACGTCCACCTCCTGCACGGGCGGCTGCACGCAGGCCACCGGGCTGACCGCACCCAGGAGGTCCTGAAGCTCCTCGGACCGCCCTCCGAAGGGTCCGGGCGCCCCGAGCGACTCATCGTCGTCGCCACTCAGCTCGCGGAGCAGTCCTTCGACGTCGACGCTGACCTTCTGATCACCGACCTTGCGCCCATGGACCTGCTCCTCCAGCGCATCGGACGCCTCCACCGCCACGATGGAGTCAAGCGCCCCCGTCTCCTGTCGAGGCCCACCGTCGCCGTCACCGGCATCCACCTCGACGATGACCGCGCGCCGCACATCCTGCGCTCCTCCGAACGAATCTACGGCCGCTACCTCCTGCTGCGCTCCGCCGCCGAGGTCGGTCGGGCAGCGACGGCCGACGAAGGCACCTGGGCCATCCCCGGCCAGGTGCCGGATCTGGTCGCCCGGGTGTATGGCGCCGAGCCCATTGTCCCGGCGGCGTGGAGCGAGGCCGAGGCGCAGGCGCGGCAGGACTGGGAGATGCGGCAGGCCGAGCGTCGCGCGCAAGCGTCCCAGTACGTGCTGACCCGGGCCGGCGAGCACGGCGCGCCAACCCTGGAAGGCCTGCACTTCGGAGCTCACAGCAGGCTGGCAGAGGGGCAGTTCGAGGCGCTCGTGCGAGACGGGGGCCGGAGTGTGGAAGTCGTCCTGGTACGCCGTACCGGGGATGAGGAGGTCCGCGCGGTGACAGGCCGCAAGCTCGGGCCGAACGGCGAGGTGGCGGCCGAGGTGCTGGACGACGTGCTCTCGGGGACGGTGCGTCTTCCGGCCGGGCTGAGCGCGGTGGCCGAGGAGGGGCTCGGTCCGCTGGCGGGCTGGCGTGACCATCCATGGCTGCGGTACAGCCTGGCCCTCGAACTCGACGAGCACGGTGCCGCGGTCCTCGGCGACTACCACCTGCGCTACGACGACCTTCTCGGCCTCGTGGTGAGCGGAGGACGCCGGTACGGATGACGGCGAGGTGGTGGGCCGGGGAGTTGCCGACCCACCACCTCAACCCCGCGACCGCGGGGCCGACTTGCAGCCGAACCCGGCTCGCAAACAGGGCCAGGGGCCATCCCCGCACCGGCAGTCTGCGGGGCCGAGGGGCAATTCAAGCATTCGTCCCACAACGGGCCCCCGGCGATGCCACGATGAACCCGAACCACGCCCTAAACAGGGCTAGTTGGGAGAACAGCACGTGCCTGGGTACAACCTTGCCGAAAAACCGTGGCTGACGGCACGGCCCGTCGACGGCGGGCCGCCCGTGACGCTGGGGATCGCCGAGGCACTGGCCCGGGCCCACGAGCTCGAAGGCCTCGTCGTCGAGTTCTCCACCCAGCTCCCGGCCGTGCTGCGCCAGGTCCTGCTGCCGGTTGTCGCCGACGCCACCGGTGCGCCTCAGACGCTCCGGGCAAAGGGCGAGCGGTTCACGCAGGGGAGGTTCACGCCGACTGAGCTCTGCAGCCTCGAGGCCTATCTCGACAAGCACCGCGCGAAGTTCGACCTGTTCGATCCAGTTACCCCGTTCGGACAGGTGGCCGGGCTGCGGACCGCGAAGGACGAGACCAAGGGCTCCGCCGCCCTCGTGGCCACCGCCGCCAGCGGCAACAACGTCCCGCTGTTCGCCACCCGGACCGACGCCGATCCGCTCGACCTGACTCCGGCCCAGGCCGCCCACTGGCTTGTCCACGCCCACTGCTGGGACACCGCGGCGATCAAGACCGGCGTCGTCGGCGACCCCCAGGTAAAGGCAGGCAAGACCACAGGGAACCCCACCGGCCCGCTCGGCCAGCTCGGCGTCATCGTCCCCACCGGGCGCACCCTGTACGAGACTCTCCTGCTGAACCTCCCGGTCACCCCACCGGGGCGCCTCGGCAGTCCGCAGTGGCTGCGGGGCCCGCATGGCCCCGAGTGGAAGCCGCGAGCGGCCGAGGGCCTCCTCGACCTGTGGACCTGGCAGGCTCGGCGGATCCGACTCATCCCGCACCAGGACGAGGCCAGCGAGCTGAAAGTCGCCCGGGTGGTCATCAGTGCCGGTGACCGGCTCACGCCCATGTCCGAGCTGGAGCCGCACACCGCCTGGACCTTCACGGCCCCCGCCAAGAAGTCCGCGTCGGTCCTGCCGGAGCGCAGACCACGCCGCCACACCCAGGGCAAGGCCGCCTGGCGTGGACTGGACGCCCTCCTCGCCCCGACACGCCAGAGCACCGACGGCTTCGAGACCAGCATCCTGCTCGACGAGGCCAGCGCCCTGCAGGAGACCAGAAGTCTCGACGCCGACTACCAGCTGCAGGTCGAAACCTTCGGCATGGTCTACGGCACCCAGTCCGCCATCGTCGAGGACGTCATCCACGACACCATCCCCCTGCCACTGCTCGCCCTCCACCAGGACAGCGAAGCCCACGAGCTCCTCCTCGACGTCGCCGAACAGGCGGAACGCCTCGCGAAAGCCGTCAACAACCTCTCCGCCGACCTGCGCCGGGCCGCCGGCACCGACCCCATCCCCTGGGACAAGGGCCAGCGCCCCGGCGAACTCCTTCTTCATACCCTCGACCCCCAGGTGCGCCGCCTACTCACTGGCGTGCGCGACGACGGCACCGACGAGGACGTCCTGGACCAGGGCCGACTCGCCTGGGAGCAAGTCGCCCACCGCCTCGCCTGGGAAGTGGCGAACTCGCTCCTGCTGGCCGCACCCGCCACCACGTTCGGCGGCCGCACCCTCGACCAGCCCGGCAAAGCGGGCAAGACGCAGACCTACCGGCTCGGCACGGCCGGCGCCAACTTCCGGCAAAAGGTCAACGAGATCCTCCCCCGCCACGCCGACGCCCTTCGGCAAGCGGCCGCCGCCAAGGCGGCCGAGACCGGACCCACCCCCGACTCCGGCCCCGATTCCGACCCTGCCCCTGGAGCGGACTTTGACTACTGAATACACCACCGCCGCCAAGCGACGCCGGTACTGGGACGACTTCACCGCCCCCGACCACACCTGGCGCATCGACCCCCGCACCAAGCAGCCGCGCAGGCCGCCCGGAGAGGACCTCGCGGCCCTGCGCTCCGGCCTGGGCCGCCCTGTCATGGACAGCCCCAAGATGTGGCCCCTCTACAGCTGCGAGATCAACGATGCACTCGCGCTGCGCGACGAGGTCTCCGACGAGCAGAAGGCCGAGCACGCAGCCCTGGCCCTCTACGGCCTCCACCAGCAGAGCCAGTCCAAGCCAATGCACCGCCGCAGCATCAAACTCGGCGAAGCCCTTCGTACCCTGCGCCGCAGCGGCAAGTTCAGCGAAGAAGCCCTCGACACCCGGGTCGCCCAACTCGCCGGCGCCACCAGCGTGCCGGCGCTGCTGGTCCACCTACGCGGCCTGATCACCCAACTGCGCACCATCGGGCAGCCGCTGGACTACAACCATCTGATGGCCGACATCCAGGCCTGGCACAGCGCGGACCGACGCCCGCAGATCCGGCTCAAGTGGGCCGTCGGCTACCAGGCCTGGAAGGAGAAGGACAAAAGCCCCACCGAAGGCTGAGATCGCCCCGGCAACCAGCCACACCGGGTACCACCACGATCACCGGACCACCCTCTTCGAGGAGTAGCGCATGACCGACCGCCTCTACATCGACGTGCACATCCTGCAGACCGTCCCGCCGGCCAACCTCAACCGGGACGACAACGGCAACCCGAAGGAGGCCTACTTCGGGGGCAAGCGCCGCTCCCGCGTCTCCTCCCAGGCCTGGAAGCGTGCCACCCGCATCCACTTCGCCGAGAGCCGCGACCCGCAGGACCTGGCTACCCGCACCAAGCGGATCGCCGCCCAGCTCGCCAAAGGCATCGCCGAACGCACTGGCATCGACACCGAGGACGCGCGGCGGATCGGTGACGCTCTGATCAAGTCGACCGAGATCTCCGCGGGCAAGAAGGGCGGCGACACCGCCTACCTCCTCTTCTACGGGCGCCGCCAGCTGGACGGCATCGTCGACCTGGTCGCCGACACCGCCTCAGACCTCGCCGCCCTCGACGCCAAGGGCCTCGAGGAGGCCGTCAAGGCACTGCCCGTCAAGGAGCAGCTTCAGACTGGTCACCCGGCGGACGTCGCCCTGTTCGGGCGGATGGTCGCCGACATTCCCGGGCTGAACGTGGATGCCGCCACTCAGGTCGCCCACGCGATCTCCACGCACGCCGCTGAGCTCGAGTTCGACTACTACACGGCCGTGGACGACGAGAACACCGTGGAGGAGACCGGTGCCGGCATGATCGGCACCATCGGCTTCAACTCCGCCACTCTCTACCGCTACGCCACCGTCGGCCTGCACCAGCTACGCGGCAACCTCGGCGACGACAAGGCCGCCGTCGACGCCGTCGACCTCTTCGTCGACTCTTTCGCCCGCTCCATGCCGACCGGCTACGGCAATTCCTTCGCCCACCGCACCCGCCCCAGCCTGGTCGCTGTCGTGGTCCGCGCCGACCAGCCGGTCAACCTCGTCTCCGCGTACGAGAACCCCGTTCCGGCGAGCCGCGGCATCGTCGCCGAGTCCGCGCGCCGCCTCGCGAGGGAGTTCGCTACCGCCACCGACCAGTGGGGCGACACCCCGCTGTATGCCGGGGTCTGCCACACCCTCACCGAGGACACCGACGAGACCGGCCAGCGGCTGACGGAGGCCTTCGGCACCAACCGCACCTTCGCCGACCTGCGCGAGGGCCTGCGCACCGTTCTCACCGAGCGGGTGAACGACAACTGATGCCCGCCGACCCCACCACCGTGCCGGACCCGGCCGGCGACGCCCAGGAGCAGGCGGTCCTCGTCCTGCGCCTGGCCGCGCCGCTGCAGTCCTGGGGCAGGCGCAGCGCATTCAACCGCCGCGACACCTCGCCGCAGCCGACCAAGTCCGGCGTCCTCGGGCTGCTCGCCGCTGCCGCGGGTCGCCCGCGCGAGGCGGACATTACCGATCTGGTCGGCCTGCGCCTGGGGGTCCGTGTCGACCAGCCGGGTACGCTGCTGCGCGATTACCACACCGTCAGTGACTACCGGGGTCGCCCGCTGCCGCAGGCCGGCGTCAACGCCAAGGGCGTCCAGAAGCCGACTTCCCCGGTCAAGGACACCCACGTCACCCACCGCTACTTCCTGCAGGACGCGGTGTTCGTCGCTGCGGTCCAGGGCCCGGTCGCCCTCGTGAGCACGCTCGCCGAGGCGATCCGGCGTCCCGCCTTCCCGCTCGCCCTCGGCCGTCGCTCCTGTGTCCCCACCCAGCCGATCATCCTCGGCGGAGTGCGCGAGGCCGGCCTGGAGGGCGTTCTGGCCGAGGAGCCCTGGCAGGCGGGTGACGCAGTGAAGAACGCCTACCGCCGACGGGCCCGGCGCGGTCCGGAGCCGTTCTCCCCTCACCGGATCGATCTCGCCGCGACCTTCGACGACCCCGTCGGCGAGGACAGCCTGCAGGACGTGCCGCGCTCCTTCGCGCCCCGCGAACGGGGCTTCTCCAGCCGGCGGATCCGCCACGCCTGGCTCAGCGTCCCCACCGGTCTGGACCCGACCGCCGCCATCACGCAGCCGGCCACGGAGGCCGGCGGCCACGACCCGTTCGCCCTGCTGGGCTGGTGAACCGATGACCTACCTCTCCCGCGTCCGCATCAACCCCCTGCGCGCAGCCAGCCGCAATCTGCTCGCCAACCCCCGCGCCCTGCACGGCGCCGTCCTGGCCGGAATCCCCGACACCGCCCCTGGCGACCGGATCCTGTGGCGCCTGGACGCCGACCACCCGCGCCGCCCCGTGCTGCTGGTCCTCACTCCCTCCAAGCCCGACTGGACCCACATCGTCGAACAGGCCGGATGGCCCGACGCCGAAGGCGAGCACTACGCGATCCGCGACTACAGCCCGCTGCT
>NZ_JBVHIP010000075.1:0-11994 GCF_055560495.1 Kitasatospora sp. NPDC023176 | reverse complement strand
CCCCACCGGCCCCCCCCCCCCCCCGATGTCGGCCCGACCCCCCAAAAACCCCCCCCCCCCCCCCCCCCCCCCCCCCCCCCCCCCCCCCCGGCACCCACCCTCCCGAAAGCCCACCCCCACGAACACACCCCCCGCTACGGTGCCCCCCCTCAGTCCATCCGACTGATCAGCAACAACAACGCGTCATCCCGCAGCTCCCCACCCGTGTGCGCCAGCAGATCCGCGTACACCCGCCCCACCGCCGCCTCCAGCTCCCCCGCCGAGCGCGCAGCTCCCCGCACCAGCGGCCCGACCCGCTCCGCCAGCGGGTAGAACTCCCCGCTCCTGCGGTGCCGGGCCTCGATCACCCCGTCCGTGCAGAGGACCAGCACGTCGTCCGGCCCGAACGGCTGCCCCCAGCTGGCCGGTTCCCCGGTCGCCAGCCGTCCGAGGCCGAGCGGTACCCACGGGTCGGGGGCGTCCAGCACGTGCGCCCGTCCTTCGCCGTCGACCCGGATCGGCGCCACGTGCCCGTACTGGAGCAGTTCCATCTCCCCGGGGGTGCGGAACTCGGCGAACAGCGCGGTGGTGAACTCCCCGTCGGGCACGTGCCGCTCGACGCTGGCCTCGATCCGCGCCGCGACGCCCCGCAGTCCGGATTCGTCGTACGCGGCCTCGCGGAAGGCGCCGAGCACCACCGCCGCGGTCTGGACGGCCGCCAGTCCCTTGCCCCGGACGTCGCCGACCGCGACCCGGGTGCCGTGCGGCGTCTCCAGCACCGAGTACAGGTCCCCGCCGATCCGTGAGGCGTCCGCCGCCGAGACGTACCGTACGGCCAGCCGCAGCGGCCCGACGGCCGGTCCGGGCAGTCGCAGCAGGGCCCGCTGGGCGGCCTCGGCGACGGAGCTGACCGCCGCGAAGGCCGCTGCCCGGCGCATCCGGATCTTGGCCACCCAGGCGGAGAACAGCGTCAACACCAGATAGCTGACCATCGCACCGTAAAGGAAGCGGGCGTCGTTGATGTTGTCGACCTGGTCGTAGTGGCTGAGTCCGAACACGGCGATCAGCCCGACCGCGCAGACCGCGAGCAGTTCGCCGGGTTTGAGGGTGAGCGCGGCGATGGCCGGGACGACGGTCATCAGCGGCGCGAGGTACCGGTCCTTGCCGGAAAGGAGGTCCGCGAGTGCGACCAGCAGGACGGCGAGCAGGGCCGGGGTGGCCCGCCGCCAGAACGGTACGTCCTGGAGGTCGGCGGCCAGCAGGGCGCCGCGCTGCCGGGCCTGCGGCAGTCCGGCGGCGGTGGGGGCCGAGGGTGACTGGGCGCGGCGGGTCGGAAACACATATCGAACATAAGGGACGATCGCGGCGCCGAACCACCCGCCCTCCCCGGTCCGGGCCCGTTTCCGGCCCGGTGGGTCGCGGGCCGCCCCCGCAGCCGTCCCGACCAGCCCCAAATGCCTGATTTGTCATAAAGTTCGACCAAAGCGGCTACTCAGCGGCTACTCAGAGGAGGCCCCGTCCGGTGTCCGGATACCGACCCGCTCCGCGCATCACCACACCCCCCGTCCGGGCGGCCGCCCGGCCCCACCACTGGGTCAAGTTCTTCGCGACCGGCTTACTGCTCTGGGCCTGCACCGTCCTGGTCACCTTCTTCACCGACAACAGCAACCTGGTCCCGACGATCGTGCTGCTCGGCAGCTTCCTCGTCCCGGCCACCGTGGTGATCTGGGCGTTCGAGCGCTACGCGGCCGACCTCGGCGCGGACCGGATCGTCACCTGCTTCGGCATCGGCGGGGTGATCGGCGTCCTGGGCGCCTCGGTACTGGAGTCGTACCTGCTCTCGCCCTCGGTGTGGATGTACGTCGGCGTCGGCCTGATCGAGGAGGCGGTGAAGCTGGCCGCGCTGGTGCTGGTCAGCCGGCGGCTGCGGGTCGTCGGGCTGCGGTACGGGCTGGTGCTGGGCGCCACCGTCGGCGCGGGGTTCGCCGCGTTCGAGAGCGCCGGGTACGCGTTCAACGCCGTGCTGAGCATCCAGGGGCTCTCGCTCGACGACCTGGTGGAGACGGAGATCCTGCGCGGGGTGCTCGCCCCGGTCGGTCACATCCTGTGGACGGCGATCATCGGCGGGGTGCTGTTCCGCGAGCGACGGGGCGGCCGGTTCCGCCTCACCGTCCCGCTGCTGCTGACGTACCTGGGCGTCTCGCTGCTGCACGCACTGTGGGACAGCATGAGCGGCATCGCCGTCTGGCTGGTCGCCCGGACCACCACCAGTGACTTCCAGCGCGCCCTGTTCGACCTGGGCTACATGCCGAACCCGTCCGGCGAGCAGGTCCACCTCTACACGGCGTACGACACCGCGGGGCTGCTGCTGGTCGCGCTGGGCGGGCTGCTCTGGCTGCGGATGCTGATCCGGCGCGAGCCCACCGCGCCGATCCCGGGGCAGTACCCCTCCGCTCCGGCCTGACCGAGGCCGTCGCCTACGATGCGATCCGCCTCCCCCACCTCTCGGGGAATACCCCGCAGGGGTATGGTGTTCGAAGAGCAGGAGAGCCACCACCCGCACCGACCTCCCGGAGGCACCGATGTCCAGCACCACCACCTACACCGTGTCCGGCATGAGCTGCGGCCACTGCGAGAAGGCGATCAGCGAGGAGCTCTCCACCCTGGACGGTGTCACCGACGTCGCCGCCGACGCCCAGGCCGGTACCGTGACGGTCTCCTCCACCGCCCCGCTGGCGGAGGAGACCGTCCGCGCCGCGATCGACGAGGCCGGCTACGAACTGGTCGGCCGCGCCGCCTGAGCCACCCGGTACGGCGGGGCCGGTGCCGGCCCCCGCCGTACGCCCCCAACAAGGAGCCGCTCCGCATGACCACCTCCGCCCCCGGTGTCGAGGCACGGGACCGGGTCGAGCTGTCGATCGGCGGGATGACCTGCGCCGCCTGCGCCGCCCGGATCGAGAAGAAGCTCAACCGGCTGGACGGCGTCGAGGCCGCGGTCAACTTCGCCACCGAGAAGGCCCGGGTCGACTACGGCCCCGGCGTCACGGTCGAGGACCTCATCGCCACCGTCGAGCGGACCGGCTACACCGCCGAAGTCCCGCCGCCCCCGGCCCCCGCCGCCCCCGAACCCGGGGAACCTGACCCGACCGACCCGACCGACCGGGCCGACCCGCTGCGCGAGCGCCTGCTGATCAGCACCGCGCTCAGCGTCCCGGTGGTACTGCTGTCGATGGTCCCGGCCCTCCAGTTCACCGACTGGCAGTGGCTGGCCTTCGCCCTCACCGGCCCGGTCGTCGTGTACGGCGGCCTGCCCTTCCACCGCGCCGCCTGGACCAACCTCAAGCACGGCGCCGCGAGCATGGACACCCTGGTCTCGCTCGGCACCCTGGCCGCGTTCGGCTGGTCCTGCTGGGCCCTGTTCGGGGGCCACGCCGGCCGGCCCGGGATGCGCCACGACTTCTCGTTCACCGTCGGCGCCACCGACCCGGCCGGCGCGCTCTACCTGGAGACGGCCGCCGCCGTCACCGTGCTGATCCTGCTCGGCCGCCACCTGGAAGCCCGCTCCAGACGCCGGGCCGGCGCCGCCCTGCACGCCCTGCTGGACCTCGGCGCCAAGGACGTCGCGGTGCTCCGGGGCGGCCGGGAGGTCCGCCTGCCGGTGGACCGGCTGACCGTCGGCACGCACTTCGTGGTGCGCCCCGGCGAGAAGGTCGCCACCGACGGCGTGGTGGTCGAGGGCAGCTCCGCAGTGGACGCCTCGATGCTCACCGGCGAGTCCGTCCCGGTCGAGGTCACCGTCGGGGACACCGTCACCGGCGCCACCGTCAACGCGGGCGGCCGGCTGGTGGTCGAGGCGACCCGGGTCGGCGCGGACACCCGGCTGGCCCGGATGACCCGACTGGTGGAGGAGGCCCAGAACGGCAAGGCCGCCGCCCAGCGGCTGGCCGACCGGATCTCCGCGGTCTTCGTCCCCGCCGTCCTGCTGGCCGCCCTCGCCACCCTGGTCGGCTGGCTGCTGGTCACCAGCAGCTCCACCGAGGCGTTCACCGCCGCCGTGGCCGTGCTGATCATCGCCTGCCCGTGCGCCCTCGGCCTGGCGACCCCGACCGCGCTGATGGTCGGCACCGGCCGCGGCGCCCAGCTCGGCATCCTGATCAAGGGCCCCGAGGTGCTGGAGACCACTCGCACGGTGGACACCGTCGTCCTGGACAAGACCGGCACCGTCACCACCGGCCGGATGACCCTGCTCGCCGTGCACACCGTCGAGGGCGTCACCGAGGAGGAGGCGCTGCGCCTGGCCGGGGCCGTGGAGCACGCCTCCGAACACCCGATCGCCCGGGCCGTGGCCTGGGCCGCCGCCGACCGCCTCGGCGGGCTCCCGCCGGCCCAGGGCTTCCGCAGTGTCCCCGGCCGGGGCGTGGAGGGTGTCGTGGACGGCCGTACGGTCGTGGCCGGCCGCGAGGCCCTGCTGGCCGACCGCGCCCAGCACCTGCCGCCCGCGCTGGCCGAGGCCAAGCGCGGGGCCGAGTCGGCCGGGCGCACCGCGATCGCGGTCGGCTGGGACGGGGAGGCCCGGGCCGTGCTGGAGGTCGCGGACGCGGTCAAGCCGACCAGCGCCGAAGCCGTCGCCCGGCTGCGCGCCCTGGGCCTGCGCCCGGTGCTGCTGACCGGCGACAACCGCGCGGTGGCCGCTGCGGTCGCCGCCGAGGTCGGCATCGAGCCGCAGGACGTGATCGCCGAGGTGCTCCCCGAGGACAAGGTGGCGACGGTCAGGCGGCTGCAGTCCGAGGGCAGGGTCGTGGCGATGGTCGGCGACGGCGTCAACGACGCGGCCGCGCTCGCCCAGGCCGACCTCGGCCTGGCGATGGGCACCGGCAGCGACGCCGCGATCGAGGCCGGCGACCTCACCCTGGTCCGCGGCGACCTGCGAGCCGCGGCCGACGCCATCCGGCTCTCCCGCAAGACCCTCGGCACCATCCGGGGCAACCTCTGCTGGGCCTTCGGCTACAACGTGGCGGCGATCCCGCTGGCCGCCGCCGGACTGCTCAACCCGATGATCGCCGGGGCCGCGATGGCCTTCTCCTCGGTCTTCGTGGTCAGCAACAGCCTCCGGCTGCGCCGCTTCCGGCCCGCCTGAGCGGACCAGGCCTGCCCCAACCAGCCCCGAGCGGACCAGACCTGAGCCGACCAGCCCTGAGCGGACAACCCGAGGGGCCCGGACCGACACGGGACGCTGTTGGTGCGTCCGACACCGGTCCCGGCCCCTCGTCATGCCTCAACGCCCCAGCAGCTCCCCGCCGTTGCAGTGCAGGATCTCGCCGGTGATGAACCCGGCCTCGGACGAGGCGAGGAAGTGCACCGCCGCCGCGACCTCGCCGGCCTCGCCGATCCGGCCGAGCAGCGTGCGCGCCGCCCGGCGGGCCACCTCGGCCTCGTCCAGCCGCGGCCCGAAGAACTCGGTGCCGGCCACCGTGCCCGGCGCGACGATGTTGGCGGTGATCCCCGAGGTGCCCAACTGGGCGGCCAGGAAGTGGTTCCAGGCGTGCAGCGAGGCCTTCGCCGCACCGTACGAGCCGGCCCCGCGCAGGGCGGCGATGGAGCTGATGGTGACGACCCGGCCGGAGCCGGGGGTGAGCCGGTCCCGGATCGACTCGGTGAGCAGCACCACGGTCAGCACGTTGCGCTCGAAGTCGCCGCGCCAGCGGGCCAGCAGGGCGTGCGGTCCACCCCCGACCACGGTCTCCCGGCTGCCGGCGTTGTTCACCAGCACGTCGATCCGCTCGGGCAGTTCGCGCAGCGCGGCCTCGACCGCGTCCGGGTCGGCGAGGTCGCACACCAGCGGGGTGACGTTCGGTCCGAGGTCGGCCGCGGCCTTCTCCAGGACCTCACGGCGGCGACCGACGATCACCACGCGCTCACCCGCCTCGGCGAACCGCCGCGCGACTTCGTACCCGATTCCCGTGCCACCGCCGGTGACGACGACGTTCCTGGCCATCTGCGCACTCCCTCCCCAGTTCCGCCGTCGCGCGACGAGGGGGCGCGACGGTCCGTACCGGAATGCCACGATTCCTATCACGCTCGGTTGCCGTGACTGTGGGGAGGGTGACGTCGTGCGCGAGGGAAGGTGTGATATGAGCGCGGTACGAAGTGCCTACGGAGCGTGGCGAGAGGCAGCTCACACCCCCCGGGCGTAACTTCTCGCACCCTGATACGTCTTAGGTTGGTAGTGCGGCAGTTTTTCCGCTGGGCGGGGCGCGGCTAACGGCAACGTGTCCCCGCGCTTCCAGCGGCTGCCGCCGACGGGGCTCCGGCGGGCCCCGGGAACGGTCGTCGAACTCTCGACGGCCTTCGCGCACGGCGCCGGGGTGTGGCGGGTCAGGGACGCTTTGAGCGGCCGTCCCCGGTCGCAGTCGGCCCCGGAGTCGTGCGCCGTACGGTTCCGTCCCCGCGCGCGGGCCCTTCCGGGTCCGGGGTGCGGGGACGCGAAGGGGCCCGGCCGCTCAGCAGCGGCCGGGCCCCTTTCGGTGCGGTGCTCCGTCAACGGCGCTCCGTCAACGGCGCTCCGTCAACGGCACTTCGTCAGCGGCGCCCCGTCGGCAGTGCTTCGTCAGCGCTGCTCGAGCTCGACGTAGTCACGGATCGCGACGCCGGTGTAGATCTGGCGCGGGCGGCCGATGCGGCTGGTCGGGTCGTTGATCATCTCGTGCCAGTGGGCGATCCAGCCCGGCAGCCGGCCGAGGGCGAACAGCACGGTGAACATGCTGGTCGGGAAGCCCATGGCGCGGTAGATCAGGCCGGTGTAGAAGTCCACGTTCGGGTACAGCTTGCGCGAGATGAAGAAGTCGTCCTTGAGGGCGTGCTCCTCCAGCTTGAGCGCGATCTCCAGCAGCTCGTCGCTCTTGCCGAGCTGGCCGAGGACCTCGTGCGCGAGCAGCTTGACCTGTGCGGCGCGCGGGTCGAAGGCCTTGTACACGCGGTGGCCGAAGCCCATCAGCTTGACGCCGGCTTCCTTGTTCTTCACCTTCGTGATGAACGCGTCGACGTCGCCGCCGTCCTGCTGGATGCTCTCCAGCATCTCCAGGACGGCCTGGTTGGCGCCGCCGTGCAGCGGGCCCCACAGCGCCGAGATGCCCGCCGAGATCGAGGCGAACAGGTTGGCGTGGCTGGAGCCGACCAGGCGCACGGTGGAGGTCGAGCAGTTCTGCTCGTGGTCCGCGTGCAGGATGAGCAGCTTGTCCAGCGCGTTGACGATGACCGGGTTGAGCTCGTAGTCCTCGGCGGGGACGGCGAAGGTCATCCGCAGCAGGTTCTCGACGTAGCTCAGGTCGTTGCGCGGGTAGACGAAGGGCTGGCCCGTCGACTTCTTGTACGCGTACGCGGCGATCGTCGGCAGCTTGGCCAGCAGGCGGACGGTCGACAGGTGGCGCTGGTCCGCGTCGAACGGGTTGTGGCTCTCCGGGTAGAAGGTGGAGAGCGCGCCGACCACCGAGGACAGCATCGCCATCGGGTGGGCGTCCCGCGGGAAGCCCTGGAAGAAGCGCTTGACGTCCTCGTGCAGCAGCGTGTGCTGGGTGATCTCGCGGCTGAACTCCGCCAGCTGGTCCGCGTTGGGCAGCTCGCCGTTGATCAGGAGGTACGCGGTCTCGACGAAGCCGCCCTGTGATGCGAGCTGCTCGATCGGGTAGCCGCGGTACCGCAGGATGCCGTTGTCGCCGTCCACGAAGGTGATCGCGGACTTGTACGCGGCGGTGTTACCGAAGCCGTTGTCCAGGGTGACCAGGCCGGTCTGCGGGAGCAGCTTCGAGATGTCGAAGCCGGAGTTGCCCGCAGTGCTCTCGACGACGGGGTACTCGTACTCGCCGTCCTGGTACCGCAGTACTACCGAGTTGTCGCTCACGTCTTCCTCACCGACGAAATGAATCCTCTTCCAAGGTGCCCTGACTGTCTCCACGATCCCCCATCCGGGGGACAGTCGCGCACCCGGGGTGGCCCGGAAGGGCCCGCCCCTACAAAACCTGCTGCCGCAGCCGGTACGAACCGGACAAGATCGGCACCACTCTAGGCTCTGCCGTAAATCTCTTCACGTCAAGAGAACATTAGAGGCAACCATCCTGTTGGATAATCATCCAGAAGCAAGTCGATGATCGAGCGCGGCGTGCCGCCGACCTGCACTGACGGCCCTCACGGCCTGCGCGATCGCCTTCCGTGACCCGACCAGCACCACGAGTTTCCTCGCCCTGGTCACAGCGGTGTAGAGCAGATTTCGCTGGAGCATCGTCCAAGCGGACATAGTGACCGGAATCACCACCACCGGGTACTCACTGCCCTGCGAGCGGTGGATCGTGACCGCGTACGCGTGGGACAGCTCGTCCAGTTCGTCGAAGTCGTACGACACCTCCTCGTCCTCGTCGGTCAGCACCGTCAGCCGCTGGTCGTCCACGCTGAGGGCGGTCACCACTCCCACTGTGCCGTTGAAGACCCCGTTCCGCCCCTTGTCGTAGTTGTTGCGGATCTGGGTGACCTTGTCCCCCACCCGGAAGGTCCGCCCGCCGAAGCGCCGCTCCGCCAGCCCCTCCCGGGCCGGGGTCACCGCCCCCTGCAGCAGCGTGTTCAGGTTCCCCGCCCCGGCCGGGCCCCGGTGCATCGGTGCCAGCACCTGCACGTCCCGGCGCGGGTCGAAGCCGAACTTCTGCGGGATCCGGCGCGCCACCACATCCACCGTCAGACCGGCCGCCAGCTCCGTGTCCTCCTCCACGAACAGGAAGAAGTCCGTCAGACCCTCCGTCAGCGGCGGCTTCCCCTCGTTGATCCGGTGCGCGTTGGTCACCACGCCCGACTGCTGCGCCTGCCGGAAGATCCGGGTCAGCCGCACCGAGGGGATCGGCCCGTCCTGCGCCAGCAGGTCCCGCAGCACCTCGCCGGCCCCGACCGAGGGCAACTGGTCCACGTCCCCCACGAACAGCAGGTGCGCGCCCGGCGGCACCGCCTTGACCAGCTTGTTGGCCAGGATCAGGTCCAGCATCGAGGCCTCGTCCACCACCACCAGGTCGGCGTCCAACGGCCGGTCCCGGTCGTACGCGGCGTCGCCGCCCGGCTTCAGCTCCAGCAGCCGGTGCACCGTGGAGGCCTCCGCCCCGGTCAGCTCCGCCAGCCGCTTCGCCGCCCGCCCGGTCGGCGCCGCCAGCACCACCTTCGCCCGCTTGGCCAGCGCCATCGTCACGATCGACTTCACCGTGAACGACTTGCCGCAGCCCGGACCACCCGTCAGCACCGCGACCTTCTCGGTCAGCGCCAGCCGCACCGACTGCTCCTGCTCCGGCGCCAGCTCCGCCCCGGTCCGCTTCGCCAGCCACTCCAGCGCCACCGGCCAGTCCACCCCGGCCGACCACGGCAACCGGTCGGAGTCCGAACGCAGCAGCCGCAGCAGTTGGTTGGCCAACGAGATCTCCGCCCGGTGGAACGGCACCAGGTACACCGCGGTGATCGGCTCGCCCGCCTCCCCCGGCACCGTCTCCCGCACCACCCCCTCGGCCGCGACCAGCTCCGCCAGGCAGTCGATCACCAGCCCGACGTCCACCTGCAGCAGCTTCACGCCGTCCGCGATCAGCCGCTCCTCCGGCAGGTAGCAGTGGCCCTGGTCGCTGCTCTGCGAGAGCGCGTACTGCAGCCCGGCCTTCACCCGCTCCGGGCTGTCGTGCGGGATGCCCACCGCCTGGGCGATCCGGTCCGCCGTCAGGAAGCCGATGCCCCACACGTCCGCGGCCAGCTTGTACGGCTCGTTCCGCACCACCCCGATCGAGGCGTCGCCGTACTGCTTGTAGATCCGCACCGCCAATGAGGTCGACACCCCGACCCCCTGCAGGAAGACCATCACCTCCTTGATGGCCTTCTGCTCCTCCCAGGCCGCGGCGATCTTCTTGGTGCGCTTCGGCCCCAGCCCCGGCACCTCGATCAGCCGGCCCGGCTCGTTCTCGATCACCTCCAGGGTGTCCACCCCGAAGCGCTCCACGATCCGCTCCGCGAACCGCGGCCCGATCCCCTTGATCAGCCCCGAACCCAGGTACCGCTGGATGCCCTGGATCGTCGCGGGCAGCACCGTCGTGTAGTTCTCCACCGTGAACTGCCGCCCGTACTGCGGGTGCGACCCCCACCGCCCGTGCAGTCGCAGCGACTCCCCGACCTGCGCCCCCAGCAGCGCGCCCACCACCGTCAGCAGGTCGTTCGCGCCCCGGCCGGTGTCCACCCGGGCCACCGTGTAACCGGTCTCCTCGTTGGCGTAGGTGATCCGCTCCAGCACGCCCTCGACCTGCGCGAGCTGGCGCACCGCCTGCTCAGCCTGCCGCCCCGACTGCGCCGCCTTGCCCATCGGAGCCCCCTTCGACCGGTACGGGTGGACCATTCCGTCACGCACCGTACCGCCCGGCGGGGACAAGCCCCGACCGCCTGCGGACCCGCCGTGCACCACCCCCACCGAGGTGCCAGGCTGGAGGGTCCAGGGGGCCGTCGACCGCGCCCGTAGGGGACCGTCCGAGGAGCAGTGCCGCCATGCTCAACACCGACTTCCGCCCCGGGTCCCCGGACTGGCTCGACCTGAGCAGCCCCGACACCCGGGCCTCCGTCGACTTCTACGCTGCCCTGTTCGGCTGGACCTTCGACTCGGCCGGCCCCGAAGCCGGCGGCTACGGCTTCTTCCAGCTCGACGGCCGCACCGTCGCGGCACTCGGCCCGCTCGCCGAGGACGGCACCCCGCCCGGCTGGACCGTGTACTTCGCCACCGACGACGCCGACCGCACCACCGACCTCGTCCTCGAGGCCGGCGGCCGGGTGCGGTTCGCCCCCTTCGACATCTTCACCTCGGGCCGGATGGCCGGCTACACCGACCCGACCGGCGCCGACTTCGCCGTCTGGCAGCCGCACGACACCCGCGGCCTGGACCTGGTCAACGAGCAGATCAGCCTCTGCTGGACGGAGTGCCACAGCATCGACGCCGAGCGGGCCAAGAGCTTCTACCGCACGGTCTTCGGCTGGCAGGAACAGGATGTCCCGCTCGGCGAGGTCCTCTACACCGTGCTCACCCCGGCCGGCGGCGGCACCGACGACGCCCACGGCGGCATCGTGCAGCTCGGCCCGGAACAGACCGCGCGCGGCACCAGCTCGCACTGGCTCCCCTACTTCGAGGTCCCCAACGTCGACGCCGGCCTCGCCATCGCCGGCCGGCTCGGCGCGGAGGTGCGGATCCCGGCGATGGACGTGCACGGCGTCGGCCGCCTCGCCCAGCTCCAGGACCCGCACGGAGCCGTCTTCGCCGTCATCACCAGCACCCCGGCCGGGGAGTGACCCGGCATCGGCCCAGAGGGGCCGTAGAAGGGCGCTACGGGCGTAGACAAGGGCCCTTCGGCCCGGGCAGGGAGATCCCTATCCTCTGACCATGACTGAAACGGCTGTTCTGACGATCCGAAGGGCCATCGAGGCCGACCTGCCGGCGATCGTCGCCATGCTCGCCGACGACCTGCTCGGCGCCACCCGCGAAACCCCCGACGACCTCACCCCGTACCGCACCGCCTTCGCCCGCATCGACGGCGACCCCCAGCAGCACCTGGTCGTCGCCGTACGCGCCGGCCGCATCATCGGCACCCTGCAACTCACCCTCATCCCGGGCCTGTCCCGGGCGGGCTCCACCCGCGCGATCATCGAAGGCGTCCGCGTCCACAGCGAAGAACGCGGCAGCGGGCTCGGCACCGAACTGATCCAGTGGGCCGTCGACCGCGCCCGCGAACTCGGTGTCGACCTCATCCAGCTCACCTCGGACGCGTCCCGCACGGACGCGCACCGCTTCTACGAGCGGCTCGGCTTCGTGGCCTCGCACGTCGGATTCAAGCTGAAGCCCTGAAGCCCTCATGAAGCCCCGCTAAAACCCGGAAAACGCGAAAAGGCCCACCCGGAAACCCGGGTGGGCCTTTTCTGAAGAATTGTTCGGCGGCGTCCTACTCTCCCACAGGGTCCCCCCTGCAGTAC
>NZ_JBVHIP010000074.1:0-12206 GCF_055560495.1 Kitasatospora sp. NPDC023176 | reverse complement strand
CGACGACGACCGGACACCAGGCGCGGTGGATCACCGCCCGGTGACCGGGCCCAGGCGGTGCCCGGTGCGGCCGAGTACGAGCAGGTCGGCGGTGCGGGCGGCGTCCGCCAACGCGTCCGCGGCCCGGCCCGTCGGCCGCGAGGCTCGAGGGCGTGGGCAGGGGCGGGTCCTGTTCGTGAATCGGGGATCTGCGGTCAGGGGCGAGCAGTGGCCCCGGCGGGCGCGGGCCGATCGGTGTCGCCATGCCAGGCGGGCCAGCCGAGCAGGCGGGCGAAGGCACATCGCTGGGCGTGGCCGACGGGGGCTGACCGGGTGAGGTATGACACCGGGCGGCGGCCTCACTCCCCCGGTGAGCCGGTCGGGTCGACCCAGCGGCGCCGGATCGCGGGCGGCCTGCGAGCGCTCTCCCGCAGGCCCGGGTCACGCTCGGCGGCGCGCTCGTACCAGCGGCCGTAGCGGTCCGAGAGCACCACCGCGGACACCCCGTGCAGGATCACGCTGAGGCCGACGGTGACCGCGACCACCCGGCCGATCAGTTCCACCCCCGGGATGTGCTGCTCCGCGACCAGCAGCCCGAGCACGACCGAGGCCAGACCGCGCGGCCCGAACCACGCGACGTAGGCCACGGTGGGCGCCTTGAGCCCGGTTCCGGCGAGGGAGAGGGCGACCGGGACCATTCTGACCACGGTGAGACTGAGCACGGCGTAGCCGACGATGCGCCAGCTGAGGTGCTCCAGTGCCGGGCCGAGCAGCACGGCGCCGAAGACCAGCAGGCTCAGCAGGGCCAGCAGGTTGCCCAGGTCCTCGGCGAAGTCGGCGGTGTCATCACGGTCCGGCACCGCCGGCCCGCTGCCGCGCTTCGCGTACGCGAAGGCGAACCCGGCCACCCAGGCCGCGATGAAGCCGCTTCCGTGGGTGACCGCGGCCAAGCCGTAGGACGCCGCAGCCACCGCGAGGACGAGGAGCTGACGCCATTCCCTGGTGATCCAGCCGTGTTCGAGCGACCACCGCAGCAGCCGGCCGCCACCACCCCCGACCGCCAGGCCGAGGACGGTGCTGAGCAGCAGCGCCCTCCAGAAGGTCCCGTCGGCCCCCTCCTCGGCGTACGGGGTGCCGGGGATGGCCGCCAGGAAGAGCACGAAGAACGGCAGCACCATGCCGTCGTTGAGCCCGCTCTCCACGTTCAGGGCCTGGCGCACCAGCCCCGGCACCCGGGGGTTGGCGATCGCGCTGCTGCCGAGCGCCGCGTCGGTAGGGGCGAGGACGGTGCCCACCAGCGCGAGCTCCCACCCGGTGAGCCCGGGCAGCAGCGGCCAGGCCAGCAGCCAGCCCAGCGCGATGCTGGGCACCAGGCCGATGCCGAGCAGTCGGCCCGGGAGGGCGGCGCCGGTGCGCAGGTCCCGGGGACGCACGGCCATGGCGTCGGTGAACAGCACCAGGGTCAGGGCGGCTTCCAGGGGGGTGAGCAGCGGCCCGGGGTCGTGTTCCAGGCTGATCAGGTCGAGGCCGACCGGCCCCAGCAGGACGCCGGCCCCGACGAACACGATGGCCGCGGACACCGGTGTGCCCGCCAGCCGTCGCGAACCGAGTGCGTAGGCGGCGGTGACACCGGCCACCGCCACCCCTGCCCACCCGGCGTCACTCACCGGTACCGCGACTTTCGCCCACCCGTCCGGACGCGGCGAGCAGCGAGACCGGCACCAGGATGCAGCTCAGCGTGATCAGCACGGCCGAGACCGTGCTCATGACGATCCGCCCGGCCATGGCGGGGCGCCCGGCCCCGGGGGGCGAGCCGCTGTTGCCCGCCTCGTCCGTCCCCCGTGCGGACGGAGGCCCGGCGGCTCGTTCATCAGTTCTCCCGGCTCTCCGCGCGGCCGTGGCACCGCTGACCACCATTGCCCCGTAGACCCCGGCCACCGGCACCCCGGGGTGGTCCGTCCGGAGGAGGTACGGCCGTATGGCCGCGCGCTCCCGGGCGACCGCGACCGGGATGCGCCCCGGGGACCGGACCCGCCCCCGGCAGGTGAAACCTCGGCGCCGTTTCGCCGAACGGCGGGCCGCCCGACAGGCCGAACACCATCGCGCTGGGGATCGCCGACGGGTACGTGGCAGCCGGGCCAGGGCCGACTGGCCCGGCTGCTGGAGACTTCGAATCCGGCCCCGACGAACGCGGAAGGACGGTCCCCGCACGGCCGAAGCCGTGCGGGGACCCGGAACGGTCGTCGTCCGGGGCCGTCAGGCCTCTTGTCTGGTCGTTCCGACGCACAGCGCCCAGATGACGAAGGCGTCGATCGCGATCAGGACGATCGCCCAGAACGGGTAGTAGGGCAGCCACAGGAAGTTGGCGATCATTCCCAGCCCGGCGACGATGACACCGACGACACGGGCCCAGGCGGCGCCGCTGAACAGCGCCACGCCCGCCAGGACGACCACGACGCCGAGGATCAGATGGATCCATCCCCATCCTGTGGTGTTCATCGAGTACACGTAGTGCCGGGTGACGACGATCAGGCTGTCCTTGGCGATGCCGGCGATCCCCTGGAAGATCGCCATGATGCCGCCGGCGGTCAGCATGATCGCCGCGAAGATCGTCCACCCGGTCGCAAAGGGGCGCGGCTCGGGGACCGGGGTGGTGCGGGACGCTTCGGTGGCGCTACTGGTCATGACACGGACTCCTTCGGTAACGGCCGCCTGGCCCGGAACGGGAGACGGGCAGCGGGAGAGAGAGGCAAAGCCGGTTCACAGGGGCTCCGAGGAGAGGGCGGCCGCCGGGCTCGGGCTCGGCGCCGGTGGAGCGGGCAGGAGTTCGGCGACCCGGAGCAGGGCGAGGACGCGCTGGAACCTCGGCTGGATGCCGATGAGACGGAACTCCGCGTGGTGGACGCGGCAGACCCGGCGGGCCTGGAGGAGTGCTCGCACACCGGCGGCGTCGCAGAAGGTGAGGCCCGCGACGTCGAGGTCCAGCCGATGCGGACGAGCCGCGATGGCCCGGGCGACGGCATCGCCCACGAGCGGCGTCGTCGCGATGTCGAGTTCGCCTTCCAACGACACCGACGCGGTGTCCCGGCACATCGTGGCCCTGGTGCGGAGTAGGTCGTCGTCTCTCATCACGATCACCCCGGAAGCTCGGCTGGCGGAAGGCCTCGGACCGGAGGCCCTACGTCCACCGTAGGACCGGGCCTGTCACCCGGTCGTGGGCCGACCGGACCGCGTCAAGGGCCCGAACGGCCTTTACCCGCGAGGGTCTTGACTCCGCTCGGGAGCGTCGCCGTCACACACGGTCCCCCTGCCGTCCGACCCGCGATATCTGGGCCGAACGGCCCATGGCGCCCCGGCCGTCTTCTGTGAACGTCGGAAGGGAGGGATCGTCCCATCGCACTCACCGAAGGAGGCGAGACCAATGCCCGGCATCCACCACCGCACATCACGTCTCACCGTCGCGCCCGGCTCCACCGAACTCGGACGTGTCGACTGGGTCGTCCTCGGTACCTCGGCGCTCGTCGCCGGCGCGGTCGCGCACGCGTTGTCGGGCGTCGTCGCGATCGCCAAGGACATGGTGCGCCCCGCTCCCCAGCGTGCGTCCGTGTCGGACCGCGCCGCTCCCCCTGCCGGCCCCGACGTCAACGAGCGGGACGGCTGGATCCTCATCACCAGCCTGTTCGTCATCGTCGGCGCGATGGCGCACGCCGTCGCGCGCGTCGTCGAGAGCACCAGGACGGTCGTGCACCCGACCGGCCCGCAGCCGCGCTGATGACGCCCGCAACGACCGGAGCGTGCACCCGATCGGCCGCCTCGGGCACCCGGCTGGGCCGGAGCGCGGCGACACTGGCCAGGTGGAACCGATGACCACCGACTCCGTCGCAGCGGGGCGGCAGGCCCGCAAGCGCCTGCCGCGCTCGGCCCTCGGGAGCTGGGCCCCCGCACCGGAGCGGTCCGACCCCGTCGACGTCCTGGAGCAGCAGGCCGCCTCCCGTGTCCCGGAGCTGGTCCCGATCCGGTACGGCCGCATGGCCGCGTCCCGGTTCGCCTTCCTGCGGGGCGCGCCCGCCATCCTGGCCGCGGACCTCGCCGCCTCCCCGAACACCGGGCTCACCGTCCAGCTCTGCGGGGACGCGCACCTGTGCAACTTCGGTCTCTTCGCCTCGCCCGAGCGCGCCCTGCTGTTCGACCTCAACGACTTCGACGAGACCCTCCCGGGCCCGTTCGAGTGGGACGTCAAACGCCTGGCCGCCAGTGTCGCCGTGGCCGCGCGCGAGAACGACGAACCGGACGCATCCGCGTGGGCCGCCGCTCTGGCATCCGCCCGGGCGTACCGGATCGCCATGCGACGGCTCGCGAGCCTGGGCGAACTCGACGTCTGGTACGAGCGGGTCGACACCGCCGATCTCCTGCCGCAGGTCCAGGTGCCGAAGTACCGCAAGCGCGTCGAGGGCGCCCTGGCGAAGGCACGCGGGCGCACCAGCCTGCAGGCCCTGGCCAAACTCACCGAACCGGGCCCGGACGGTGAGCCCCGCATCGTCCACGACCCGCCGCTGCTCGAACCGGTGGACCCGCAGGACGTGTCCCAGCTCCACCAGATCCTCACCGACTACCGCGCCACCCTCCCCGACGAGCGGGCGGCGCTCCTGGACCGCTTCGAGCTGATCGACGCCGCCCGCAAGGTGGTCGGCGTGGGCAGCGTCGGCACGCGCTGCTACATCGGCCTCTTCCGGGGACGACTCACCGGCGAGCCGCTCTTCCTCCAGGTGAAGGAGGCGGAACGCTCGGTGCTGGAGCCGTACCTCCCACCCAGCCTCCACCGGCACCAGGGGCGGCGGGTGGTCGACGGACAACGCCGGCTCCAGGCCGCCGGTGACATCTTCCTCGGCTGGGCCACCGGCCCGGCGGGCCGCGACTTCTACTGGCGGCAACTGCGGGACATGAAGGGCTCCGCCGTGATCGACGGCATGCCCCGGTCCCTCCTGGAGCAGTACGCCGACCTGTGCGGCCGCACCCTCGCACGCGGCCACGCACGCTCCGGGGACCGCGTCGCCATCGCCGCCTACCTGGGTGCCGGCGACGTCTTCGAACGGGCCGTCGCCGACTTCGCACTTGCCTACGCCGAGCAGACCCGCTCCGACCACGCCGCACTCACCGCCGCGATCGCCGAGGGCCGGATCACCGCACGGGCCGGGGTGTGAACGGTCCGGGGTGTGAACGGCCTCGCTGCCACGAGTCCGCCGGTCCACCACGAGTCGGCCGGACAGCCTCCGGAAGGCGCGCCAGCCGGCGGAAGGCGCTGTGAGCTCCCCTTCCGCGCCCAACCCTCTCCCTCCGCAAAGGAGTTGCCATGAGTAACGCTTCCGCCGACGACATCAACGAACTCGGCCCGATCGACTACCTGGTCGTCGAGTTCCCCGGTACCCGTCTGACCGGTGAGGGTATGCCCCTGCTCCTCGACCTGGTCGACCGGGGCATCATCCGGATCCTGGACCTGACCTTCGTCAGGAAGGAATCGGACGGCTCCTTCACCGCGATGGAGGTCGCCGATCTGGACGGCGACGGACAGCTCGACCTCACCGTGTTCGAAGGCGCCTCGTCGGGGCTGCTGGGCGACGACGACATCAGCGAGGCGGCGAACGCCCTGGAGCCCGGGAGCTCCGCCGCCGTCCTCGTCTACGAGAACCTGTGGGCCGCCCCCCTGGCGGCCGCCCTGCGCCGCGCCGGCGCCCAGTTCGTCGCCGGCGGCCGGATCCCGGTCCAGTCCGTGCTGGCGGCGCTGGAAGCCGTCGAGGTCACCGACGGCTCGGCCTGACCGCGCACATCCCGCGCCAACGACGAAGGAGAAGGATCCCATGCCCGGACTGATTCGAGGAGTGGCCCGCACCGCCGCGATCGCCGGAACGGCGACGGCCGTGTCCAACCGCGTATCGCGGCGGCAAGCCGGCCGGTGGGCCCAGCAGGACGCGACGGCCGCACAGGCCGCCACCTACCAGGCACCACCGCCGGCCGCGGCCCCCACCAGCACCGACGACACGATCGACCGGCTCCAGAAGCTCGCCGCCCTCAAGGAACAGGGAGTGCTGACCGAAGCCGAGTTCGCCGCCCAGAAGGCGAAGATCCTCGGCGCCTGACCGTCCCAGGCGGAGCCGACGGCCGGAGCGGGGAGCACCGGCCGAACGCACCGACCGACGCCCCCAGCCCCGGCCGCGCTTCCGCGGCCGGGGCATCTCACACTGGCCGGCCGTGAGCGACAGACCCCGCCCCCGCCGCACGATCCCCAAGCGCCGGACCAGGGCGGTCACCGTCGAGGGCCGGCGCACCGTCAGCGGTGCGGCAGCGGTGCGGTGTCGGAGGCGATCAGCACGGCGGTGACGGTGGCGAAGTCGGTGCCGGGGGTGACGGCGACGCCGGGCCGGCTCATGCAGGTGCGGACCAGCGTGCGGCCGGGTGGTCGTACCGGCTCGGAGGCCGGGAAGGTGTCGGCCTCCGAGCCGTCGAGTCCGAGCCGTCGAGGATGCTGTGTTTCCTGGCGGTTCACTCCGCTTCGGCCGCCGCCGGACGCCGCAGTCGTCGCAGGTAGGGGTCGAAGGACGGCCGGCGTTCGAGGCGGACCCTGGCGTCCACGCAGAGCGCGCCGTCGGGGCGGGCGATGACAGGATTGAGGTCGGCCTCGACGAGCTCGGGGAAGTCGTCGGCGAGCCGGGACAGCCGGGCGAGGACGGACCGCACCGCCGCGAGGTCGACCGGAGGTTCCCCGCCGTTGCCCAACAGCAGTGGAGCGCTGCGTAGTTCGGCGACCATGGCGGTCAGGTCCCGCTCACTCAGCGGGGCGAGCCGGGCCACCCGGTCGGCCAGCACGTCGGCGGCGGCGCCGCCCAGGCCGAGGACGATCAGCGGGCCGAAGACCTGGTCCTGGACGACGCCCGCGAGCAGCTCGATACCGGGCGCGGCCATCGGCTGGACCACCGCTCCCTCCAGCTCTCCCCCGAACCGACTGGTGAACTCCCGATAGGCGGAACGCACTTCGGCATCGCTGCCAAGGCCGGTGCGGACCGCCCCGGAGGCACTCTTGTGCACCTGCCCGGGCCAGTACGCCTTGAGCGCGACCTTCCCCTCGTGCCCGAGCCGGCGCAGGCCGGTGGCGGCGACGGACACGGTGTGCTCGTCGCGGGCCCAGACGGTCGTGGTGAGCGGCAGCCCGTACGCCTCCAGCAGATCGGCGGTGGAGAGCGGGTCGAGCCAGCCTCCCTCAGGATGGGCGGTGAGATGGCCGTCGACCAAGCTGCGGGCGGCGCGCCGGTCGCAGTCCGGGGCGTCGGCCGGCGGCGAGAACGGCTCCGCGAGCCGACGGGCGCGGTCCCGGGCGTGGGCGAGGGCGCGGGCTGCGGAGAGGCCGTCGGAGTACGCGGGCAGCATGCCGCCGTCGGCGCAGCCGCGGTAGCGCACGGGCACCTGCTGGTCGAGCAGGACCGCCGCGATCGGGACCCGGCGCCGGGCCGGACCCTCCAGCAGGGCGCGCACCGGATCCTGGCCGGGGCTCTCGCACAGCGCCGTCGGCGCGATGCACACCAGGATCGCGTCCACGGCCTCCTCACGCTCCAACGCACGCAGGAACAAAGCGAGTTCGGTCGGACCCACCGCCGCCGTGGTGTCCACCGGATTACGGACAGAGGCCCCGGGCGGAAGCAACTTCGCAAGTTCGGAGGGGAGTTCCGGCAACAGCAGCCCCGCCTCGGCGCAGGCGTCGGCGGCCAGGATGCCGATGCCGCCCGCGTTGGACACCACGGCCACCGCGCCGCGCGGGTCGGGCAGCGGCTGGGCGTGCAACAGGGCCGCCACCTCGACGAGTTCCTCGATGCTGCGGGTCGCGGTGATCCCGGCCTGCCGGAAGAGCGCCTCCCGGGTGACGGTGGGGGTGGCGGCGGCCGCGGTGTGCGAGGCGGCGCCCCGGCGGCCGGCGGTGGAGCGCCCGGCGTCCACCGTCAGCACCGGGATCGTCCGGGTGACCCGCCGGGCGGTGCGGGCGAAGGCGCGCGGGCTGCCGAAGGACTCCAGATGGAGCAGCGCGAGGTCGGTGCGGCCGTCCGCCTCCCACCACTGCAACAGGTCGTTGCCGCTGACGTCGTACTTGTCGCCGAGCGAGACGAAGCTCGACACCCCGATGCCCAGCCAGGCCAACCGCTGGAGCAGCGCGATCCCCACCCCGCCGCTCTGCACCGCCACCCCGGCGGTGCCCGGCCGGGGGAAGGCCCCGCCGAACTCGGCGTCCAGCCGGACGGCGGGGTCGGTCTGTGCCATGCCGAGGCTGTTCGGTCCGACCAGGCGCATGCTGTGCCGACGGCAGGCGTGCATCAGGGCGCGAGCCTGCTCCGGTCCGAGGCCGGAGGTGAGCACCAGCAGCGCCCGGACTCCGGCAGCGCCGCACTCCTCGGCCACCGCCGGCACGGCTCCCGCGGGCACGGCCAGCACCGCGAGGTCGGGCACGGCGGGCAGCGCGCGGACGGAGGGATACGCCGGCCGGCCGTCGATCTCCCCGGTGTGCGGGTTGACCGCCCACACCTCCCCCACGAAGCCGCCCCGCCGGATCCGCCCGAGGACGGTCCGGCCGACCGAACCCGCCCGCCGGGACGCCCCGATCACCGCCACCGACGCCGGGCGCAGCAGCGCGGCCAGGCTCGCGACGTCGGCGCGGCGGCCGCGCTCGTCCACGGCGGAGCGGTAGCGCTCGCCGACCTCGTCGTCCAGCGGCACCCGGATCCTGACCTCGCCCTGGGTGTACCGGCGCTCGACCGGCAGCCCGAGGTCAGCGAAGACCCGGTGGACGGCCCGGTTGCCGAACAGGGTGTCGGCCTCGAAGAAGCGGACGCCCGCGGCCCGGGCGGCGTGCACCAGGTGTTCCAGCAGCAGGGTGGCCGCGCCCCGGCCGTGCCAGCGGTCCGCCACCGCCAGAGCCAGCTCGGCGGTCGCCGGCGGCTGGTCCAGCAGCTCGCAGTCCGCCTCCCCGATCAGCTCCTCCCCCACCCAGGCACCGAGCGCCAGCAGGCCCGCCCGGGGCGGCCCGCACAGCCGGTCGGCGGCCTGCGCGGGCGCGTTGCGGCTCACCCCGAAGAACCGCATCCGGCGGCTCTCCTCCGACATCCCCTCGGCGTGCAGGTCCAGCACCGCGCGGTGGTCGCCCGGACCGAGCGGGCGGAGTTCGACGGTGGTGCCGTCGGCCAGCAGAGCTTCGGCGGTCACCCGCGGCGGGTGAACGATGGACATGGCGCCTCCTCGGCCGTCGCCGTTCTACCCCTTCAGCCTCCACGCCGGTGCCGCACGCCACGAGGGCCGACCGACCCTACGCAGGCCGCCGGGCGGCCCGGCGGCGCCGTGCGCAGACTGGAGGAAGGTCAGTCGACACGGGAGGTCACCTCGTGGCATCGGACCCGCCGCCGGGGTACCCCGACATGCCGGATCCGTGGACGCTCCGCTACCAGGGCTTCGACCCCGGCGAGGAGGGGCTCCGCGAGGCGCTGTGCGCCGTCGGCAACGGCTACCTGGTCAGCCGGGGCGCCGCGCCGGAGTCCGTCGCGGACGGCGTCCACTACCCGGGGACGTACCTGGCAGGCTGCTACGACCAAGCGGAGTCGACCGTCGCCGGGCGCACCGTCTCCAACGAGGACCTGGTCAACGGCTCCAACTGGCTGCCGCTGACCTTCCGCCCGGCCGGCGGCACCTGGTTCACCGGGCCCCCGGCCGAACAGACCCTGGAACTGGACCTGCGCCGGGGCGTGCTGACCCGACGGGCGCTGGTGGTGGACGCACTGGGCCGGCGGACCGGGCTGGTTCAGCGCCGCCTCGCCAGCCAGGCGCAGCCGCACCTGCTCGCGCTGGAGAGCACCTTCACGCCGGAGAACTGGTCCGGGCCGCTGGAGGTCCGCTCCGGCCTGGACGGCGATGTCGCCAACACCGGTGTCCGCCGTTACCGGGGGCTCACCGAGCGCCACCTCACCCCGGCCGGTCAGGGGGTCGACGACATTGGGCTGCTCTGGCTGGAGAGCGAGGCGATCGGCTCACCGCTGCGCATCGCCCTGTGCGCCCGGACGAGTGCGGACCGGATGCCTGGAGGCCGGGCGCGGGTGACCACCGAGTGCCGCGTGGGGTGGGCGGCCCACCTCCTCACCCTGGACGCCGTGCGGGGCGAGCCCGTCACCGTGACGAAGACGGTCGCGGTGTACACCTCCCACGACCGGGCCATCGAGACCCCGCTGCGCGCCTCCCGCCAACTCGCCGCCGAGGCCGGGGCCTTCGCCCAACTTCTCGCCCAACACACGCTGCGCTGGGAAGAGTTGTGGCGCCGCTGCCGCATCGAAGCCGACTTCGACGGCGCCGGCCCGCTGCACCTGAACCTGTTCCACCTGCTCCAGACCTACTCGGAGCACTCCGTCGACCTGGACGTCGGCATCCCGGCCCGCGGCCTGCACGGCGAGGCGTACCGGGGCCACGTGTTCTGGGACGAGCTGTTCGTGCTGCGGCTCTTCAACCTGCGCTTCCCGGAGCTGGCCCGCGCCGTCCTGCGCTACCGCCATCGCCGCCTGGACGCCGCCCGACGGGAGGCCCACTCGCTCGGGCTGCGCGGGGCGGCGTACCCGTGGCAGAGTGCCGCCGACGGCCGGGAGGAGTCGCAACAGCTGCACCTCAACCCGTTGTCCGGCCGCTGGCTGCCCGACCACAGCCACCTCCAGCGGCACGTCGGCTCGGCCGTCGCGTACAACATCTGGCAGTACTACCAGTCAACCGGGGACCGGGACTTCCTCGCCACGGCCGGCACCGAGATGCTGCTGGAGATCGCCCGGTTCTGGTCCTCGGCCGCTGTCCACGACCCGGCCCGGGGGCACTGGTCGATCCGCGGCGTACTGGGCCCCGACGAGTACCACGACGCCTACCCGTGGGCGGACCGGCCGGGCCTGGACGACAACGCGTACACCAACGTGCTGGCCTCCTGGGTGCTCGCCCGGGCCCAGGACGCCCTGGACGTCCTGCCCGGCCACCGGCGCGACGAGCTGCGCGAACGCCTCGCCTTGGACGACCGGGAACTGGACCGCTGGCAGGACGTCGGCCGCCACCTCCACGTCCCCTTCCACGAGGGCGTGTTGAGCCAGTTCGACGGCTACGAGCGGCTCGCCGAACTCGACTGGGAGGGCTACCGGCGCCGCTACCCCGACCTGCGCCGGCTCGACCGGATCCTGGAGGCCGAGGGCGACACCGTCAACCGCTACCAGGTCTCCAAGCAGGCCGACGCGCTGATGCTCTGGTTCCTGTTCTCCGCCCGTGAGGTCCGGGACCTGCTGCGCCGCCTCGGCCACCCGGCCGGGCACGAGCTGTTGCGCCGCACGACCCACTACTACCTGCGGCGCACCGTGCACGGCTCGACGCTCAGTTCGGTGGTGCACGCCTGGGTGCTCACCCGCTCCGACCGCCGCGCCTCCTGGCACCACTTCCGCGACGCCCTGGTCGCGGACCTGCGGGACAGCCAGCTCGGGACCACGGCCGAGGGCGTCCATCTGGGCGCCATGGCGGGCGCGGTCGACCTGCTGCAACGCTGCTACACCGGACTGGAGGTCCGCGAGGACGCCCTCTGGCTCGACCCCCATCTGCCGTCCGCCCTCGGCCGGCTGGAGCTGGACCTGCGCTACCGGGGGCACTGGGGCCTGACGATCGCCGTCGACCGCCGGACCGTCACGGTGAGCCTGCGCGAGGACCGCCAGGAACCGGTCCGGATCCGGGTGCGCGGCGCGGAGGCGACCATCCGACCCGGCGGGACCCGGCGCTTCCACCTCTGACGTCCACGGCGCCGGGCTCTGGCTCTGGCTCTGGCTCCGGCTCTGGCAGAATCCGACCGTGACCGACGTGACCGCGACCTCCCACCGCACTCTGCTCCGCCGGGGTTTCGCCCTCGAGTACGCGACGCTGGGCTGGAACGTGATCGGCATCGTGATCCTCGCGGTCGCCGCGATCGGCGCCCGCTCGGTCGCGCTGGCCGGCTTCGGCCTGGACTCCCTGATCGAGATCGGCGCCTCCACCGTCGTGCTCTGGGAGCTGTCCGGCAGCGGCGAGGAACGGCAGAAGCGGGCGCTGAGGCTGATCGGGGCCGGCTTCGCACTGCTCGGCCTCTACCTGCTCGCGCAGTCCACGACCGTCCTGGTCAGCGGCTTCCACCCGCACCACTCCACGCTCGGCATCGC
>NZ_JBVHIP010000073.1:0-12322 GCF_055560495.1 Kitasatospora sp. NPDC023176 | reverse complement strand
ACCAACATCATCGCCTTTTCGCTCTGGTACTGGGAGTGGGACCGAGGCGGCCCGGCGGCCCGTGCCCAGGGGGTGAAGTCGTACCCGGACTTCCTTTTCCCCCAGATGCAGCAGGAGGGCATAGCGGAGCCGGGCTGGGAGCCCTCCTACCCGGACTACTTGTATGTGGCGTTCACCAATGCCTGCGCCTTCAGCCCGACGGACACCATGCCGTTGTCGGTCTGGGCGAAGTTGCTGATGATGACGCAGTCGGCGGTGTCGCTGATCACGGTGGTGCTGGTGGTGGCGCGGGCGGTCGGCATCCTGCAGTAGCAGCCACAGTGCGCCAGGCCACCGAGGACTCCTGGACAGCGGTCGCGCACGTCCCCGCCAGGTACGGTTCGACCGGCACCACGTCGGCCCACATCCGCGCGCCGGCCCGCGCGCGATGGACGGTCCCAGCAGCGCGCGGCGCGCCTATGGACAGGCCCTGCAGAGTGCGCCGCGCGGGGGTCCGCCGCACTGGTGCGGTCCCGCGTTTCCCCTGGACAAAGTGCCGCACGCGGTGCCGGAGGAAGCCCGACGACCGCACCGCACCGCACCACGCGGCGCGGCGGGGCTGTCCTACTCGGCCGGCAGACGGAGCATCGGTTCGAAGGCCGCGTCCTCCTCGCCCTCGACCGAAGGGAGGAAGCCGTCCGGGACGGTGCGGGCGGCCGTGGTAAGGAGACGGGCCAGGACCTCGGGCTCGGTGGCCGCGGGGAGGCGGAGGGCGGCAAGGAGGCGGTCGCGGACCTCGGGGTGGTCCGGGTTGTCCTCAAGGTAGTCGGCGTTGAGCGCGGGGGGACGGAAGCCGGCCAGGGCGTCGTGCCAGGAGGGCAGGACGATGGCCAGGGTCAGGGCCTCGGCGAGGGACTCCGCGATGAGGGAAGCCTGGCCCTCGGAGTCGGTGTAGAGGACGGGGCGGACGCGGTCGGAGCCGGCCGGGCCGCAGAGGTAGTGGGTGCCTCCCGCGTTGCAGCCGGCCACGGGCTCCACCGGGAGACCGGCCGGCAGGGCGATCGACTCGATGGGGTCGGTTCGCGTGAGGTCGAATTCGCCGTCGCAGGCGAGGTATGCCTCGACCTCGGGGTCTGCGGCGATCCGGCGGAGCAGGGCCTCGTCGGAGAGGGCGGCCGGGTTGAGGCCGTGGGCGGCTTCGGGGGTCAGGGGGTGGCCCGCGAGGACGTGGCGGACGGTGTCGAGGGGGACGGGCCGCCCGTAGTCCTCCTCGAAGTGCGCCTGGACGGCCTCGGGGGAGCGGTCGGTGAGGATGCGGAAAAGGTGCCCGGAGCCGTCCGGGTCCGGGCTGCCCGAGGGGAACTCGATGCCCGAGCCGGTGCGCCAGGCGCCGCCGCCGGTCTCCCACCACAGGCAGGCGGTGACCCGCGGAGCGTCGAGGCCCTCGTCGACGAAGGCCGGGTCGTCCAGGAGCGGGCGCAGCGCGGCGGGCACCTCGTCGATGACCCCGGGCCGGACCTGTTCGTCATCCGTGGCGTACGGGCTCATCTCCGACTCGTGGTCGAAGCCGCGGACGAGGACACCGGCCGGGGTGAAGAGGACGGAGAAGTCGTCACCCGAGCCGTTGTCCATCAGGGCCGCCTCCGTCCCAGGCCCCCAGGTGGTGGAGAAGGAGTAGCGGGAGAACCGCGGGTCGCGGCAGATCGCCTGGTCCAGTACGGCCAGCGCGCGCAGGTGCGCGCGGAGCTCGGCGGGGGCCGGGAGGAGGGCGGCGGTCGTGTGCACGGTGTCCATGGGCTCATGTAAGCAGCCGGCACTGACGTCCAGGGCGGCGGTTCGGTCACACCCGCTCTCTCAGTCAGGGAACGAAAAGCCCAGCTCACGCAGGCGGGGCAAGCACACTGCGAGGCATTGCTCCACAGTCGCGGCATCGGTTCGTACAAGGACGTCCTCGCGCAACGGCGCTCCACTGGCGACGAAGGTCCAAGGCTTGCCCCTCTCTGCCATCCGCTCAGCGTCGGCCTTGAACAGCACCGTTACGCCCTGTTCGGCCAGTGCTTCCATAATCGCGACGACGTCCACCGGCACTCTCCCCTCCCGAAGCGTTTCGAACGCGCGCACATCGGACGAACATACTCACTCCGGGCCGGACCCTGGACACCGCCCTCATGACCCAACGTGACCGATAGGGGCGCTCTGAGCTGGAATACGCGACACCTCAACATGCGAGCTCACCAGTCCCGAGGCCGGGACAGCCCGGTCCGAGTGCGGGTGTGCGCCGTCCTCGTCCACGACGGCCGGGTGTGTCTGATCCGCCGCCAGCGGGAGGCCGGCCTCCAGCACTCGCTGCCCGGCGGCCTGGCCGAGGACAAGGACGGCGAAGACCCGATCGACGCGCTGCACCGCGAGCTGCTCGAGGAGATCGGCCTCGACCTGGCGGTGCTGCGCTTCGTCCACCGACTCACCTTCGGAGGCAACATCATCGAGACCGGCACCGACTCCTACCGCCTCGCCACCACCCGCGCCCGCGCCGAACAGCAGGCAGTCGTCAGCTGACGACTGTCTGGGGCCGTGTTCGGAGAGTGCCGCCACCTGGCGACGCCCTTCGAACACGGCCCCAGAACGGTCAGCCCGCAAACACCCGCCGCACATGATCGAGGCGCACACGGTGGTCCTCGATCCAGCCGGCCGATGGCGAGAGAGGCAGGCTGACCGTCACCTGCGAGGACGGAGCGTCCTGAAGCGACACACCGATCGCTCCAGAAGCCAACGGCTTGATCCCGAGCTGGACCGTCCGGCCGGAGTTCAGCCACGAGACGAACCGATTGCCGACCAGCTTGTCCAGGGCTTCCTCCCACTGGTCCAGGTCATCGGACGTGATGCCGACGGGAAAGCTGCCGTTGATGGTCCCGGTCGACACGACGAACTCGCAGTCGAGGACCTCACTGCCCGGGGCGGGCCACTCCAGCACACGGAGAGACACAGCGTGACCGCTCGTTCCCGGCGGATCAGTCAGGTGGATCAGATCGCCCAGCTCGTCATCCATGACAGCCCCTCTCCATCGACCTCGAACAGGGGCATCATTCCGGAGACCACCGACACGCACGGACACCCCCGTCGGTGCTGTCAGTTCTCACCGACATTTCGCAGCCCGCAGATCAGCATCTGCTGCCCGAACTCGTCGACAAGTGCTGTCCGTTGTCACCTACGCAGCCAAGACGGCGTTCCCCGCCCCGGTCGTGGCCGCTGCTGCCTGACGGTTCACGCGTCCGGCACGGCGGAGCCGAGGCAGACCTCCAATGCGCCTCGCCGGCCGGGTGGCAGGTGGTCGCCGAGCGGGACCTGTCGCGGGCTGTGCTCGCCGTCGCAGATCCAGCTCCGTTCGTCCGCGTCGAATGACCACGGCTGGGCGCCCCACATCGGGTGTCCTTGGAGCAGGCGCCGGGCCAGCGGCTCGCACCCTTCCAAGGCACCCTGGGCGATCAGCGCCTCGACGACCACGTCCACGGCCCCCTCGGGTGCCTCGGCGTCGCCCAGCGCCGGAAGGAGCAGAAGCAGACGGGCATGGGGATCGGTCACACCGACAGCTCCGTCAGGGGCGGGGAGGATCGCGGCGAGCTCCGGCCAGCACAAGCCCGGACCGATGCGTTCCTGATCCGTGCTGGCCAGGACCGCGTCGGTGCTGCCCGGGCTGACCAGGAAGTAGTCCGTGCTCGTGTACTCCTCGCCGCTGTTGTAGTGCACGACGATCGAGAACCCGCCCTTCAGCGGGACCGTGAACGTAGGCCAGGCCGACTTGTCGTGCAGGTGTTCCAGCATGGCGCCGGCATCGGCGGCGTCCACGCCGAAGGCCTCTGGCGGCACGCCCTCGCACAGGTCGACCAGGTGCGCGGCCCAGAAACCGGGCTTGCCCAGTAACGGGAGGCCGTCCACAGCGGGAGCTGAGGAGTACCAGTGTCGTGCCATCGCCATGCCGAGATTCTGGCGTACGAAGATCCGCTCTGTTCGACCGCCCCATGAACTACCCGGACATCAACTTGAGGGCTTCGCACCGTGAGGTGTCTGCGGTGGGGAGTTTCGCCTCTGGGCGCCGGTGAGTTTCGGGTGTCGTCGCAGGTCAGCGGCCGGTGAGAATGGCCTGCGCTGCTCGGTTCGGGTGGAGGCGGTGGACGGCGGCGACGGCGACGCCCGGGCAGGCCAGGGCAGGGTCTGCGGCACCGGACTGTAGGAACCGGCGGGACGGCAGGACGCTATCTCGCGCACGAGTTCCGTGCGGATGCCGACCGCCGCATGCTCTATGTGGAAGAGCACCGCTAACAGCGGACGAGTCACGGCCGCGGCGCTCGCCCGTACGACCGGCCTCTTACGGAACGCCGGTCAGAGTCAGCTTGAAGCAACCGTCCCCTGCCCGGAGGTGACGTTGTCCGTGAGCAGGCGGCCCGGCCATTGGGCAGGCTGAAAAGCCACACAAGGAGGACGCATAGATTCCGATGAGCCGATGTACCAGTTCCGGCGCGACGTCACGCGGCAGAAAAGTCCCCCGAACCTTCTGGACGTGACAGAGGCGCACGGTCTGGCCCAAGCCGCCGGCATAGCGAGCGTCTGGATCCGCACGGGCATCGCCGACCGCGTTGAGATACACAACCGGCAACGACTGGTCCCGCTCGGGGCCGCGCGAGCGGATGGTGCCGCTGATCAACGGTGCGGACCGGACGCTGCGGTGGTTCATCGAGGACGTCTGGGGCCAGTTCGACGACGACCATACCCGCCCCGGCGCCCCACTGTTCCCGTCCGAGCGCAGAAACGCAGACCGGTCCTCGCGCCGGGTCGGCAACGACGCCCTCCGCAACGGCCTGACCGCCGCCGTTGAGGCCCATCTTCCCGGCTGAGCCGAGAAGTTGACGCCACACGTCCTGCGGCACTTCTGCGCGTCCGAACTCTACTCAGGCGGCCTGGACCTGGTCGCGATTCAGGAGGTTTGGGACATTCCTGGATCGCCACGACGATGCGGTACGTCCATGTCCAGCAGACCAGGTGGAAGATGCCTGGCTCGCCGGGCAGCAGCGGGCCGCGAAGCGGCTGGAAGGACTGATGGGATGAAGTGGAACCTGCGGCTGACCGCCGCGAACAAGGGCATCTGGAAGGCGTCCGAGCTGCAGCGGATGCTCGCCAAGCACGGGCTGGTCATCTCGGCCGGGAAGATGTCCGGCCTGTGGTCCGGTCGACCGGTCTCCCTCAAGCTGGAGGACCTGGAAGTCATCTGCGTCGTGCTCGGCTGCGAGATCGGCGACCTGCTGTTCCCCGAGCCGACGTCCGGTCCTCCGTCGCCGCGGTGACCCGCCCGGCCCGGCGCGATCCGCTGCCTCCAGCTCGACGACCTCGATGTCGGCGACCGCCGGCTCGTCATCGACGGCCGCGTCCGTCCCCTGGACGAGCTCACCCTGCAGGCCGTCCTCGCCTGGCTGGAGCACCGGCGACGCCGCTGGCCCGACACCGCCAACCCGCACCTGCTGATCAACAAGCAGACCGCGCTGGAGACCGGCCCCATCAGCGGCGTCTCCATCTCCGCCGCACTTCGCGGCCAGAGGGCCACCCTGGAACGGCTCCGCGTCGACCGCCAACTCGAAGAAGCCCTCGTCCACGGCCCCGACCCGCTCCACCTCGCCGAAATCTTCGGCCTGGCCGAGAAGACCGTCATCCGCTACGCGGACTCCGCCCGGCGCCTCCTGGAAACCAGTGCCGAGTTGTTGAACGCCGTGAAAGCATCGGTGGATGATCACGCTGAGGACCTGGTCGGCAGACGCTTGCTGAAGGTGACGACGTCCTGGCACCACTACCAGGAGACCGAACCCTCCCTCCTGCACATGTGGCTGCACATGGACGACCTCGGCCCCGTCCAGTTCCACACACCGGGGGACGGGTTGTCCATGGAGATCGACCAGCCTCATGGCCCCTACGACATGGACGAATACGGCCACACCACGGTCGAGGACGACCTCCCCGACTTCCCGATGACTCGCTTTGTTGGGCAGCGGATCCTTTCCACCCCGGAGATCCACTACCGGCGCGAGAACCTCGACTTCGCCATCGGCATCACGCTGCAGTTCGAGACCGGGAGCATCCGCGTCCTTAACCTTGCGGACGAAATCGTCCTGGCCCATGACCAGCACCTGGGCCCGGTCGAGGCGCACCTCCACGCGACGGACGCCTGAATTCCTCACCCGGGGAACGTAACGAACCCGGCGGAAGAAAACTCCTGGTCGTCTCCTACGGCATGCGAGATGCTGCCGGACATGATCGACCGTGACTTCGCGATCCGGGTGGCCCAGGAAGATTTGGACCGCAGGTACTCGGGGCGGCTGGTGGTGACCGAGGTCGAGGACCACGAACTCGTCTGGATCGTCTACTACCAAACCGCGGAATACCTACGCACGGGAGACCCAGGTCAGCTCTTGGGCGGCAACGGCCCCTACCTGGTGGATCGCCTCGATGGGAGTCTTCACCAGATCGGACCGGTCGCAGCGGTTACCGGCGAGTGGGAGCTGGACTACCGGACCCGCATCAGGAAGATGACCACACGCACCGCAGTGGATGACCTGCACGAGGAGATCCGCCGGGCGGCGGCGGCCGATGGACGAATCATCGCCATGCACGTGCTGCGGCAGCGCGTCCCGACACTCACGCACGCGCAGGTCATCGAGTACGTCACCGCTCTGCAGGTAGGCACCGCACCACCTCACCTGGCGGCCATCGCCACCAGCACCCTCGGCCCTGCCCTCGATCCTGTCCTCGGCGTTCACACCATTCACCGCGCGAGCTCCGCGCCAGCTGTGCAGTCGACCGCTGAGGGTGGCTCCGTGTCTTGATGCGAACTCACGGGTCCTTCGCCGAGAATCAGGGTGGTCAACCCGCGGGTTCACCATGAACATCCTTCAGTTTCCTCGAACTCGCGGGGGTCCGGGGGTCCGGCCAAGGTGCCTGCAAAACCCACACTGAGATGATCTTGTAGGTTGATCCGCCGTCAGTCGGCCTGGAGGGCGGCGAAGTCGGCGTGGGCCGCCTCAACGGCTTCGGGGTACGCCTGGCGCTTCTCGTGCTCGGCGCGGGCCCGGTAGACGCTGGCCAGGCCGGGGTTGTGGCCCTTGCGCTTGCCGATGGGGATGATCAGGTCGGGGCGGATCTGCTCGACGGACTCGCCGGCGGCACGGCGCCGGAGCGCGGTGTGCAGCATGTCGTCGGTGATGACGGGGGGCCGGCCGCCGTGCTTGCCCTTGCGGGCGGCGGCGTCGAGCCCTTCGAGGGTGGCTCGCGGATGCTCTCGCGCTCGGTCTCGGCCATGGCGGCGAAGAACCCGAAGAGCATCCGGCCGGGGCCGGATGGGTCGTAGATGCCGGGCAGCGGACCGGCCAGCATCTCCAGGACCAACCACGACGCAGGAGATGATCACTCCGGCGCGTGCCTCGGGGGTCTTGGGGGTTGATACTGGTGGGCTCGCGTATTCAACTGTCGCGAGCCCCTCTGCGAGGCGAGCCAGCTGATCACGGTCAGTGACAGCTACGTACCCCCGTTCCGCTTGGGTACTCAAGCAGGCTGTCCGCAGCCGTGAGCCCATGCCCGCGGCCCGCGGCGCTCCGGCGAGTGCGGTTGCTGTACTAGCCGGTACCTGTCCTGTGCGGCCCTGTCGCCGACGGATGCGATGATCGCCGTCTCCAGCGCGAACGGGCTGGTATCGCAACTCAGGGGTGTTCGGATGAACAACTGGCAGGCGTTGGCGGAGACCGTGGAAGCGCGGCTGGCTGGCATATCCTCAGACGAGCGCGGTGTGTTCGCCGCAGGCGTCGCGGAGCGGCACCTGAGCTGGCACGAGTCGCTGCCCGAGGACCACCAGGCTCCGTTCACCCTCAGCCTGCGACCCCTGCTGGATTCGGTGTGGGCGGGCGTCCTCGGCGACGGGAGCGCGTTTGCGGCCGTGAACCGCGGGGTGGCCGAGTTCATGCTCAGCGAGTACTGCCACAACGACGGCCAGGAAGGACCCCAGGAGGCGGGCGAACCTGCTGCGGAAGCCACGCTGCAGGCCGCGCACGCGTACCTGTTCGGGTGTGTCGAGTTCGCGATCGAGGTCAGCCGACGGGCGGTGGATGCCGCTGACCTGCGTGACGACTATTTCGACGAACTCCGGGGGTACGACATCCCGTACACCGATGCGACGCTCGTCGCCGAGGTCCGGCGCCAGCTGCGCGATCTCGACCTGATCGTGAGTCACGCGGACGAGCTTAGCGGTGCCTTCAGGAGGGGGCTGGCTCGCGAGATCTCGGCCCGACTCCGTCTTGAGCTGCGGACTCCGCTCTCCAGCCAGGACTGACAGCCAGGTCCGCTGTCGCGGCTGGCGGCACGGCAGTGTGGATCTGGGGTGGACCCGGTTCTACGAGTCGCGCCAGGCAGCGCCGCTGGTTATGCGTGATGGCGTCGTCATCTGGCCGTCGTAGTACCGGTGGGCTCTCGTGTTCAGCGTTCGCCGTCCCCCGAGGACTCCAGCCTGCTGGTGACCGGGTGTGATCGCCGGCGGCGTATCGGCTCCAGATCCCACCGGTCTCTCTGAGGAGGCGGCTGGTGGTCTTGTCGTGGTAGCCGAGGGCGTCTGCGACGACGGGGGCGGGCAGTTCGAGGAGTTGCTGTCGGATGGCGGCGCCGCGGGCGGCTGAGACCGGGATGCGGATCTCGCCCAGGAGTGCGGACAGGTGGTCGGGGCGGGCTGGCTGGCCGGCTCGGCGGCCGGGGAAGAGCCAGCGGGATGCCTGGTTGGTGGCGGTGTTCATGTTGTCGCGGTCCGCGATGTACGCCAGCAGCAGGGCAGCGACCGGTGCGGGGACGGGCGAGGCGGGCTCCCCAAGCCGCAGAAGCGTGGTCTCTCCGTCGTGGAGCACGTCGTCGATCGTCAACTGGACGATCCGTGTGAGGGGTTGCGCGTAGAGGAGGACGATGACGCCAGCGACACGGAGGCGCATCGGTGCGTCTGTGTCGGTCAGCAGTCGGCCGAGTGCGGCCAAGCGTTCGCCCTCGCTCAGTGGGCGTTGTCTTTCCGATAGTGACGGGTGGAGTTGCGCTGGTCAGGCATAGGGCAAGGATTTCGGCGGCAAGGACGGGATGATGTGTCGCCCGTTCAGTGGAGGTGCTGGGATGCCGTCGGTGATGGGGCTGCTGGAGGAGCGTGAGCGTGCCGCTCGGGAGCGGGCGGAGGTCCTTCAGGCCGAGCTGAGGGTGGCAGAGGCGGCGTGGGAGCGGGTTGTGATCGCCCGTGAGATGGTGGCCGAGGTCCTGGCTGGACCATGCGAGGCCGGGGATACGCCGGCGGTCGTGGCGGCCGGCGAGGGGGCGACGCTGCCCGGTTCGGTGGTGCCGCGTTGGCAGGAGGGGATCGTTCCGGCGGTGTTGGCGCCGGACTACCGGCGGCTCGTGGAGGTCTTGTCTGATCGGGGCGGGGAGGTGATGGACTGTCGGCAGCTCGCGGTGGCGCTCGGGCTGGAGCCGGTCCCGGCGAAGGTCGAGGGAGTTCGGTCGAAGGTGAAACGTCTGGCCGCGCGGGGCTGGCTGGCCGAGGACCGTCCGGGGATGTTCAGTGTGGTCGCCGGGCGAGCCGGCGGCTCATGACCATGCTCATCGACCACTGGATCATCGCCTCGGAGGTGTTGGTGCGGGTCTCGTAATCGCGGGCCAGGCGGCGTGAGCGCATCAGCCAGGCGAACGTCCGTTCCACCAGCCACCTTTTCGGCAGCACCACGAAGCCCGCGGTGTCGTCGCTGCGCTTGATCACGGTCAGCGTGATCCGCCAGGCGACGCGGGCGAGGTCGACCAGGCGCCCGGTGTAACGGCCGTCGGCCCACACCATCGTGATGCGCCAGTGCCGTTCGCGCAGTCGTGCCAGCAGCCTCCGGCCGCTCTCGCGGTCGGTGGAGGATGCCACGGTGACCATCACGACCAACAGCAGGCCGAGGGTGTCCACCACGATATGCCTCTTGCGGCCGTTCACTCGCTTCCCGGCATCGAAGCCCCGGCTCGCGGCCGGCACGGATGCGGCCCCTTTCACCGACTGGGAGTCGATGATCCCGGCGGCCGGCTCCGGATCGCGGCCCGCGCCCCGGCGGACCCTGTCGCGCAGCCGGTCGTGGAACTCGGAGACCAGACCCGTGTCGCACCAACGTCGGAAGAAGGCGTAGACGCGATCCCACGCGGGGAAGTCCGCGGGCACCGCCCTCCAGGCGATACCGCCCGCGACCAGGTAGCGCACGGCGTCGACCATCTGCCGATGGCAGTAGCCCTCCGGCTGCCCGCCCTTTCCTTCCAGCCAGGCGGGGACGGGCATCGCGTCACGCACGACGGCCCACTCCGCGTCGCTCATGTCGGAGGGATACCTCGGACTCCTGTGCGGCCGGTCTTCGGCGTTCCCGAACCGGTGGGCGAGGCAATCACACGACAGTGGTGCGGAGTTGGACGGCAGCGGCGTAGGCACGGAAGACTGCGGCGCCAGGGGCCTCCTGTTGCTCGGTTGGATTCGACACCCACGAGCTGTGCGGGAGGCCCCACTTTCATGCCCAGCTGACCGGAAGGTCACCCGACCAAGTGGGCGGGCTCGAACTCACGATCACCGAGATCGCTTGAGGGGCGGCGGGTGAGGTCGCCAAGCCGGCACCGCCCTGAGTCGGCCGTTGGCCGTGTTCGCGGGTTCATTGCCAGAGTTGCTTCGACCAGTCACCCCGAAGGCGATAGGCGCGGCCGTCGCCGACCTGATTCATCCCACCAGGAACAACGTCCCCGTGGTACGGGTACTGTTCCGTCACTGCCGCCAGCAGAAACTCCAGGAAGCCGCCTTCGAACAGGTCCCACTCCAGCAGCGAGTCGAACTTGGCAGCGACCGGCCAGCGGTCCGGGTCCGGTCCCCGCATCAGCCAGAAGAAATGGTCGGAGTTCCAGTTGTTGGCCCACTTCAGAAGCCCGCCCTCGGCAGGGAACAGCGGGTACGGGCACTCGTCGTAGTCCCCGGCCTCGTAAGCCTGGGCCAGCATGGCGGTGTATCCGTGGGGATCCGTCGTGCAGTACAGGAATCCCTCGAAGCCGAGCGGCTCACCGACCGCCGGACTTGGCGCCACCGAGGGTGTGAAGATGTGCAACTCGTTGCTGATGCTGACCATCCCGTACCGGTCGACGAATGCCCGGTAGTCCGCGGGCAACTGGAAGCCAAGCGCCTGCGGCGCGAGCTCCCACGGGACCGGGAAAACGCCCTCCGCAGGCGGCGGCCCGATCACCGCGCCGAGCCGGTCCAGCATCTCCTCGATGTTCACGTCCACTCCTGTCAGCTGCCCCTTCTCGCCGGAGGCTATCCGTCTTTGGCGACACCGGACGCGGAGGGCCCAGCCCGGCGGTGACCTGGCACCCGAGTTGTTCGGGAGCCTTCGTTCATGCCCAGCCGACCAGAAGGTCACCCGACCGAGTTGGCAGGCTCGAACTCACGCTCACCAAGCTCGATTGAGCAACGGCTACTTACCCCCTCCAAGCCCGACTGGACCCACATCGTCGAACAGGCCGGATGGCCCGACGCCGAAGGCGAGCACTACGCGATCCGCGACTACAGCCCGCTGCTCGACCAGCTGGCCCTCGGCCGGGAATTCGCCTTCCGCCTCAAGGCCAGCCCCGTCCAGAACACCTCCAAGCCCGACAAGGCGAGCGGGCACCGCAGCAAGACCGCCGCCGAACTCCACCACCGCTCCTACCGCGTGCCCCACCGCACCGCAGCCCACCAGCTCACGTGGTTCCTGGACCGCACCACCCGCTGGGGCTTCACCGTCCCCGAGGCCCGCACCGACACCCCCGCCCCCGGCCTCGAACCCTCCGCCCCGGACGTGTCCCCCGAGGCACAGCCCGCCCGGGAAGTGCGGATCACCGACCGCAGCCGCAGCACCTTCACCAAGCCCGGCACCCGCACTCCGGTTACCCTCACCACGGCCACCTTCGAAGGACACCTTCGCATCACCGACCCCGGCCTCCTGCAGACCGTGCTTCTCGGCGGCATCGGCCCGTCCAAGGCCTACGGCTGCGGCCTGCTCACGCTCGCCCCGCTTGCGGCGTCCGGACCGCGCTGACCGGTGGCCGACATCTGGTGGAAAGCCCACCCCCACGACCTGCACCGTCTCGCCGACCGCGTCTCAAGCGTCTACGTCGAGCGCAGCCACATCGACCGCGACGAGAACGCCGTTGTCGTCATCAACAAGCGGGAAACCGTACGCGTCCCGGCCGCCATGGTCGCCGTCATGCTCCTCGGCCCAGGCACACGCATCACCCACGGCGCCGT
>NZ_JBVHIP010000072.1:12407-13371 GCF_055560495.1 Kitasatospora sp. NPDC023176 | reverse complement strand
ATCACTATCCGCCGTCGTGCACCGCATTCACGTGTGAGGGCACTCACCCATCAGGCGCCCGCCACATCACCGACCGACCCACCGCCACCACGCTGAGTCAACACCAGGTGACCGCCATTGAGACCGCCACCACACCCGGCCGAAGATCGCGGACATGCCCTCATGTAGGCGATACGCGACGCTGATGCGGTCGCCGGAGTCGGAGGCCGGGCCCGTGCTCATGGGTGTGCCGCACGGCCGTCGGCCGTGCGGCACATCTGGAACCGGCGGGTCAGCCGCCGATGGTGACGCCGGCGTAGTAGTTCTGGGCTGTCTTCAGGCAGAGCAGGCGGGCGAGCTCGGTAGGGTAGACCTCGTAGCGGCTGATGAGGTGGGGCTCGCACACGCTCCTCAGGTCCTGCAGGAGGACACTGTCGACCTGGACCTTGGGCGCGGTTCCATCGATGTTGCTCCTGAACGCCTGGTCGCCGATCAGTTCCTTGTAGTTGCGGTAGCCGAAGTCGTGGCGGGCGCAGGCCATCTTGAAGTCGAAGCCGACTGGCTTGTCGGGAGAACTGGTGCAGTAGTCCGTCGACCAGTTGAACTCGAACACGTCGGGCTTGCCCTTCATGTGGTCGCGGCGCGCCGCGTACCAGGCGGCGGTGGCGTCCCCGCCGGACGCGGTCAGTGCGCCGAGGCGCTGGAGCTTCTGCTCGTCCGTGGCGGGGTTGGCCACCGGGGCGCTGACGCTGAGGTCCCAGTCCTTCGCCGTACCGGTGTAGCGGGCCACGGACGTGTGGTTGGGTGCGAGGCCGTACAGCAGTTCCCCAGTGGCGGCGAAGTCCGCGCCGGGGCCGCCGACCGTGACCCACCTGGTGGACTTTCCGGTGTACTTGTTCAGGTTGCCGGTCTTCGGGTCGACGGCGAACAGGCCCGCACCGCCGGCGTAGAGCTGGGCGGCAGGGGTGGTACCGACGGTGCGCCA
>NZ_JBVHIP010000072.1:0-12309 GCF_055560495.1 Kitasatospora sp. NPDC023176 | reverse complement strand
GTCCACTCGCGGACGGAGCCGCCGTCGGGGGCCAGGCCATACAGGCGGTCGTTGGTGACCGCGAACGTGCGGCCCGGACCGCCCACCTTCACCCAGCTCCCCGGCTTGCCGCCGTACTTGTTCAGGTTGCCGGTCTTCGGGTCGACGGCGAACAGGCCCGCACCGCCGGCGTAGAGCTGGGCGGCAGGGGTGGTACCGACGGTGCGCCAGTCGGTGCCGCGCCCCGTCCACTCGCGGACGGAGCCGCCGTCGGGGGCCAGGCCATACAGGCGGTCGTTGGTGACCGCGAACGTGCGGCCCGGACCGCCCACCTTCACCCAGTCCCCCGGCTTGCCGCCGTACTTGTTCAGGTTGCCGGTCTTCGGGTCGACGGCGAACAGGCCCGCACCGCCGGCGAACAGCTTCTCAGCCGGGCCGCCGATCCTGGTCCACTTCTGCGAGCCGTCCGACCAGCGGTAGACGGCGGAGTGGTCGGCGGCCAGGGCGTAGGCGTCCCGTTCGGCGGACACGATGGAGCTCATGGACACGGGGACGGGCGCGGGCACGGCAGCGGCCTTCGGGGCGGCGGGCGGTGCAGCTTCGGCGGGGACGCCGAGGAGGAGCGCGGCGGCTGCGGCGAGGCAGCCGGTGCGCAGCAGCGCCGTCAGCGGCCGTCGGCGGGCCCGGGGGCGGCGGGATCGGGCGGTGTGGATCGGGCTGGCCGGCGTCGGGCCGGCGGTGTCGTTCGGGTGGTGGTTCACTGCGGTTCCTCCTGGTCGGTGCCCCGTACCGGCTGTCGCCCGTACGGGAGTGTCCGGTCCGCTACGGCAAGTTCCCGGAAGCGGTGGAACACCACACTGGAACCTGATCTGATTGTCCGTAAGGCATGTCGAGGCGTTTCCGCAGGTCAGCGGCATGAAACGCCACGGACAAGCGCGGACAAGCGCGGACGGGTACGGACGCCGAGGGGGAGCGATGGCACAGCCGGGCAGGTCGGCAGAACCGCCGAAGGACCGCAGCGACGAGGCGAAGGCCCTCGCGGAGTTCCTGACGGTCCTGACCAAGGGCGTCACGCTCAGGGAGCTCCAGGACCGCTACAGGTCCGGTGACTACAAGTCCAGCAAGAGCGTGTGGGGCCAGTACCGGTCCGGCGAGAAGCTCATCCCCCTGGCCCTGCTGCTGAGGGTCGTCCGGGATCGCTTCCCTCGCGACGCCACCGCTCAGGCGGCGATGTTCACGAAGGCGCGCGAACTTCACAGGGCGGCCGCCGACGCGGCCGCCGCCCCACGGTCGGACGCCGCGGCCAGGAAGCAGGGCAAGAAGGACCTCGACGAGGTCGCGGGGCTGATCAAGACCCTGGAGCGGCTCATCGCCCAGCTCGTGGCCGGGCTCGGCACGGCCGGCACAGCCGCGAGCAGCACAGCGCCCAGACACGGTCCGGCCGAGGAGGCGCCCGATCCCGGCCACCTCCTGAGGGCCGCGCGCGGGGAGCTCGGCCTGCTCCAACGCCACCAGGCCGAGGCCCGGCAGGCACTGGCCGAGCCGCTCGCCCCGCCCGGCCACGACCACGACGGACCCGGTTCCGCGACGGACCCAGCGCTTCCCGCGCCCCGCGACTCCTCGGCTGAGGTCCTGGCGCGCCTCCATACCGAACTGGACACCCGCCGGGCCTCGGTCACCCTGCTGGCCGACGCTCTTCTGTCCGCCGGAGGACGGAAGAGTAGCGAGCACCGGATAGTCCCGGGCATCATCCTCGAACGCACGGACCGCCCCCCTGCCGCGGGTGCCGCTTCGACTCCCCGTCCGGGCCCTTCCCGCATCCGCAATCTGGCTCTGGCCCTGGGCGCCGCCCTGGCGGTACTGGCGGCCGGCACCTACCTCACCCACGACCCGCACTCCGGCTCGCGCGCCGCCGCCCCCTCGGACCACCGCGACGACGCCTACTCCCCCGCGCCCGCCAGCCTCCCCCCGAACAACAGCGCCCCCGGCGCCGACCCCCCACCGTCGACGTCCCGGCAATCGCTGCCCGCGAACCCCACTTCCGCCAGCCTGTTCGCCGTCAGCACCGACCACCAGCACGTACGCGCCTGGAGCGGCACGGGCACCACCTGGACCGACATCGGCCCGGCCGCCCGTGACCTCCTCTCCGGGCCAGCCGGACTGTTCCTCACCGACCCGGGCACCGGCGATCTGTACCGCTACGACGGCACCCCCGGGCACTGGTCGAAGATCGGCACCCCGGGACGCCAGTTCGCCGTCGGCGGCAACCACCTCTACGCCATCAAGGAGGACGGTGCCGCCGTCCTGCGCTGGGAATCCGGCAGCGGCTGGACGGTCATCGGCAGCGCTGCCCTCAAGCTCTACGCCGGTGGGGCCGGCCTGTTCGCCACCGATCCCGCCACCGGCGGCATCAACCGCTACAACGGCACCGGCACCACTCCCGCCGACTGGACGCCGGTCGGCGGCCCGGGCGCCGACTACGCCGTCGACAATGACCACCTCTACAGCCTCGCCCCCGACCGTTCCGAGATCTGCAGGTGGACCGGCACCCCCGGCCAGTGGCAGCGCATCGGCGGCCCCGCCGCCAGGCTCTACGCTGGCGGGGCCGGCCTGTTCGCCATCGACCCTGCCACCGGCCAGATCCTCAGGTACAACGGCACCCCCATGGCCTGGACCGCCATCGGCGAAGCCGGCACCGACCTCGCCGTCGACGACCGCACCGTCTACCGGCTGTCGACCGACGGCCTCACCATCTCCCGGTGGGACGGCCACGACACCGGCTGGACCACCATCGGCGCCCCCGCCGCCGCCATCACCGCCACCGGATAGAAGAGGCCCTGGTCACCGTCCTTGGCATGGTGCCAGACGGCAGCCAGGGCTGCGACAGGTCAGAGCGCGAGGATATGCCGGATCTGAGTGACCAGGCGGGCGGGGAGGTCAACGACCCGGTCATCAGGTGCAACCAGACCGTCCGGCGCAGGTACTGACAACGGAGCTGCTGGCTCAGTCGCCGGGGGTGATGTTGACTTCGTCGCACCAGTAGCAGGTCCACCGCAGCGGCAGCTCGTAGTAGACGGTGAGGAAGCCCTTCGACTCGCCGAAAATCGTGTTCGTCGCCCCGCAGCACCAGCAGTCTTACTCGAAGCCCATCGCCACCTCCCTGCACCCAATGATGACTGTTCCCACGAGAGTTGGAGGCGGAATCCAAATCAGATGCGGGGTTCGCGCGCTGGTGTCCTGCTCTCCCGTCATACGGAGGCGGAGGTCAGGCCGCCGGCATGGTGGTGTCGGCCCGGCGTCACGGTCCGGCGATGACCCAGGTCACGAACACGAACTTCATCGTCTCGTGCACCCTGTATACGACGCTGATGCGGTTGCCGGAGTCGGGGGCCGGGTCGGTGTGGGCGGTGTAGTCGTCGACCCCGGGGTCTGTGCCGCCGGGGACCGGGATGCCAAGCCGGGGGAAGACCGCCAGGCGCTCGACGAGCTTCTCGACCGCGTCCAGCTCGCCGGGGCGCAGCGCGGCGAGGGCGTGCTCGGCGGCGTCGGAGAGGAAGACGTGCAGCGGGGCCGGCTGTTCGGGCTGGTCGGTCACCGGTCGCCGCCGGCGGCGCGGAGCCGGGCGAAGGTCTCGGCGGCGGGGGTCCACTGCTGGCCGCCGATGGGCGCGGCGAGGGAGGCCATGGCCTCGGGGATGGTGCGCAGGTCGAGGCGGTGGCGGTAGGTGGTGATGACCTCGGCGACGGCGGTCAGGTCGCCGATCGGGGAGGTGCCGAGGGCGGCGGCGATGGCCGGGTCGAGGACCAGGCTGGTGCGGCGGATCTTGGCGAGTGCGCGGTGGTAGCCGGCGCTCGCGTCGTCGCGGGTGCGGACCGGCGCCCCGGGCCGCTCGAGCGTCTGGTGCTGCTCGGCCCGCTGATCGGAGCCGGTGGGGGGCGAGGAGCACGCAGGCTCCATCAAGAACCGTGGTCCTGAGCGGCCCCTCACTCCCCACGTAGCAAGGCCGTGTCAGCTCGGAGCCCCCGTCGTGGGGGGCATCAGGCAGGGGGTGTTGACTCGAAAGAGGAGTAGTCCTCCCGTTGTGGTCTGGACCGTGACCAGATACCGGCTCGATGTCTGGGACGCGTCGAGGACCGTATCCACCTTGCCGTTGGTCGTCTCCCGGTAGCCGTCGATCTTGAAGCCCTGTTGCTCCAGCATCGACCGGACCTTACGGACGACCTCGGGATGCTGTTCGAGCGGGGCGGAGCTGTAGGCCGCGTATGACAGCTTGTACCGGCCGTCCTCCCGAACCTCGTCGTGTTTGCCGATACATTCGCTGAAGATCGGTTCGGCACTGCCAGAGTCGAGGATGACTGCGGCTGTCTGCGCCATGTACTCGGTCATGTGTTTGGCCCAATCCTGGGCGTCCTGCCGGGCCTTGACGGGGAGCGGGTCGTTGGGACCGGAGGTGGACATGCATCCTCCGAGGATCAGGGGCAGGCAGAGCGCGGCAGCCCCCAGGCGTCGGGATCGGGGACGGCGTACGACGAGCCGGGGAAGGGGGAACGACACAGTGGGAATCCTTGCGGCCGGGGCAGGATGAGGATCAGGGCAGCCGGGCCGGGGCCGGCCCGGCTCGAGTGGTTAGAGGGGAAGCAGTGGGCTGTCGTGCTCCTTGGGAACCGTGGTCGGCCGCTTCCCGACGATGACGCGGTTCTGGTTGTCGAGACTCCTGCTACCGGCATCCCAGTACCCCCTGCGCCCAGAGGTGTCGACCCGGAAGTTGTTCCCGCCAATACCCGACGGTGGTGCGGTCGCCGCGGAGGCGGAAGCTGGGTCGGGCCGGCTGTTCCCGGGTCAGCGCAAAGTTGCCGCCGGGGTAGGAGGCATCAGGCTGGGGTCCTCTTGTTGTGTACGAGGTGCCCTGGACCGCCTTCCCGAGGAGCGCGGCCCCGGTCCAATCGGCGACGTTGCCTACCGCAGCGGTCGAGACCCGCTTGCCGAGCCGGTCTGCGGTGTGGAAGCGCCGCAGACCGGCTCGTCTTGGTGTAGAGCGCGCCCCCTCACACCCGACGTCCACGGGCAGAGCTCCCGGTCGTCGCCGCGGCGTCGAGGGAACCGCTCAGGCCGTAGGGCCGAATCGCGCTCGGCGGAGCGCTGAGGAAGCAAGCGTCAGGACGTAGACGTAGGGGACGGCTCCTCGGAGGGCGGAAGCAGGCAGGGAGTGGTTACTCTCAGGTACATGCGGTCCCCGGTACCCGAGGTGGACGCCGTGGCGGAGTACCAGCTGGTGGGGTGGTAGGTGTCGACGAGCGCATCCGGCTTGCCGTCCACGGACTCGCGGTAGCCCTTCACCGTCAGTCCTTCGCCGGCCAGCATGTCGCGGATCTTCCTGACCGCCTCGGGGTGCTGGGCGCGTGGAACCGAGCTCTTGACGCTGTACATCAGGACGTACCGCTCATCGGCGGCGGTCTCCCCGTTCCTGCCGGTGCACGGGGTGAAGAGCGCGGAGATCGTCGACGGGTCGGTCTCGATCCCGGCGGTTCGGGCCATGTGCTCGGTGATCTGCTGGGCCCAGGTCTGGGCGTCGGCCTTGGACTTCACGGGTGGTGTGTCACTCCTGTCGGCAGCGGATGAGCATCCGCCGAGTGCCGCGAGCAGGAGCGCGGTAGCGATGATCCGCCTGGTGGTGCGGGGCGCGCTGGCAGTCATGGTGCTCCTGAGTCGGCGGTCGGTCGGACTGGTCGTGGGGTCAGCGTGGAGGCTTGGGGGCGAGCGTCGGTGGCCGGCCCGCGATGATCCGCCCCTGGTTGTCGAGGCTTTGGCTCGCCCTGTCCCAGTAGCCGCCGTGTCCGCTGGTGTCGATCTCGATGCGCTGGCCGCCGAAGACCCCGTTCTGGGGGCCCTCGCCGAACACGGTGCCGGTGAACGTCTGGATGAAGTCGTCCTTGGCCGTGCCGACCCAGACGTGCCCGGGGTCGATGTTGAGCTCGGACGCCTTGTCCACTCCCATCCCCGGGCTGCCGAGCGCGATGATGTCGTCGACGTTCGCACCGCCATCGCGCGCGGCCGCGCCCACCACGTAGGTCCCGTAGCTGTGGCCCATCAGGGTCAGGTGCGAACACAGGCCGTTGTCGCCCTCGGCCACCCGCAGCCCCTTGGTGAAGTTGCGTAGAAGCGGTGCCCCGGCATCTCCCCGGTCGGTTTCGGCGACGGTGCCGTCCAGCCAGTTCGGCGTCTCATAGCCGAGCCACGAGACGACGGCGACGTTCGCACCACCGTCCGTTTCGTCCTCGGCCGCCTTCTGGAGGCGCCGGATGTGGTCCATCTGCCCCGGCACCCCGGCGAACACCGTTCCGGTGCCCGGCACGAAGACCGCCGTGTGCTGCGACTTGTCGGGGTTCCCCGTCGAGACGATGGCCCGGCCGTTGTGCGCCTCCGGATCGATTCCCAGCAGAAACATCCGGTGGTTCTCTGGGTTTCCGTCGGACGCCGCCAGCTTCCTCCTGATCTCCTCCATGGCGTTGATCCGCGACTTGTACTCGTCCTCGTCGATACCGAAGTCGCCGGGCTTCCCGCTTCGGTAGGCGTCCAGCTTCTCGTCGAGCACGAGCCGGTTGGCCTCGTCCCGGACGGTCGTGGGAAGCCCGTCGAGGCGGCCGATCTGATCGGGGTGCAGGGCCAGGTAGGCGTCCTGCTGCTCGGGGGTGAGCCCCTTCCACCACGCGGCGGACTTCTCCGGGTCCTTGCCGTCCGGGATGTAGGGGTCGACCAGTCCGAGGTCCTGCATCGCGGCGGCGGCCGCGTTCTTGGCCCCTGCCAGCGCACCGTTCACCTTGGCCGGGTCGAGGGCGTTCGAGCTGAGCCGGCCCAACGCCGTATTGCCCTGGTCACTTGCCGCCTGGGCGTCCTTCAGAGCGGTGTTGATCCGCTCCTGGAAGCTTTTCACCTCCGACCCGAGCTGCTGGCGCGCCTTCTGCGCCTCCGGGTCGTTGTGCTCCCCCTTGCCCTCGGGCGGGAGGCTGACGACGCCGTCGGCGGACACGTCCAGGCCGGCGTCCACCGCACGGTTCACGGCGTTGGTGAGGTTGGTCTGCGCCTGGTACATCCGGTCAGCGACGGTGTTCAGCACCAAAGCCGCGGTGTCCGCCTCCATCTTGACGACGTTCAGGTGCTGTTCCGTCTTCGCCAGGAACGCCAGCGCGGCCTTCGCGTCCTCGCCCTCCCAGTTGCCGACCAGCGGACCGTCCACCTGGCTGCGGTGCCGCTGGCCGGTGCTCTCCGCGGCGCGGCCGAGCGCCGTCCAGGTCTTCGCCGCGTCGTGCAGCCCGTGCGGGTCGAACTTCACCAGGAGCTCATACGCGCTGGTCACTTGGCCCCCTGCGGTGCGACGGCCCAGGCGCCGGCGACGGCCTGGTCGTTGTGCTCGTGGGCGGCCGCGTTGGCGTTCAGGTTGGTCGCGGTGTTCGCCAGGCGCTGCTGCAGATCACCGAGCGGCTTGGCCCAGCCGGTACCCAACTGCGCGAGTCCGCCCGCGATCGACCAGCCGGTCAGCTGCCCGGAGACGGTGGCACTGGTGTCCACCGCGTTCTGGACGGGCGTGCCGAACTCCTCCCCCAACGTCTTCGCGATCCCTGCGGACGCCCGTAGGTCCGCCGGCTTGATCACAACTTTGCCCGTGGTGTTGTCAGCCACGTGGGCTTCCCCTCCCCGAAAACGGATACCTGAACTCAACCCCCGCGGAACCCTAGACGAGCGAGGCCTGCTCCGCATCCGTACAAATACTCAGATGCTACTGCCGAGATCCTCGGTCGGCGGCGAGCTCGTACAGCGGGTACAAGGGGTCGATGGCCATGAGGATCTTTCCCACCGGTGGAGTTCCGGCGGTGAGCGAGGCGGGCGGAGCCGGCAGAGCGGTGCTGGAGGGATGGCAGGAGGACGACCGGCAGACGGTCATGTCCTCGCGGGTCAGTGCGGCGGCCGCCGGCGCCCCGATCCGGCCGAGGACGTCGGCGGTGTCGCGGCCGCTGACGGCGCCGAGCTGGGCGGTCAGGCGCAGCACGGCGTCGGTCCGATCGCTCTCAATCTCCCAGAGGGCCTTCACTACCGCGATGCGCAGGTCCGGATCCTCGGCATCGGCGAGAGCTCGGATCGTCTCCAGCACGGATGCGGCTGCGCCTCCGAAGGAGCCTAGCTCGCGTAGGACCCCACCGCGGCTGTGCACCAGTGCCCCCGCTCGACAGCGGTGCCCAGGGCCGTGGTGAGCGCGGGGGCGGTGGGCGGCGGGCGGGTCGCCGAGCTGGTTGAGGGCGGCGATCAGGCGGTGGCGGATCCCCAGGGCGAGGAGAAGTCCGCGTCGGCCAGGCGCCGGATCAGTCTGGGCGCGGTTTCCTCGGCGGCCTGCGGGAGGTGGCGGGCGGCCCGCACGGCGCGCCAGTCGTTGACGCTGGTGCCGAGCGCGGCCAGCACGCCGGGCAGGGCCCGCTCGTCGCCGAGGCCAGCCAGCGTCGTGATGGCCTATCGGTGGGCCCGCGCAGCAGCAGTGGCGCGGCCCAGACGTGCGGGCCGTGGGTGGTGCGGTGGGCTTCGACCGGCCGGTCACGAGGCGAGCAGACCCCGGCGACGCCAACGTGGATACCCGGCACCGCATAGTTCAGGGCTGGGTCAGCACGAACGCCTTCTCGGTGACCAACAGCGGGGCGTCTGCAGGGCCCTTGATGTAGGGGCCGCGCCAAATGATCTTGTGAACGCCCTGGCTCGGATACCACTGGCGGACCTTGTGCATGCGCACCGGAAACCGGTGCCGGTACGCCCTGGCCGCGCCACCGTCATCATCGCTGCCACCAGCCGGCCGAGCCGCGAGCTGCACGACCCGCACATCGCGCGGCCGGCTGCCCGGCGAGGGCCGCCCAGCCGGCTCCCAACCTGCCCCCTCCCGATGCAAGGACACCTGGGTGGACTTCTGCGCGGCCAGCCGCCAGAACGCGAACATGTACCGCCGCACGAAATCCTGCGTCACGTCCTCGACCACCTCACCGCTGGACCACTCACCGACCTCCTGGACCTGGCGGCGCTCCTGCGCGTGATGCCGCAGCGCGTGCTGGACCTCCTGGATCCTCACGGACTGCTCGTGCAACTCCTCGGTCGACAGCTGCGCGAACCTCCCGTCGCCGACCATCCCCTCCATCCCGTCCGGCACGAGCATCGGCATCGGCGTCCCCGCCGAGCGCGCCACAGAGACCGCCAGACGCCACTCCTCAGGCTGCACCGGTCCGTCCCGGTCCATGAACTGCGTCACCCGCACCCCCGGCAACCCGCCCTCGACCGGCGGCCACCCGTTGAACATCCGGATCGGCGTCCAGCCGAACGCCGCAATGTCCGACAGCACACCCACCCTGTTCGCCAGCACCACCGGCTCCGGCAACACGAGCAACCCCGCCGGCACCGGCAGATCAGCCTCACGGTCCAAGGTCGCAGTGTCCGCGATCTCCAACGTCGCAGCCGCCGCCATCACCGCCGCGTGCGCCGCCGGGGACTTCTGCTCGCTGCACGAGCGCCTGGACACCACCACCCCCGGCGGCCGACTCGTCTTCCACGTCTTCGCCGCGCTCGCCGAGTTCATTCGCGAGCTGATCGTCTCCGGCACCCGCGAGGGTCTGGACGCGGCCCGCGCCCGTGGCCGGGTCGGCGGCCGGCCCACCGTCGCCACCGCCGAGATCATCCGAGCCGCCCGCGACATGCTCCCCAACCCCGAGAACTCGATCACCTCGATCGCCAAGATCCTCGGCGTGAGCCCCGGCACCCTCTACAACCACATCCCCGACCTGCAGGAGCTCCGCGCCACCGGCCGCGTCCCAAACCAGGTCACTGGCAGCTGACCGCTCCCGCTACTGGGCGTTCCGATCCTCCCCGGGGGCCAAGTAACCGCCCGTGCCACCGGACATCCGCGGGGACGAGTTGCCGGGGCCCTGGGGCACTGGTGTGCGGGATTCCCCGGCTGTGAGGTGGAAAGGAACTGGACCATGGTCGGCCCAGAGCGGCCGACACTTCGGAGGGGAACACGAGTGCCCAACATCATCACCCCGGCTGACGACGCCGACCTTGCCCACCTCATCGACCTGATCGACATGCTCCCGGACCCGGAGGAGACGGACTTCTGGGGCGACGGATCCTTCAACATCGGCTCGAAGATCGGCCACCGCCTCCGCGTGGTCCTCACCGGCCGGGCCTACCCGAAAGACATCGACTACTTGGCGGTCTACGTCCTCAAATACCTTGGCCGCGGCAATGGGCACATCACCGAGGAAGTGATCACCAAGAGCCTCACCGGTGCCCACGGCATCCCGGCCGCCGGCTATGCCTGGATCGAAGACGCCACCCGCACCGCGTGGACGCTGGTCACCCGCTACAGCCTCCCGAACTGGCGTGGCCCTCGCACGGCGCCCGGCCAGGCGTGGCTCCGGGACTGAGCGATCCCAACGGCGAGGGACAGCAGTAGGCCCGTTGGACCTGTTGGGTCCAACGGGCCTACTGCTGTCCGCGGCTGATTGGAAGATCAGTCCTCGATCGAAGCGGCACCAGGACGCTGGTCGGAGAAGAAGTCCATCTTCTTCCCGAAGATCGCCTCGGCCTCGCCCGTGGGGAAGACGGTCTTCTCGTACAGGGCGTGCTGGCAGATCAGCGACTTGTCGGGCACGGACAGAGCGAGGCCCCGTCGGGCCTCCGTAGGCTCGGTGAACCACTGCCGGATGGCCAGGGCCTGGAAGCCGCCCGAGCCTTCGAGTTCGCCGTAAACGATGCGCATCAGTCCCTTGAGAACGCCCTCGTGGCTGAGGCCACGCTTCGTGCCAGCGGGGTCGGAGAACGACACGGTCCACGACCACCGCTGATCGTCTGTGAGTTCCGTGTCCTCGGGGATCTTGCCGTCGAAGCCCGCGAGGTATTCGGCGTGCCGGCCGACCACGGTGCGGCTCCACTCCACGTTGCCCAGCCAGGGGGAGGCGGCGAGGAAGCCCTCGGCGATGCTCTGCGTCTCGTCGTCGGTGATCAGATGCTCTCCGCTCACGCTTCTCCTCCACGGGTCAGCTCGGGACTGCGGGGGAGGAACCCTACTCCCGAAGTCGCCCGAACGGGCTACAGGCCGATTCCGATCAGAGGGTTGCGCTCGCAGCAGGCCTGGCGGTCCGGGTGCGTGGAATGAGGGTACGTACGGTCCATGGCATCGAAATTCCGCACGAAGGACGGCGGCGAAGTCCGCGTCGGAGACAAGGTGTGGGCCCAGGTCTGGCAGGAGAGCGAGAACAACCCCTGGCTCATCACCCAGCACCCGCTCGACAAGACCCACCTCATCCTCAAAGAGATCGGCGGCACCGAGGAACGCGTCCACCACCCGGACGACCTCGCCCTCTACTACTACGCCAACCGGCAACCGCCCACTGGCGGTTGAGGCGGGCCTCCCCTCAACCGAGCGCCGCAAGCCTCATCCCAGTGCCTCGTGACGGCGATGGCCGCACTGGCGGCCCGGACGCCCCTGTCAGGGGTATTGGGTCCAACAGGTCCGGGCAGACGCTGGCCGCGTGCGTCGCACGCGGCCAGCGCCGTGCTTTCCCGGTTGAGCAGTGCCTGGCACCGCGCGCTCGCTACCGTGACGGAAGACGTCGCCCAGGCGCGGGGAGGCCGCTTATGAAGCTCGTCATCGACACCACCGAGAGCACCTTCGAGGAGGCCATGGCGGCGGTCCGCACGGCCTACGGCCGCGAGATCGGACAGTCCCAGGGCGTCCGGAACTACCAGGTGCCGGGCCGCACCGTTTGGAACCACAACGGCGGCTGGTTCATCCAGCAGTGGAACGCCCCGATGCTCCGGACCTGGATGGAGGGGCTGCAGGAAACGGAGCTGCTCGCCGTCGCCTGGCTGATCTGCCGCAAGCCCGGCGTCTACGTCACGATCCCCGAACTCGCCGAGTTCATCCTCCCCGACGAGGACGAGCGGCGGCGCCTGGCCCGCGCCCGCCGGGCGGTGCAGGCCATGATGCGGCTGGGACGCGGCGTCGGCAGCATGGGCGGCATGCCGTTCGAGAAGAGGGAGAAGGGGCCCAGCGCCTACCGGGCGGCGAAGCCGATCGTCACCTTCGTCCGGCGCCAGATCAGGGAATCGCCGCTGTATGGGCAGCTGACGCAGGAGTACCCCGCCATTGGTGAGGCCGCCTCCGCCGCCCGCTGACCCCTAGATGAATGAGTCCGATGTCTGGGCCGGCCGCGACCATGACGAAGGGTGCCCGTTGGTTGGTTTGTGAAGACGAACCTGGACACCCTTCTGACGGCACTGTACGTGTTCATCGACGACCAT
>NZ_JBVHIP010000071.1:0-14515 GCF_055560495.1 Kitasatospora sp. NPDC023176 | reverse complement strand
GCCGCCGCCATCTGGCACAACTGGACCACTGGCGCCGCGATCAAGCGCTCACTCATCGCCTATGACCACTGAGGACATCGGACTCATTCATCTAGCGTCACGTCCGGCCCGCGTTACGTTTCGGAGCCGGCGTCGCCGCCGCCCTCGTGGCGCTTGACGCCGGCGGCGAGGCCTTACCGCCTTGGGGAGGGCGCCTTTGCTACCGCCTGAGTCGGTCCCGGAGTGCGCGGAAGGCCGCGCCGCCGGCGGCGATGAGGGGCGCGGCAGCCAGGGCGGCGAGGAACTCGGGCAGGGCCGCCTGCAGGACCTCGGTCATCGGGCCACCCCCGCCGCAGCGAGGGCGCGCTCGGTGTGCCGGTCGCCGAGGCGCTTGAGCTTGCGGCGTACCCGCTCGCCGTAGCCCTCGGGCAGGCCGATGTCGGCCGCAGCCCGGGCCCAAGTCTCCCCGTCCGCCGCCCAACGGCGGGCGGTGGCCTGCTCCTCGGCGGTCAGGGCGCGCAGGACGGCGGCGAGCCGACCGTCGGCGAGCTCCGCCTCCAGGAGTCGGAGCTCGGGGGTGCGGTGCTCGGCGAGCAGGTCGGCGACGGTGAGGTCGGCGCCGACGGGCTGGCTGAGTAACACGCATCGGCGCCCGCCGGTCTTTCGCTCCCACAGCGGCTGGAGGTTGCGGTGCTCGGCCCGGCTGTGGCGCCGCAGCAATGCGACGATCTGCGGGTCGTCGCTCCATCCCCGGCCGAGCGCCTCGGTCCAGTCCCCGAGCAGAGCCGTCTCGACCGCCTCGCGCCACCGCTGCGGGTCCGACAGCCCCAGCCAGGTCCGGCTGAAGTCGTCGACCGCGTCGGTGTCGCCCTCGATGGCGGCGTTGCGCGCGGTGAGCGCGGCCAGCAGGGCCTTCCGGGTCGGTACCCAGTCCCACATGGGCCTCCACCAGATGCCGAAAGAGACCCAGCCAGCGGTGACCCTTCCCGCGAGCCAGAAGCGCACCTGCCACGACACCCATTCGATGGTGATTGGGCCGGCAGGAACGCCGACATCGCCGCCCTTCCTGCCCAGCATCACCAAGAGGGTCGCCTCGTAGACCCCGAACTTGTCTTGAAGGGGCAGTTCCGTGTCTCGGCACTTGATCGGACGGCCGGTCCATCCTGGCGGGTTCTCCAGAGTGGCGAGCCCAACCGAAAGAGCGCAGCCACGGTCTGCGGTGGTCATCTCTTCTTGTCCCTCCGTCTTCTGGGGAGGTTCCCCCACCCTTGGGCCCGGCTGCGGGCCGATCCGGCAAAGATCTTGGAGAAGTCGAGGTGGCGTGTGTCACATCGAGCTCTCGGTGGCCTCGCGACGACCGCGCGGGTGGACCGCCGTTGTGCTTTCTCGGTGGGAGCTCGCCTCTCAGTGCCGGACCCAGCGGGCGGTGATCTGGGTGAAGAGGGCCTCGGTGTCGTCGACGAGGCGGGCGTTGCGCTCGCCGGCCTTGCGGCGGGTGAAGTAGCCGATCGTGGTGGCTGGGTCGGAGTGGTCGGCGAAGGCCTGGATCTCGGCGAGTGGCTCCTTCGCGTCGATCATGTGGGTGATCCGGCTCGCGCGTAGGACGTGCGGGGTGACGTCGCGGCCGGGCAGGACGCCGGCGCGCTTGCCGAGCCGGGTGAGCATCCGGTCGACGTCGTGCCGGTCGAGGCGTTGACCGGACGCGTCGAGGAGCAGCGGGCCGCGGTCACGCTCGCCGACGTGGAGCTCCAGGAGCTCGTCGACGGTCGGGGACAGAGGCAGCAGGCGGTCCTTGGAGCCCTTGCGGTTGAGGTCGAGGAAGGCGCGGCGGCCGCGCACGATCCGCTTGTCGACGTCCAGGGCGCACATCTCGGTGACCCGGCCGGCCAGGGTGTAGAGCTGGGTGACGACCAGGGCGTCGCGCTCGTCGTCGCTGGCCTCCACCAGGGCCTGCAGCTCGTCGACCTCCAGCACGGGGGTGGCGGTGGAGGTGTCGTGCCGGTCGATGGTGGGCCGGTGGTCCTCGGAGTCGACCGGGTTGACGCAGGCGATGCCGCGCCGGGCGGCGTAGGCGTGCAGCGAGGACAGGGAGGAGAGCCGGCGGGCCACCGAGCGGTCGGAGCCGCCGCGGGCCTCCTGCAGCAGGCGCCAGGCGGTGATGTCCTCGTAGCTCAGGCAGCCCAGGGAGAAGGGGGCGATGCCGAGCTCGGCGGCGAAGCCGGCCCAGAACCGGATGTCGTCGCAGTACGCCCGGCGGGTGTTCTGCGCCTGGCGCTTGCCGGAGGAGAGCCAGGACATGACGGCCTGGAAGGTCTCGCGGTCGCACAGCTCCGCCATGAGCTCGATCCGCCAGTGGACCGGGTCCGTGCGCTTGCGGCCGAGCCGCACGGTGCCGAGCTCGGCGCGCAGGAAGGCCAGGATCTCCTCGCCGACCGTCGCGGTCGGCCGCGAGAGCGTCGCGGAGGGGCGCAGGGCGGGCAGCCGCTGAGACCGGATCATGCCAGCAACGCTAACGCATAATTCACGTTATGCGCTGGTAGAAGGCCGTTCACCCGCACGGGCTCGCCAGGGTCACCCGCGCCCCACCGGATCGTTCACCAGCCGACCACGACGCGTCGGGACCGGAGGACAGCACCATGGGACAGGCCAGGCTCAGACGGCTACGCGGAGAGATGACCCGGCCCAGGCCGCGCCTTCCCGAGCGCGACCGGTTCAGCAGCGTCGGCGACGTCGTGAAGCAGCCCCAGCTCTGGGCCCAGCTACCCGAGCCGGTCCGGGACACCATCCGCGACCTGATGACGTACTTCATCGCGCTCAGCCGCACCGACCCGGACGGACCGGCCTGCGGCGGACCGCTCCTGATCCACGAGGACGGCGCCACCGAGTGCCGCGCCGGCTGCCCCGGCGAGCGAGCCGTCCTCCATGTCCCCGAGGCGCTGCAGTTCTGCGTCTACGCCGACCGGTACGACGACGCGCTGCCCGAGCACGCCTGCGGCTGGTGCGCGCACTTCCGCAACGAGGCCCACGACCGGCTCCGGGTCTGCCCCGGCGTGGAAACCGACCACGACGACGGCACCCAGGAGTGCAGCCTCGGCACCGACTGCCACGCCCCGGACGACCTCCACCTGCACGGCCAGACCTGCGGCCTCTTCGAGCCCTGCACCCGCTGCTGACGTCCCGGACGTGATGGCGGGCTCCGGGCCTGGGTTCCGCCACCGGGGCTGGCCACCTGGCGAGTCGATCAGGGCGGTGAGCTGAAGTAGTCTCTTAGCCACCCAAAGGCCGATGGCTGACCATGCGTCACCGTCCGTTGGGTAGACGGAGGTTCGACGATGTGGTGGGCGCTCGACCTCTTGACAGCGGCGGGGTGAATCCATAAGGTTGGCCGCATTCCCGAAACCGACAGGCGCTTCATCCTGCCCGAATGACGGATGAAATGTGAGAAATTCCGGGCACTTGACGGAATTCAGAAGCGGGTGAAAGAATTCTCGCAACGAAAGGAGACGGCTGGGCTATATAGGGCATTTCTATGACGAATTCAGGCAGGGTGGACTCCCTGCCTTTAGTGTTATCCGAAACAAACTTAGGACGTGAAGATGAAGAAGATTAAGCAGAACAGCAACCAGTACGTTGGGTTCGAGTGGAAGACCCAGGGCGGCCAGGGCCGCCAGCAACTTCCCCTGAATCGCAGGTCAAAGGCCTACTTCAGGCGCCTGAAGCGCGGAGGCGTCGTCATGATCGCAACGGCCGGCACCGCCGCGATCATGTGGACGGCAGGACATTCGCCGACCACCCCGACACCTCAGAACGTGACCGTCACCCAGAACGTGACCATCATGCAGCCCACCGTTCCACCACACTGACGGAGCCATCCCCACCGACTCCGCCTGGGCGAAAAGCTCACGGCGGCTTTTTTGTGCCATTTTCAGGGTCGAAATTCGGGAAATCGAATGATTCTGAATTGCCGGTTGGGGATTCCGGGCCTCGGGTGGCGGGACTTCAGTCCCGCCACCCGAGGCCTGCATCAGGGCTGCGGACGCCTGGCTGGCTTGGCCTTGGTGTGGTAACGCAGGGGCTAGTTGAGCGAGGGGGACCGGATGGCCCGCCACTTTGCGGCTGGTGTCTGAGCTAGGACACCGGGGCCGGCGCGGCCGGTCCGGCCGAAACACGTCGTGGACTGGCGTACGAGGGGTTCCGCGTTTCGGCGGCGGGGAGAACCAGGACCGCCGCCGGTCCGCCTCGGGCCGGCACCAGAGGAGGGGCAGGGCACCTTGGGCAGGCAGAAGGCGAACAAGCCGCGCCGGTCGCGGTTCCAGATCGACGACCGACCCGTCGGCGAGGCCGAACTGATCGCGCACGGCATCCAGCTCAGCAACACGGTCGACGACCAGGGGCGGCTGTTGTTCATGGACGATCCGGCGATCGGCTTTGGCCAGGTTGCCACCGGCATCGCCCCGGACGGCACGATCGAGATCAGCGACGAGGAGGAGCCCGTCCCGGTGGCGCTGTTCGAACTGGCCCGGGCGATGATGTCGCAGGCGCCGGGTGAGGCGCCGCGCGAGCTCCAGGTCGAGGGAGCGATCGCCGCCGGCCTGCGGCGGGTGCCCAGCGGAGTGGTCGACCTGCGCACGTGCCCCGGCTGGCAGCTGCACCGTCTCGCCGACGACCGCATGGAACTGCGCTCGCCGGACGGCGGCGTCTACTCCCGGATCGGCGCGCCCGTGACCCCGGCCTGGGTCTCCTCCGCTGTCCACCACGGCTATGTGCTGTGTATGTACGGTCCGCAGCTGGGCGTCCGGCTGCCTCCGGACCGCCGACCCGACCAGTACACGGTCGCCGACCGGAAGAAGGAGCTGCGCACGGCCCGCGACCGGGGCCTGGTGGCCGGGGGCTTCGTCGTGTTCCACAACAACCGCTGACCCCCAGGTCGCCGGTTGACCATCGCTGAGGCGACCTGCCGAGGTCGCCTCAGCCGGACCCGTCACGGCCCCAGTATCCGAGTCAGGACACTGGGGCCGTGACGAAAGGCAGACCGTCCTCACCGTGGGGAATCGAGCCAGCCCAGCAATGACGAGGGCGGCACAGGCCAGTCCTGCGGCGGTACCGGCGCCAGGCCGTACGCGTCCCGCACCGCCTCGTCCTGGCCGCAGAGGCCGCAGATCGTGATCCCGCCGTCCAGCGCGACGCGGGAGCTGGACCCTACGTCGCCGGCACACAGCCCGATCGGCCCGCCGCACCGCGGGCACACAGCAGAGGTAGTCATGCCGTGCCCAACGACCGAGGGGCAGGATCCGCACCGGTGTTCGTGACAGCTTTTGCATCTCCGCCAGCCCCACCCGCGCGCCACCCCGGCCACGGCCTGGTCGACGCCGGCGTGCTGCCGGGCCAGCTCGCCGTATCGGCCCCGGACTCCTATCTCTGGCCCCAGCCGCAAAGTAGCGGTCAGGGCCTTGTGAGCGCGGTCTTCCATGGGTTGCCGACACTGCTCACCTGCGGGGCGGGTGAGACGGCCCCGGACCCTTGGCTCTCTGTACCAGGCCGCACTGGTGGCCGGGGCGGATGACCGCCCCGGCCACCGTGGGTGGCTTAGCCGACGGGCTGCTTCAGCTCGGCGGCGCCGACCACCTGGCGCCGCAGGCCCATCGATCCAGGCCGACGAACACCGCCCCACCCCACCCCGAGGACTGGATGTCCGGGTTTTCGAACCTTGACGAATGGGGTCTGACCTGCGGGGACACAGCGGGCACGCCGAGGGGTGGGGGACCACATGGGGTGCCGGTAAGAACTCTGTCACCAGCCGCAAACGATGGTGATCTTGCGCGGGCGTCACCCGTGCGGGTGAGTCCGGGGTCGTACGGCTGCGCGCGGTGAAGCCCCGAGAGGACAGTCGACGACTGTGGCCCGTACCCCATCGCCAAGGACGATGGCACCGGAGGGCATCTCCTGGTGCAAGTGAGTCGAATCTGAAAGGCGTCGACAGCATGACACGTCCGTCGGACGAGAACGACACGACGACCAGCGGGTACTCCCGCCGTAAGCTCCTCAAAATCGGCATCGGCGTCGCCGCGGGGGCGGGAGTCATCGGTTCGGTTACCCCGACAGCGATGGCTGGCGGGCCGAACGACCCGTCCAGCCCAACGTTCGCGACCAAGGTGAAGAACCTGAGCGGCCCGGTCGAGACCGGCCCGTTCGGCGCGCCGTGGACCGACCTCGGTATTCCCGTACGATGCCCGAACGGCACCATGCTGTTCGTCTGCGGCGACACCTTTAGCGGCGACCAGCTAGGCGCCGGCGACTGGCACGCCCCGGTCGGCCTGCGCTCCAGCAGCGCGGATGTGAACAACTTGCGTATCGACGGCAGCGTCGGCGGCGCCCACGCCCGCAGCCTTGTCAACGAGCCGCACAACCCGGCCCCCGGGGGCCGGACGACAGCGATCCCCTCCGATGTGTTCGTCGTCGACGGCGTCATGTACATGCACCTTATGCGCGGCGTTCTCTACGACACCCACCACACCGACTTCTGGCGCTCCACCGACAACGGCGAGACCTGGCAGTTCCTGTGCCAGTGGCCGGCCGATCTGCACGGCGGTCAGTTCCAGCAGAAGACCTACGCCGTGGCCGGTGACGGCTACTGCTACGTGCTGTCCACGGTCTTCAACCGCAAAGTGGAATCGGGGATGCTGCTGCACCGGGTACGCAAAGACAGCCTCGGCAACCCGGCCGCCTACGAGCCGTGGGGCTACGCCAACGGCGGCTGGCGGTGGGGCGCGCCTCCGACGACGGTCTTCGGCACCCGCGAGTGGGGCGAGATCTGCTTCCGCGCCATGGACGGCAAGTACGTCCTCACATGGCTGAACACGAACCCGGCGTCGATCCGGTCAATGGTCTTCCCGCTGCCGACCTCGGACCTGACCAGGACACTGGAGCAGACGATGATCCTGCCCGGCAGTCTGGGGCAGGAGGTGGACAACTTCGTCGCCTGCCCGTACGGCGGGTTCGTCATCCCCGGCTCGACGTTCGGCAACTTCCACATCGTGGTCAGCCAATGGTGCGACCCGAAGAACTACCGGATCATGCAGTACAAGGTCAACATGCTGTCGTGAAGCTGGCGCATCGTGTCGGGCGCCGTCCTTGGGCGGCGCCCGACCCCTTCGTCCCCACGCCTCCCTGCCTTCGCACGGACCGCGGATCGGCCGGACGACGCTGAGGCGACCAGCACGCCGGAACTGCCCCAACCCACCAGGCCCGAGGACTGATCAGCACCGTTTGCGGCTGGTGACAGAGTTCTTACCGGCACCCCCAGAGCCCCGTGGGTTCAGGGAAACTGAAGGCTCTTCAGCGGGAACCCGAGGGTCGGATGCTGTGCTCTGCAGGGATCGACCCGTGAGTTCGCTCCGACTCACGGCGAGACATCTTGGCTCGTGGGCGAGGCCGTCAGCTGCCCGCCGCCAGGCGTCAGGCCGTGGCGAGGAGCCAGGTGGCCAGGAGCCCGAGCACGGCCGCCGCCCCGGGCAGGTAGATCGCCAGCAGCAAGTCGAAGCAGCCACGCGCCACGCGCCGGGGGCGGGAGCGGGTCGCCAGGCCCAGGCGGACTGCAGCATGGTGGGAGACCCGTGCCGTGGCGGTGGCCGGGCCGTCGGCCGCCGGCTCGCCCGCGTGCGGTGGTGCGAGGAGGGCGGCGACGCGCGCGATGACCTCCGGCTCGTCGACCCGCAGCGAGACTCCCCGCGCGTCGGTGAGCCAGAGTTCGTCCCATCCCCGGTAGCGGCCGGGGAGGCGGCAGCGCCGTATCCGCACCAGGGCGGTGAGGTCGAGGGTCCGCACGCCGGTCAGCGTCCGGGCGGTGACCCAGCGCAGGTCGGGGCCGTGGCTGACGCTGCGGGTCGCAACGTGCAGGAAGCCGAGGACGCAGGCGCCGGCCAGGCCGGCGAGTGCCCCCGCGAACTGTGCGCCGTCGTGGGCGGCGCCGGCGCGTTCCAACAGGGCGGGTACGACGACGCCCGACGCGGTGGCCACGCCCAGGACGGCATAGCCGATCCGGAGCCGGCGCCTGCTCGCCTCGGCCGGGACGCCGCAGGGCCCGGCCGAGGCGAGCAGGGCCGCCGCACGCCGGTCGGGCTCCGCGACCACCGTCGGCCGCCGCCCGGGCTGCGGTCTCTTCCGTCTCTTCTTGCCCGCCATGGATCCCCCACCTCCACGTCCACCTGTGATCGACAACGTAGCCCTCCCCTCCTCCGAGCCCGCCGTCGGGCCCCGTGGAAGCAAGCCCGAGGGGCCGGTGTGTGTCCACGGCGATGAGTAATCCCCGGCCAACCGACAACAGTCCTGTCGGAGGTTCAGCTGGCGCCGACACTGGACGGGTGCCTCCTCGCCTTCGACTTGGACGCAGATCGGTCAGAGCCAGGTGTGTCCGTGGTGTGTTGCCGGCGGAAGGCGTCCATTTCGATGGCCTCGAGCGGCAGGATCAGCGGCTCCTCGGATGCCGCGCTGCCCAACACCGCCGTCTGGATCCGCCGCTTGTCACCCGGCAACGACAACCCCCCGAACTCGGGCCTGACCATGGCACTTCATCGTGCCACCGCGCCGTGCCGGGCACCGGGGAAACAGCGCAACTCCCCCTCGGCCCGGCCCGGCGGAAACCGAGGGTCAGGGCGTCGGCGGTGGCGTGAGCTGGCAGACGACGACGAGCTCCAGTCGGGGGACGACGTAGTAGGCGAGCAGGCCGCCGGCGACGTCGAGGTAGCGCATCGGCTCGCCACTGCCCTGCTAGGAGGTGCCGTCCAGGTAGAGCGCTTCGGTGGCGCGGACGAGTTCGGCGGCCTGCTCCTCGACAACGGCAAGGAAGCCGCCCGGGCATCCGGCAGTGACGTGCTGCTCGCTGGGGAGGTATTCCCAGCTCCAGGTCACGCGTTCACCGCCGCGTAGGCGGCACGGTAGAGCTCGGCGACGGTAGTGGCGTGCTCCCGGCACTCGGCGCTGGTGCCGGCGTGGTTGGCGAGGTAGTTCGCCCGGTGCCAGGCCCGGGCGGCGGCCGGGTACCGCTCGATCTCCACCACGGCGGCCCAGTGTGCCACGAAGGAGCGGATCGGCTGGACGCTGCCGGTGGTGATGGCCTCGGCCATCGCCTTCGTCTGCCCGTCGATCATCTCCGGGAGGCGGTCCGCGGCGACCACGGCCAGGGCCGCCTTCAGCGCGGCCGGGCTCCGCTCGGGCCGGGGGATCAGCTCGACTCCGTCGTGCGCGGGCCGACTCATGAAGTCACTCCATCTCTCGTCTGCTGCGAGGCTACTCGCGTCGGGACGCACAGTTGGCGGCCTCACGCGGCACCACGAACAGTCGACGCCGCGGGTGCGGGCGGCTTCGCGGGCGGCCTTGAGGGCGACGCGGGCGAGGTCGACGCCGGTGGACGTCTCGGTCACGCGGACCTCCAGAGCTGGTGGATGACCATGGCCCGGAGTGCTGCAGGCGCTGGACCTGGTCAACCAGGCCGTGGGTGTAGAGCTGGCGGGCGTCCGCCTCGCCGCAGTCCCGGATCGCCATCAGGAGCATCTCCGGGTCGCGCTGGCCGAAGGTGCGCAGCTCGAGGACGTCCTCGCGGGTGAGCTGGTGCAGGTCGGTCAGGCCGTCCTGGTCCTGGGCAGAGAGCTCGAGCTCCTGGGCAGCCGGGCCGCCGACCTGCCGCACCTGGGCGAAGGCCTGGTCGACCAGGCGGGGAGCATGTAGTAGGCGAGCAGGCCGCGGCGATGTCGAGGCAGCGCAAACGGTGCGGGCACGGAGCGCCTTTCCCAGCGGGTTCGATGTTCGGCGAGTGCCTGGCTGGTGGTGGGTTGAGGTCCCACCCCAGGAGGCGCACTTGCCACATGCTTCACAGTTATCTATTTCCTTCACGCCGACAAGTTACCGGAATTCCGGAATCCGGCATTCCCGAGAGTCTGCATTCGGCTGCCATTTGGGCATTTTTCGCCCCGCCGGGCTCAAGTGTCGCTCAATTTTTCAGATTACCCTTGCGGGAACTTCGCTTAAGTTTCAGGATCTAATTCGCCCGCAAAGAGTGCGGGCGAAAGAACCCACAGGAACCCGACCGAAGGGGAACAGAAATGCGGAAGACCTTTTCTCGAATTGCCGGTGCAGTGGTCGGCGCCGGAGTGCTGGCCGCACTGGCGGCGCCGCAGGCGCTGGCCGCGCCGGCGTCCGTCACGCCGGTGACCGCGGTGGCCACACGGCTGCCGGCCGGTGCCGACCCCAGCCACTGGGTCATCGACCGCAAGGCCCCGGCGGCAGCCCTTCCCCAGACCTCGGCGCCGACGCACACCGCGCCGACCCGGAAGTCGCCGGAACTGCCGGCCGACTTCTACAGTGAGGTCCGCGATGTGGCCTACCACGGTCAGGTCTGCGGCACGGATGTGATGGACGCGGTCAGCGGCAACGGTCCCATGGTCCTGACGCTGACCCAGACCCAGTCGATGGCAACCCAATGGACGGCAAGCGCGTCGATAGACCTGTGGAAGGTCTCCGCCGGCGTCGGCTTCAGCGTGACCGATACCGTCACGAAGACCGAGACCGGCTCGTACACCGTTCCGGACGGGAAGTTCGGGAACCTGCAGGCCTACCAGCTCTTCGACTACTACACCTTCAGCATCTACGAGGCCGGCTCCTACGCCGGAGACGGTGAGGTGAAGAGGCCGGTAGGCTTCTGCTACAACACCTGGACGAACTAGGGGAGTTGAGCATATGCGGCGGTCCAGCCGATTTCTGGGGGCGGTGAGCCTCGTTGCCACAGTCGCCTTCGCGGCTGCGTGCACCGACGACGGGCAAGCACCTCAGCACGAAAGCGGCTCCTGGCTCCTGGACGCGACGGCCGCCGCACCTGCAGACGCCACCGTCCAACGCAGTATCGACGCCCCGCCCGCAAAAGGCACCGCCAAGATCCTCGGCATCGCCGACGTATCGGGCACCAGCGTCATCCTCGCTGTCAGGAACGGTACCTGTCAGGTGGCACTCCTGCCGGACGGGCTGACGGAGCCGACGACCACTGCGCCCGACTCCTTCGGATCTCAGCGTCCCACTGCCAGCTCCTCCGTGGACACACACCTGGAATTCCCGGGAAATGTTCTCGCCGGAACATACACCCAGGCGTCCGCACAGCTAGCCCCCTTCAAATTCATGACCCTTGGCTGCGGCGAGAAAGCCATGACGGTCAGAATTGAGGGGACCGGAAGTTCTGCCCAGGTGCAGAAGAAATCCGGCGACTCGCTGCACTCATGGAAAGACGGGAACGACACGGTGCTGATCGTCGGGACCCCCGACGCCATCAACCAAACCTCGACGCCCAGATGACCACGGGCCAGCACTGAGGGCGTCCACCTCCGGGTGGGCGCCCTCTTCCCTTTGAGTGCCAACGGACCCGGGGCCGACGAGACCGGAGAGCCCCGGCCCGTGACGCGGGCGAGATCGACGCCGCTGGACGTCTCGGTCACGCGGACCTCCAGGGCTGATGCGGCTGGTGTGCTGCAGGGCCCAGGACCTGGTCGACCAGGCCGTGGGTGTAGAGCCGGCGGGCGTAGGCCTCGCCGCAGCGCGCAGACCGCCCGCCGCCTGAGCTCCGTTCTGGACAGCGGCTGCTGTCCGAGGAACTGACCGACCTCGCGGTGTACTCCCGGGCCAAGGCCGACAAGGACCTCGGGAGGACGACCGCGTCTCGCGATGCGGAGAGATTGAGGGGCCCGCACCAGGAGCCGACCAGTCGCTCCGGTCAGGGCTCGATGTGCACTGTGACGTACAGGTCGCCGGGCCGCTGTGTCCGGTCCATCGGTCACGCTGCGCGGACTCCCCGCCTGCCGTAGGGCGAACCCCGAACATCGGGCGGAGCGCCGGGGGCGGCACCGACATGCCGACGGCCGGGTTCCTCCTCTGGAGGGCCCGGCCGTCACGGTTCCGCGTGCGGACCACGGGCGCAGTCTCGCCGGGTCGAGGTCGAGGGGGAACGGTTAGTCAAGGGCGGTGGTCTCGCCGACATGGACGAGCCGGTCGATGTAGAGGCCGCGCTCGAGGTGACCGAGGTAGAGGCGGGAAGCGGGTTCGAGTGGGCGGCCGTACGGCGGTGCGGAAGCGGCGGGTGGTGCCTTCGTCGCGCCCAGGGGCAATCCCCGCGAGCGCGGGGCCGACCTCTTGAAGGGCGGCGCCGTCCCCAAGGACGTGGGGCAATCCCCGCGAGCGCGGGGCCGACTACATCATGCCGACCTCCGGGATGAACCACCCGGGGCAATCCCCGCGAGCGCGGGGCCGACTTTGCTCCATCGCGCCGGCCGTGGTGGCCCAGGGGGCAATCCCCGCGAGCGCGGGGCCGACCGGAGGTAGGCGGCGGCGGCCCGCTGCGCGGCGGGGCAATCCCCGCGAGCGCGGGGCCGACGTGCTAGTGGTGGGTCAGGCGGCGAGGCGACCCGGGCAATCCCCGCGAGCGCGGGGCCGACGTCTAATGCACATGAGCGCCAAAGGGAAGCTGAGGGCAATCCCCGCGAGCGCGGGGCCGACATCAGAAGCGATCCGCAAACCCGTCACGGGGCTTGGGATCGGCACGAGTGTTCGCGGGGTTCCCGATTCGGGTGATCTCGGCGTTGCCACTGCATGAAGACAGGGCCCCTGTGCAGCTTTGAGGTTGTCGAGACCGAAAGCGCAAGGAGGCCCTGTTGCCGCATTTGTATGCCGTCGCCGCGGCCGGCGGCAACTTCGCTCCTCCAAGGTGTGATTGTTTCGCGCACCGGCACGGCAACGCGGGTGACCACAGCGAGCGTGTTCGACGCTACGACAGCGACATGACCGACGCCGAGTGGGCAGCGGTGCGGGATCTGCTGCCGGTACCGGCGTGGATGAGCGGCCGGGGCGGGCGGCCGGAGGGCTACTGCCACCGCCAACTGCTCGACGCTGTCCGCTATCTCGTCGAGAACGGCGTCAAATGGGCCGCGCTGCCCGCCGACTTCCCGCCCTACAAGCGCGTCCACGCCTTCTTCACCCGCTGGCGCGACACCGGCCTGCTGACCGAGTTCCACGACCGGATGCGCGCCGCCGTCCGCACCGCGGAGGGCCGAAACCCCGAGCCGACCGCGGCGGTCATCGACTCCCAGTCGGTGAAGGCCGCCGCCAGCGTGCACAGTGCGACGCGCGGCTACGACGGCGCGAAGAAGATCAACGGCCGCAAGCGACACCTGGTCGTCGACACCCTCGGCCTGCTCCTGATGATCCTGGTCACGCCCGCCGACGCCGGCGACCGGGCCACCGCCGCCGACATGCTCCCCGCGCTGAAGGCCAAGTTCCGCCACCTGCGCAGGATCTGGGCCGACAGCGGCTACACCGGCGACCTCGTCACCTGGGCGAAGGCCAAGCTCGCCCTGGTCGTGGAAATCGTCAAGCGCACCGACGACCTGTCCGGGTTCCGCGTCGTCCCGCGCCGCTGGGTGGCGGAGAGGACGTTCGGCTGGCTCATGCGCTCACGCCGCCTCGCCCGCGACTACGAGACCCGCGCCGACAGCGCCCAGGCCGTGATCCTGTGGTCCATGACCATGGTCATGAGCCGGCGCCTCGCCCGCCACCGCCGCCGGGCCCACAGTGTCACCCCGCCCTCCCGGGCCGCCGCCGCGGCATGAACCGGCTCCCGGACCCGTCGACCTCCAGCCAGCCCCGCTCCACCAGCCGCCTCGCCTTCTGCCGCAGGTTCTCCGTCACCGCGGCGACCGGCTCCCGGCCGACCGCGACCGCCACCTCCCGCATGGTCAGGCCGACACCGCCCTCCCCGCCGGACTCCACCGCCTCCACCAGCCGCCGGTAGTCCGGCGCCAGCGCGTCCACCGGATCCAGACCCTCCCGCCACACCGGCACCACCGCCCCCTTCGGCGGCACCCGCACCCGCACCCCCGCCTGCGCCTGCCCCACGGCATCCTCGGCCGGGGCGAGCGCCTCGGCCAGCTCCTCCACCGCCACCACCCGACGCTCCAACACCGCCCTCGCCGACCTCAGCTCACCCTCCAGGCGCTCCAACTCGGCCTCCAGATCCTCCACCCGCGCCCGGGCGGCCTCCCGACGCTTCTCCAGCAACCCCAGCGGCGACGGCGGCATCACACGCTCCGTTCCGACCTCGACAACCCGACGTCGAAACCTGCCGCCCAACCCCGTGCATCATGCCTGAACAGCGAAAATTCATACACCGCAAGCGGATTGCGGATGCCTTCTGAGTCGGACACTGTCGGGGTCGGATTGTGTTCGGCGCCTGACCAGTTGACGCCGCCCTGGACGGTTCCGACGCGTTCGTCCCAGAGTTCGTTGACCTCAGCGTCGGACATGTCGGTGCTGTCCGGGCTGAGGAGTGCCTTGACGTCGTGGACGATGCGGCCCAGCAGTCTGTCCTCAGCGATGCGGTCACGCAGACCGAGTCGGGCGTCCCGTTCCTCAGTGGCTGTTGTCGTTCCGATCTTGAGGAGTGTTGATCGAACGGGAGTCTCGATCGGGTGATCGCGGTGGGTGGCGGGCATGAAAGCAGGGCCTC
>NZ_JBVHIP010000070.1:0-20467 GCF_055560495.1 Kitasatospora sp. NPDC023176 | reverse complement strand
GCCGCCGCCATCTGGCACAACTGGACCACTGGCGCCGCGATCAAGCGCTCACTCATCGCCTATGACCACTGAGGACATCGGACTCATTCATCTAGACGTGGCAGTGCACGTTCACCAGGACCGTGTCACCAGGTAGGGCCGCGAGATAGCTGTCGACGTGGTCATAACCCGCTGCAAGATCGGGATCGTGCGGGCAGGAGCCGCTGTGGCAGGCTCCGTGCGTACCCGAGTCGCCGTCCTCGTACCACCAGCCTTCCAGGGTGAGGACATTGCGTTGGCGCAGAGCCGCGGCCGCGCGGTGCGCGATGAACTCCTCGCGGGGGGAGCCTCCCACATGCGAGATCGGGTCTGGCATATAGAGGAACCACGCTCGGAAGCGTTCGGTTGGCAGCGTCCTCACATAGTCGTTGAACGCCCGCACGAGGGGCTGAGCGTCGAAGTCGGCATAGGCCTGCTGGGACGAGTAGTGCATTGCCTCGGCGCGATGGCGAGCGATGTAGGAGTCCAGGGATCGTGGCGGCGGTAGTTCTGCCGTCAGCTCCTGCCACCGCCGCCACGCTGCGTCGGCCAGCTCCCGCGCCGTCTCGCGCGACGCGGAGAAGTCGAGGATTTCGCGAGGGCCGCCAGCGCACCAGCCGAAGTCGTTGGGGACCGGCACGTGCCCGGTCAGCCACCGGTTCGGGAACTCGTGGAGCAATCTGGCGTCCTGCTCGCAACCGGGAAGCACGTTGAACCCGCCGCCGTGCACCGTGCCACCGGTGATGCGCCAGGAGTCCCAGATATCAAGGTCGTCGCCGCGCGCGTGGTCGCGTTCGAAGGGCTCCAGCGCCTCCGCGACCGCTGCCTCCACTCGACCGGCCTCTCGTGCGGGCAGACACACCGTGATGCTCATTCCGGCCATGACGACATCAGATCACCAATCCTGCGCCGCTGACCAGTGGATTTATCGGAATGACCGGGGGCCGGAGAGTCCCTCACACCCGCTCCTCCAGGCCTGTTGCCCTTGCTTCGTGCGGGGCGGTCACCCAGGGCAGCGGCTTCGCCGACGGCAACGGCTGCCGCCTGCGGCCCGGCACGAAGACCGGCTGCCAGCTGCAGATGACGGTCACCGTCGATCGGATCAGCGACCGGTGCGTGCGGATCAGCGTCCGCGACGGCTCCCGCATCCTGCCCTGCCTGATCGACGCGGGCACCGCCGCCGTCTCGGGCCGCGGCCTGGCCCTGGTCCATCACCTCACCGGCGGCCACTGGGGTGCGGCATTGGAGCCGTTCGGCAAGACTGTCCACGCGGACCTGCTCGACCGCCCGACGTGGCCGCCACCTGCCCCGGTTCGCCGGGGCGGCTCTCTACTCGTGGGCGGGCACATCGCGGTGCGCGCCGCCACCGAGCTGTTCTTCGAGCTGGCGGTGGTCCTCTACCCCGGCTGGCTGCTCAAATCCGGCATGCCGCTGGTCGGTCCGGTGCCGCCGACGGAGACCGCCGAGCGGATCGCTGCGCACGGGGTGTATCTGCTCGGCTTCAGCGGCGGCCTGGACCACATCCTCCCGCCTGCCGAGTGGCAGGCGGCTGACGGCGGCCGGGGTGGCGCACGAGCTGGTCACATACCCGGAGGCCCGGCACGGCTTCGCCTGCTCGGACCGGCCCGCCGACCACTCTCCTGCCTCCGCCGCCGACGCCTGGCGCCGGGTGCGCGAAGCGCTGGCGGCGAAGCTGTAGACGAAGGCAGGGCCTCCTGGCAGCCTTTCGAGGCGAGCGGTATTCGGGCACCGAGGTCCGGTCCAGTCCGGGCCGTATCGGTAAGTCATCTCGGCGGTGACGATCGGCACGCCGTCACCGCGGATCGCGGACTACAGTTGCCGCGAGAACACGGAAGCCCTGCTCAGCAACCAGAAAGCGCTGCTCGTGCCGACGCCGTAGGCGAGGTGGGCGGTCAGATCATCACCCAGCGTCTTCGCATCGTAGGTCCAGATGGGTTTGTAGAGTCCCGCGATCGGAAGTACCACGTATCCGCTGAGCCACACGAGCGCGCCGTACGGGAGTCCGTAGAGGACGTGGGGCTTGCGCAGCGAGGCGCTGACAATGCCGTAGAAGGCAGCGTTGCCTACTCCGTAGGCCCAGTGCATGAACGTGCTGACGGGGAACGCCGCGCCGTCCGGCAGCTCGCTCTGGGTGAAGGCCTCGGCCAGGCGCTTGGCGACCTGGCCGGGATCCGGCGCCTCCTGCCAGCTGCGAACCGGGGCGAACTCCCAATGCAGGGCGTTGTGTTCGCCGCCGGCTCGTCGCTGGCGCAGGAACCGCACGGTGTCCATGCAGACGGTGCCGATCACTCCCGCCGCCAGACCCGCACCGACGGCGCCGAGCGGAGTCAGCTGCTTGCGCGTGCGCATGGGTCGATCACTCCCGATCCCGGTTCTTTCAGAAGCCGGCGCTCTGGCCGCCGTCGACGTGCAGGATCTCGCCGGTGACGAACGAGGCCTGTTCGAGGTACATGACCGCCTCGACGACGTCCTCGATCTCGCCCATCCGCCCGAGCGGGTGCAGCGCGGCGAGCGTGCCGCCCGGGTCGTCCGGGTGCAGCGGAGTGCGGATGACGCCGAGTGAGACGGCGTTGGCGCGGATCCGGCGCGCCGCGTATTCGATGGCCAGTTCCTTCGTCGCTGCGGCCAGGCCGCCTTTGGTCAGCGAGGTGAGCGCCGCGGGTATGCGTGCGTTGGCGCGGTCGACCAGCGACGTCGACACGCACAGGACGTGCCCGCCATCGCCGCCGGCGAGCATCGCAGGGATGGCGCTGCGCGTGACGTCGAAGAAGCCGCGCAGGTTGACGCCGGTCACCAGGTCGTAGTCGGCGTCGGTGTAGTCGGTGAACGGTTTCTCCATGTAGACGCCGGCGTTGTTCACCAGCGTGTCGATCCGACCGAAGCGATCAAGCGCCTGCTCGACGATCTGTGCACCGGTACCGGGCCGGCTCAGGTCGCCGGGCACGGCGAGCACGTCCGCATCGTGCGACGAGGGGATGGACCGCGCGGTCGCGACGACGGCGTACCCACGCCCGCGGTACGCGTCAGCGAGGGCCGCACCGATGCCTTGTGACGCACCGGTGACGATTGCCACCTTCTTCTCCGAGCTCATCGGCATGTCCAAGCTGAGGTGCTCACGCTGGAAGTCTCCGGCTCACGGCGGGCCACGCACGACGACTGCGCCCACCGGCTCTCACCCTACGTCCGGCCGAGCCCCGGCGCCCGCGTGGAGCTCATCGGGTACGGCCGGCGGCCGACCGCACGACGCTGGACGCACCGCCCTGCCGAGCGTGGGAGGAGCACAGGTCATGGCCGCTCTGATCGCCGTGAACGTCGGCACGCCGAGGGGCGTCCCCTGGCACGGCAGAACCACCCGCAGCGGCATCTGGAAGCACCCCGTCGCCGGGCCCGTGATGGCGCGCCGGCTCGACCTGGACGGCGACGGCCAAGGTGACCTTGCCGGGCACGCCGGCGAGTAGCGTGCCGTGCTGGTCCACCAGTTGAGCTCCTACCGCCATTGGCAGGACTCCCTGGAACGGAACGACTTCACGTACGGCCAGTTCGGCGAGAACCTCACCGTGGACCGACTCGCCGACGACGAGGTGTGCATCGGTGACCGCCACCAGATCGGCGGTGCGGTCGTCGAAGTCAACCAACCCCGGTTGACGTGCTACCGCGTGGGGTTGCGGCTCGGCGAGCCACAGATGGCCGCCCTGCTGCTGTCCCATCGGCACCCGGGCCCTCTCCATGCGGGTGCTGACCGAAGGGCGGGTGCGGGCCGGGGACAAGATCGTGAACTCTCCTCGGGCTCTGAGGAGATGACCGTCGCGGAGATCGACGCGCTGCTCTACCTGCGGCCACGTCGAGTACGCCCCGCAGTCCCGGGACCCCCGCTGGAGGAAGCGCGCTCATCTGCTGTTCGACGCCCCCGGCCGCGGCCCGGCCGGCCGAGCCGACCGACGTGGTCCTGGACGTGTGACCGGATGCGTCCGCGGCCGAGGGTACCACCGCCGACGGCGCGAGACGAGTCCGAGTCCGCCGACGGAGCCGCGGGTTGCGTGCGGTTGGCGCAGCTGCCTAGCGTGGTTGTGGTGGGGAGAGAGATCACCGGCGGGGCGAGTCGGTTGCGTGGGGCATCCCGCCGAAACCACTCCTGGCATGCGCCCGAAAGGGGATTTCCGCCATGGCAAAGGTGCTCTTCATCGTCAGCGGAGCCACCTACTGGGTGTTGAAGGACGGCACGCGGCACGCGACCGGCTACTGGGCCGAGGAGTTCGCGAACCCGTACAAGATCCTCACGGACGCCGGTCACGACGTCGTCGTCGCGACGCCGAACGGTGTGACTCCGACCGTCGACATGATGAGCCTGCGTCCCGAGATGGTCGGCGGAAACGACAGCGCCCTGGAGCTGGAGGCCGTCATCCGTTCCGCGGAGGTGATGCGTCGACCGCTGCAGCTGTCAGACGTGCGCCTGGAGGACTACGACGCGGTCTACCTGCCGGGCGGTCACGGTCCGATGGCAGACCTGGCGTGGGACGCCGACGTGGGGCGGCTGCTGACCCAGCAGTTGGCCTCGGGCAACCCGCTGTTCATCGTCTGTCACGGTCCCGCCGCGATGCTGGCCACCAGGATCCACGGTGAATCGCCGTTCAAGGGCCACAACATCACCTGCTTCACCGACGAGGAGGAGGATGGCGTCGGACTGGCCGCCAAGGCACCATGGCTGCTGGAGACCGACGTGAAGGCGAAGGTCGGGGTCAAGTTCAGTCGTGGTCCGGTCTGGGAGCCCTACATGGTCGAGGACCGAAACCTGGTGACCGGACAGAACCCGGCCTCGGCCGCGGTCCTCGGGAACCGGATGCTGGAGATCCTCAAGTGACGCAAGGTTCCACAGTCACACGATCTGGCGGCACCGAAACGGACATCACGTCACGTACCGCCCTCTCACACGAGTCCGGCGCCGCCCGAGCCCGTTCCCGTACGTCGTGGCGTTCGACCGCGGCCCCGAGTGCGGCGTCCGCGACTTCCAGTCACCCGCTGCGCCGACCAGTCCCTCACCCCGGCGAAGCCGCCCACGCCGACCACCGAGCAGTGGATGCGCTGACCTCCCACCAGCCGCCGGGAGGCCGCCGCCGGCGCTGACACCCTGGCAGGCCCCCGCGCTTCGTTCACCGGCCCAAGGGGCTGCCGGGGTGCTGGCGCCGTCCGGGGTCCGGGAACGGCCCTTCCCGGGCTCCTGATGCAGCTCTCGCTGTGGCTCCTGATGTAGCTCCGGGTGTGACCTGTTGGTTGTGGCGGGCGTGGAATGGCCTTGGATGGCTGATTGTCTGGACCTTTGGTTGGACCTGCTGGGGTGCGGGCCAGGGTTTGCGCTGGCGGGGTTTGGCGACTGTGTGTGGTGGCTGGGTGGGGTTGCTGGGGGGTGGGCTCGGTGTTGCGGGTTGTTTTCGGGGGTGAATTCCGCCGGTAATTCAGTTTGGTTGTTTTGGCGGATTGGTTGTCGGGGGTGGTCTGAACTCGGGTCGGAATTGCGGTGGCTGGGGGTTGGTGTTCGGTTTGCTGTGGGTCGGGCCCAGTGTCGTCTGGGCCTGCTGCGCCCTGCTCGGCCGCCGCCGTCCCGGGGCCGTCGTCTGGGCCTCGTCCCGTCCGGTGTGGCTGTCGCAGCAGGCGGGCCCGGAGCGGCCGGTACCCAGCGGTCGGCGGCACCGGCCGCGGCCGACGCCTGGCGGTCCGGCAGCCCCCGGACGGCAGCCCGCCCCGCGGCTGCCGCGGGAGCCCGGTATGGCAGCACAGGAAAGGCACGGAGCGGAAGGGCGTTAGCCGGGCCGCGGGGCGGGTGCCGTCCGGGGGGCGCCGAACTGCCGGGGGTCGGCCGCTTGCCGGGGTTGCCGACCGCCGGGGGCCGGTGGTCCTGGCCGGCGTCCCGGGGGGGCGCTGTCCGGGGTGGCCCGGTGCGGCGGGGCGTCGGCTGTTGTCGGGCCGGGCTTGTGCTGGTGGTGGTGCTCGGCGGCGGGGTGGCGGGGGTGCAACGCGGTGCAACGCTGGGGTGTACGGGGCTGTGTCGCGGGTCTGACCAGGCGTTATGTGGCCGGGAGCGGGGGCGGGTGGGCCCTCGTGACTTTGTCAGCGGCAAGGCCGAAAGTAGAGGTGTGGGGGTTTCGGCGAGCGAGATGATCATCATGGAATACAGCCGGAGCGAAGTCATTGCCACACTGCAGAGAGCCGGATACTCGGAGGAGGCGGAGGAAGCGCTGCACGAGCTGCCCGACCCCGTCGATCTGGACCGCCTCGTGGCCTGGGGCCAGGAGCACGGAATAACCAGAGACGGGCTCATCAGTCGGATGGGCGGCAGCCCCTGAGCGCGGAGTCAACCGATGTAGGGCTGCGCTCGCTCGGGCGTGTTGCGGTGCCGTGTTGCACCGGCTGCCCGCTCCGCCGGCCTCGGCGGGTCCCGCTGCTCGCCCGCGCCGCCCTGTGCCGCGCCCCGCCGCGCCGCGTTGCTGCGCCCTGGTCGGCCGCCAGGCCGTCCCGCTGCGTTCGGTAGGCCCGGTGGGCCGCCGTCCAGGCCCGTGCCCTTGGAGGCCCTGGGGGCCGGTCCTGGCCGTCGTCCCGGCCGCCGTCCTGGCTGTCCCGGTCCCTTGGACTGTCCGGCCGTCTCCGGGGTGCGTCCTGCTCGCCTCCCGCGGGGCTGCGCCCCGTCCTGGTCTATCCGGGCCGCCGTCCAGGCCCCGTCGTCCCTGGCTTGGTGTTCGGTTTGTTGGTGCTGCTGCGGGAATCGCGTTTGTTGACGTCGTGCGGGATTTTGCGGGCGCCCTGGATTGGCGGTCGTGGTGTCGGTGGTGAGGGCCGTAGGCCCCCTTCCGGCGTGTCTGAATTGGCTTTCTGATCGCTGCGCCGCGCGGTGATTTTGGATTGCAGACTGAAAGACAGGGGAAGGGAATTCGTATTTCTGTCGTGAGTGTCGCCTGATAGGGCCGGGGCGGACGGTTGCCGCGATGTTTTTTGTCCCTGTCCGGCGCTTGTTCGCGGACCGGTGGCATAGAGCTGTACGTAACTCCGAAAACGCCCTGGAAGAACTGCCGGAATAGCTCCGGATAGCCGGTTTTGTTTTCTCGGTTGAGGGCCCGTCAGGGACCGCCGTGCGGGCCGTTCGCGAGGGCCCGCCACCGGGGCCGGGGAGCCCCGAGCCGGGCAGGTGGCCCCGAGGCGCCTCCCGAGGGCCGCAGGCCCCTCTCCAAGGGCGTCGGATGGGCCAACATCCCAGCAACCACAAGGCGGATGATGAACGACGTTTGGGTTGCAGTGTCCGGGCGTCACGTGTTTTCAGTGATTGGTTCCGGTTTCGTGCTGGTCAGGGCTTGGTCTCGCTGAAGAGTGGTGGCGCCTTCGCGCCGAAGAGTGCTGTCGCAGATCGGTGAAACCGTGAGGACGTCCGCTCTAGCGGTGCGCCGGGCGGGCTGACCGGTGCAGTCCAGGAGGCCAGCACAACACCGGGCAGTGCCGCCAGTGCGCCGAACCGGCACGGTACCCAGGCCTGAGCGGCCGTTGCTCTATCGATCTTGGTGGGCGTGAGTTCGAGGCTGTCGACTCGGTTGGGTGATCTTCTGGTTGGCTGGGCATGAAAGTGGGGCCTCCCGCACAGCTCGTGGGTGTCGAATCCAATCGAGCAACAGGAGGCCCCTGGTGCTGCAGTCTTCCGTGCCCGCGTCGTTGTCGTCCAACTCCTCTGCTCCGTCGTGTGATTGCCTCGCTCATCGGTTCGGGAACGCCGGGGACCGGCCGCACAGGTGTCCGAGGTACCCCTCCGACATGAGCGACGCGGAGTGGGCCGTCGTGCGTGACGCGATGCCGGTGCCCGCCTGGTTGGAGGGAAGGGGCGGGAGGCCGGAGGGCTACTGCCACCGGCAGCTGGTCGATGCTGTGCGCTACCTGGTCGCGGGCGGTATCGCCTGGAGGGCTGTGCCCGCGGACTTCCCCGCGTGGGACCGGGTCTACGCCTTCTTCCGGCGCTGGCGCGACAGGGGCCTGGTCGCCGAGTTCCACGACCGGCTGCGGGACCGGGTCCGCGAGGCCGCCGGCCGTGATCCGGAGCCGACCGCCGGGATCATCGACTCCCAGTCGGTGAAAGGGGCCGCGTCGGTGCCGGCCGCGAGCCGGGGATTCGACGGCTGCAAGAAGGTGAACGGCCGCAAGAGGCACATCGTGGTGGACACCCTGGGCCTGCTGCTGGTCGTGATGGTCACCGCCGCATCAGTCACCGACCGCGAGGCCGGCCGGACGCTGCTGGAACGGCTGCGCGAACGGTACTGGCGCATCACGCTGGTGTGGGCCGGCGGCGGCTACACCGGACGCCTGGTCGACATCGCCCGCGACATCCTGCGGATCGCACTGGCGGTGGTCAAACGCACCGACGACACCACCGGCTTCGTGGTGCTGCCCAAGAGGTGGCTGGTGGAACGGACGTTCGCGTGGCTGATGCACTCACGCCGCCTCGCCCGCGACTACGAAGGCCGAACCGACACCTCGGAAGCGATGATCCGCTGGTCGATGAGCATGGTCATGAGCCGCCGACTCGCCCGGCAAGCACGCTGAACATCCCCGGACGTTCCTCGGCCAGCCAGCCCCGCGCGGCCAGGCGCTTCACCTTCGACCGCACACCCTCGACCTTCGCCGCAACGACCTCCAGCCCGAGTGTCGCTGCGAGTTGCCGGCAGTCCATCACCTCCCGGCCGCCGGCCAGGACCTCCACGAGTCGCTGGTAGTCCGGCGCCAGCGAATCGAGAGCGAGGCCTTCCCTCCACGCGGGCACGACCGATCCGGGCACCGCTGCGGCGACGCGCGCCAGCCGTTCACCCGCAACCACGACCGGCGGCGCCTCCTCACCTGCGCGGGGTTCCGCCAGGACTTCGGCCACCGTCTCCCGGGCGATCACGAACCGCTCCCACGCGGCTTCCGCCTCCCGCAGCTCGGCCTTCAGAGCCTCCACCCGCTGCCGAGCGACACGCTCGCGCTCCTCCAGCAGCCCCATCACCGACGGCATCCAGCACCTCCACCGAAGAGACGACACAACACCCCGTCTCTGCCCGCCGAGGCACCGGCACTATGCCTGACCAGCGAAAACGCACCCGTGACTCTCGGAAAGACAACGGCCTCTAAGGTGAGTTGAGCCCTACCAGTGAGGGCTGGGCGGGCAAGGCCCTGAGAACCGGATGCCGTCCGTCAGTGCGACGTGGAACCGCAGCCCGTGCGCTGGGGCGACACTGAACAGCAGGTCTGCGGTGGAGGCTCCCAGGAGGAGGACCGAGGCGAGCAGGCTTCCGGCAACGATCGGGGCCCAGCAGCGCTGCCGGAGGAAGAACCGCGGCAGCCAGAAGCCGCCCACGAACACGCCGCTGTAGACCACCAGGTAGAAGAGGCCGGTGAACAGCGGGGTGATGAAGTCCGGATCGGGTCCGGGATCGTACTCTCCGGGTCCGGGCGGGGGGCACAGGGTGTCCGGGATCTGGATGTGGACCGTGTACAGGGCGGCCAGTCCAGCGGCCAGCCCCACGACAACGGGCAGGCAACCGAGCCCGATGCCCTCAACCAGCCCAGTCTTCGCCTCACCAGCATGGTCCAAAGACATCAATCCCCCGCTCTCGTCGCCGCAGGCTCCGAGACGGCGAAAGCACTGTCCACGGTTCCGACCTCGAAATCCGACTGCCGCCCGCAGCGATCGGCACCCGTTCTTCACCGCACCTCAGCGTGGCCTGGCCAGGCCGCCACCATCCGGTGGCGGCCGCCGTTGAACCGCACAGCCGAGAAAAGGGGAGGCACCAACATGCCGGAATCCGTGAGGCCGGTCCCGTCCTACGCCCGGTGGGGCGAGGTACCCGACCACCTGCGAACCAGGACCCAGCTCGCCGCGCTGGACCTGCCGCGCCAGGCGGCCGGCCCGGTCCGCGCCACCATCGAGACCCGCAACCCCGGCACCGGACGGAAGGACGAATTCGACCTGTACGACGTGCGCGAGTCCGTCCTGACCGCGGCCACCGCCGCGCAGCTCCTCGCGGCCGGCGCTCGCCGCACCATCAACACCCGTACCTGCGAGGACTGCGGCGCCCACCCCGAGACGCCGTGCACCCCGAAGGCCGACGGCCGGGCCCTGTGCGGCACCTGCGCCCACATCACCCCCCTGCGCATCCGTCAGGCCGAGATCCGCGCCGCGGCCCAGGATGTCGCCGAGACCGCCGCCCGCCTCCTGGCCGACGAGCACCTGGCCGTCCTCCAGATCGACTACACCCCTGGCGAGTCCTCAGGGCTGGTCGTCGCTTTCACCGAGGACCCAGGCGAGAGCGTGGGCGCCACCGGTGGCGAAGCGGCGGACGCCGCCGTCGCGCTTCTCGTGGATGGCCATCGTGCGCGCGGCGCGTTCCTCGGCCCTGATGAGGATGTCGTCCGGTCGCGCCAGGGCGGCGACGCCGGTGATGGGGCTGTGGGAGCAGTGGCCGGCGACCCATTCGTAGGCCGCCAGCGCGGCCCGTTCCTCGGCGAACAGTGGGCCCGGCACGCTGTCGAGGCGGGCGGCGGCCGTCTCGACAGCGTCGAGCATGCGGGCCCCGGCCCGGGCGCGCTGGTCAGGGGGCGGCATTGTCCTCGGCCTCGGTGGTCTGGAGGCGGAAGGACTCGGTGCCGGTCTCGATCAGGGTGAAGCGGAAGGTCAGCCGGTCGGCGATGGCCGCGCAGAGCCTGGGGCCGGTGAAGGTCGTGTCCCGGCCGGCGGCCTGCTCGACGGCGGCGGCCCGCTCCAGCACCATGCGGTGCCGCTCCTGCGCCTGCCGGGCCGCCAGCTCGCGCACCCACCCCGCCGCCACACGGCCCACCTCGCCCGCCTCAGCGAGCAACACGTTCACCGCGTACTCCCGCTCCCGCTGCTCCTGGTCCTCGTCCTCGGCCACTGGCTCGCCCACCACCGGCAGGACGGTCACGTTCGTCATGCCCGGTGAACTCGCCAGCACCATCAAGGTCACGTACGGTCGGTGAGTTTCGCCCCCTCAAGGTACCGCTTTCGCCCCGCCAAACCTTTCGCCGACGGGTCCTGCCGGCCTGGGTCATGCCTGTGCGGGTTGTAGGGGTTGTGGCCCGCTGGCTGCCGGTGAGTTCCGCCCCGCACGGCTGGTGAGTTTCGCCTCGCCGATACTCCCCGTCACAGGTCAGAGCCTGTGCGATCCCCGTCGCACCCTGCGAGCCCGTCCTGTCCGGCCGTCCTGCAGAACGGCCGGCCGGTTGCAGCGCTGCACGATGGTGGCGCTGCAACCGGCTGCTACCCGTGCAGCGCTGCGCCCCGCCGAACCGCCAGCCGCTCAGCTTCTCCACGTCGGGGCTGACAGCGAAGGCGTGGCCGGCCGCGTAGAGGCCATAGAGCTCGACCATGCCCTCGGCCCGCCACGGGTCCCAGCCCGCGTCGAGCATCCCGGCCAGGGCATACCATCTTCGGATGGTGGCCGGGAGGGTTCGGTGCTGGAGCTGACCGAGCAGGCTGACCCGAACCGGCTGGAGTGCCCGCAGTGCGAGCAGACCCGCACCGAGAAGAACCTGGGTCCGCTGGTGCTGCCCGCCCCGACCAAACGGGAGCTGATGGCCGCGCTGGACGAGGTCCTCGATGCGGGTGGCGCCGGCGGGGATGGCGGCGCGCATCTCGGCGACGGCGGGGTTCTCCTCGGCGGCCAGCTGTAGCTCCGTCACCGCCGAGCGCACTCCGCGCTGTGCCGACCAGGACCGCCAGCAGCCGCGGGAACGCCCTCCATCGCCGCCCCCACGCCCGAGCCGACCCGTCCTCGCCCGTCTGCTCGCAGACCCGGGCGCAGGCCGCCAGCTGCGCCGCGGTCTGCTGGTCTCCGGTGCCGGCGGTGTAGGCGTGGTGGGCGGCGGGCCGGGCTGGTGGACGTCCGGTACATCGCACGGGGTCTGCCCCATACCTACAGGATTCGCTTGGACCGCAGTGGGTAGTGGCGGTGCTGGCCGGCATCTGCGGCTGGCGACCCCGACTACCGACCCCGGGGGGGGTGGTATTGGCTTCTTTACGAAAATCGCCGAGCCGAGCCGCGAGTTCAGCGCTCCGCGCTGTCGCTGAGCGGCGGCGCGGAGCCCTGAGGCCCGTCTCAGGTGCCGGTGTTCCACAGGGGCTGGTGGCCGGCGCCGTAGATGACGAGGTTGCCGTCCTGCTGGAACTTGAGGGTCGCGCCCGAGTTGCCGTAGGTGCCCGAGGCCCACAGCGCCGGGCTGCCGCCGTACCCGTAGATGACGAGGTTGCCGTCGGGCTGGAACTTGGCGGTCGCGCCGGAGTGGTTCCAGGTGCCCGAGGACCAGATCGGGGTGGCGGTGTTGTTGTAGATGACGAGGTTGCCGTCGTTCTGCATGGCAAGCTCGTAGTTGGTGACGCAGATGGTCTCGCCGGGGGCGGTTCCGAAGCCCCCGTTGAAGGTCCAGTCGTCGTTGTAGTTGGTGTACTGGCACTGGTACGGGAATGGGTGTCCGGCGTGCGCCGCGGGCGCGACGGTCATCGCGGCGGCGCTCGCGACGGTCACGAGGCCTGCGGCCAGGGTCTTACGTATGCGCATGAGATTTCTCCGAGATCACGTAGCAGAGGGTAGTTCCGTGATCGTATAGAGGCACCTGATAGCCCCGCTCCGTTGATCCGAAAAACAGTCAGCCTCAGTCACGGCATGTAGTGATCCGCTCGGCCTGAGCGCGAGTACGGCTCTACCCGGCTCTGAGCTGGATCCAACGCCGTTCCACGGAGCTCCCACCAAACAGTGATCTTGGTCGTGACAGGTGTTTGCGCATGCATGCGCTAGCTGGCGGCCTTTGTGGCCCCGGCTGGGTGGGCGGGTGACGGCCCGGCCCCGGGTTTGGCTGGGTGGTGCGTCGTTGGACCCGGGCATGGATGAGTTCGGGTTCGGCCGGGTGGAGGTGTGCCCGGAGCTGGGTGCCGGTTTGCTCGGCTGCGAGGAGTGCGCGCGGACGTTGCTGATGTTCCGCCTGCTGGCCGGGCTGGGGGTGTCGGCGGCGCCGGGAGCGTGTCCGGCCTGCGGCACGTTCACGAGCGATGTCGCCGCCGCCGGGCGTGATGCCGCCTGCCCGACCGAGTGGTTGCCCGCGTACAGGGGCCCAGGCTGTTCGGTCGGGGGTTCGGTTCGGGGTTCGGTTCGGCGCCCGGCTCCGGTCCCGCTTGCTCGGCTGTTTGCGCTGGTGGGGCGCGCCGAGACAGCGTCTCACCAGGCCGGCTTACCTTCCTGGGTCCCTGCCTGGTGGTGGTTGTGGTGGGGGTGGGCGGGGCGTTGGTCGGTGTGTCCGGTCGCTGCACTGTGCCTTTTTCTCTGTGTCCGGCTGGTCCCGGCCGCGTTGGTGGGTGAGGGCGAGCAGTGGCCGGCCCCGGTCGAGTCGCCGATCGAGTGGCTGCGGATCAACGCGAAGCAGCACGCCGCCCGGATCCTCCAGACCGTCAAGCTCCGCGCGTTCAACCCGCGCGCCGTCGAGTGGCAGCGTATGCACGCCGTCGCCGCCGTCTTCCACCCCCAGCACGGCCACCTCGACCCCACCGACAAGACCAAGCACGCCGAGCTGATCTCCTGGCTCACCCGCCAGCGCCACCTCCACGGCCAACGCCTGCTCGATGCCGCCCGCGTCTCGGAGCTGGACGCGCTCGGCATGATCTGGTCGAAGAACGCCAACGCCTGGGAACGCGGGGCCGCCTACGCCGCCGCGTTCCACCACCAGCACGGCCACCTCGCGATCCCAGCCACCGCGAAGCTCGACGACTACGCCGTGGGGGCGTGGATGCGCCGCCAGCGCAAGGCCGCAGGCCTCACCGCGGACCAGGTCGCCAAGCTCCACGCACTCGACGAGCTCCGGCGCCTGGAGCCGGACTGGAACCGCTCCAACCGCCGTCTGCTCGCCTACCTCACCGCCGGCGGCACCCTGACCGACGCAGCGAACCGCACCGGCGGCGAGGCCGACCCCACCTTCCGCCCCGGCACCTGGCTGCGCAAGCAGGAAAAGGCCCGCACCGACGGCAAGCTGACCGACTACCAGGCCGCGCTTCTGGACGCGCTCACCCGGCACGCCGAGACCGTCACCGGCTGACCCGCCCCGCAAGACCCAGCCGTCCCGGCCCAGCAGGCCGGGACGGCCGCCCGCATAGGAACATGTTGTTATACACCGATTGCGCATCTTGGTACAGGCCCTGTATGGCCTGGTCGTAATAGGTGGTGACCTTACCGGTGTAGTTCGGGCCTGAGTAAAAGCACAACATGAGGACGGGGCAGTTGCTCGGCGCCGTCTTCTCGGACTTCGGGGTGGCCTGGGCGGCGGGCGTGGCGGTGAGACTGGCAGCGAGGATTGTGGCTGCGAGCACGGCGCGGATCTTGGCTTTCACGCTGGCTCCTTCCCTCAGGCGTAGGCAGGGCTCAGCACAGGTGTCTGCGGCCGGGTGGTGGTTGCCTGGCAGGCCCGAGAAGGCTCTGTGCGAGGGGCGGCAGCGGCCCCTTCGGTTGAAGCACCGGGGTGTTTTGGCTTCCTGACTTCGACGGTAGGGGCCCCTTTATTGGAGACCGCAACTTAGGGCTTGCAGAGAAGTAATCCATCGCTTCCCATTCTTGAGGCCATCATTGTGCTAGGAGTGCGACGGAGGGGCCTGAGGGGTCGTTGGCGGTGAAGTTCGGTGCGCTCCTCCCACACCTGAATGAGCGTCAGCGACGCCTGGTGATGGGGGCGGAGGCCAGGGCGATCGGCCACGGGGAAATCAAGCGATCCGCCTGCTGCGGCCCTCCTGAACGTGCCGCCCAGAGCCGTACACCGCCACGCCCGCGGCTCCCGCTGGCCCGCCGGCCGCAAGCTGCGTCAGGCGGTGAACCGGACGCAGGAGGAGTTCTGCCCCGTGCGCCTGGCCGAGCGGGCAGCCAAGCAGGCCCGCGCGGAAGCGGCGGATGCCCGGCGCCGAGCCGCGCGCGGAGCCACGGAGAGCAGTAGCTCACCCCCACCGTGGCGGACAGCCCTCCGGAGGCGAACGCGACTGCGGCTATGGCGTCCCCCGCACACACTCCCTCGAACGGTTGGTCCCACCTCGCAGTGGCGTCAACTGCGATGAAGATGAGACGTAACAGACAGTCGCAGGGAAAGGAAGGCGAGCAGCCTTGCGCGAGCACCCGAGCAGAGAGACGGTGCAGTGATGGCCGACAAGCCGAACGACCTGGTGGGCATCCTGACCTTGGATGAGACGATCCAGCAGCTGCAGAAGATCCGGGAGACCAGGGCCGGCACCTCGCAGATCTGGATGGAGCATCCGCACGGCCTCAAAGCGTGCATCAGAATCTGGGACGACGGCGGCGCCATCTGTTTCATGTTCGACAACAAGGATTGATGACCGCCGGTTGGCCGGGCCGGTGTCGGGCGCCGCAGCGGCGTGTGCCGTGGCTGGGGGGCACGGGTCGTCTCGACCCTTGAGGACCGGGACGACCAGTAGCGGGAGCGGTCAGCCGGTGGTGAGCTGCTTCGGGTCTCGCCCACAGGCCCGGAGGCCGCTTCTGGGGCTGGCACCATGGTGACCGCCAGAATGATCAGTCTCGCTGGGCTTCGCGGGACGCGGGCTGGCCGGCCCCGCGGGACTGGCGGCGGGTGATACGCCTGGTCATGAGGGTGATCGCGGCCCAGGTGATCAGTGACTCGGAGTGTTGGACCAGCCTGGACGGTGTGGGACACCCCGGCCTGCCGACGCTCCTTCGGCCACTTCGACGAGGTCCACCGCGCGCTTTTCAGCGACGAGTAGGTCAGACCGATGTCCTCGGTCAGCCGGAACAGCGAGTCCTTCACCGTGAACAGCTCGTCGGCCCAGGCGCAGGCCCCAGAAGAAGCGGGAGTGGGAGGCGCAGTAGCCGTAGCCGGCCCAGCCGGCCATGCTCGACCGCTGGACGGTCGGGCGGGACATTCCGCAGGGCACCGGGGTCGAGTCGGCGATCCATACGGTGTCGGTCCAGAAGTCGGTGTCCATGGCGAGTTCGCGGATCATGCGCTTGAGCAGCGGCAACGCTGACTTCAACCGCTTGCTGTAGCCCGCTCGTTGGGGCAGGTAGGGGAACAAGTCGGACAGGTTCTTGCGGGCATAGCGCAGCCAGCGGGCCTCGGAGTGGTAGCCGAGCAGGGCCTGGGCGACCGCGAGACAGACGAGTTCGGAGTCGCTGAGCAGGGGCGGTCGTCCCATCCAACGGGTTCCTCCGATCTCGTCGTCGATCTTCACGTAAAGTGCGGTCAAGAGGGTGTTCAGGTCGGTCGTCACAAACTGATCTTGGACACCCTCTGCCCTTTGGCGGGCCAGAACTTCGGATTTACTCGTCTAGTTTCGCACCCGTCAAACTCCGCCGAGACGGGTCAGCTGTCGCGGTGAGGGCTTGCGGCCAGTGCCAGAGCAGTAGGTGCGCACCGAGGCCCCAGGTGAGGAGGAACAGCGGGGTCAGGATCACCGCCTGGATCCTCCACAGTTCCAGGAACACCCCGGCCAGGCCGCCGGCCAGCAGCGCCGTGCCCGCTGTGACCAGCAGGCTGATCCGGAACGTCGCGGCCCACGGGGTGGACGGCGGGTCACTCCGGTGCTTCTGCTGGATGATTTCGGCTACCCGCCCTCGCCAGGAACGCAGTTCCACGGTCGAGCCGACGTCCACCGCCTCGTAGAACGACCTATCGACCTTGTAGGTGCGGGCTGGCGTGTTCTCCCGCAGGACGGTGAGGCGGTATGAAGCCGTGTCGATGTTGGTGTCCACCCACTTCTTCGTCACCCGGCCGCTCTCGGACCGAGGTCTGGTTTGCGGCCGGCGCCCGTTCGGGTGGGGTCAGCGGTTGGGGTGCCATTCGGTGAGGAGGACGGCGGCGTCGTCGCGTAGGTGCTGGTTCTGGTGCTGGATGATCTGCTGGATCAGGCGGCGTAGGGCCTCGGGTGCGGGGAGGCCGTCGGCCATGGCGCGCACGATGGTGTGGGCCAGGCGTTCTTCGCCGAACAGTTCGCCGCCGGCGGAGCGGGCCTCGGTGACTCCGTCGGTGAACAGCAGCACGCGGTCTCGGGGTTGGAGCTGCAGGGTGTGGATCTGCGGTGGGGGGTGGGAGCCGCCCAGGCCCAGTGGCAGGTGCGGGGTGCGGTGGAGCGCGCCGGGCACGACGTGGTGGTCGCGGATCAGCAGCGGCGCCGGGTGGCCGCAGTTGATCCAGTCGAGGCGGCCGGTAGCGGTGTCGAGGTCGGCGATGACGCAGGTCAGCAGGCGTTCGGGGATCCAGCGCTCCAGGGTCTGGTCGATCTGGTCGGCGATGTCGGTCAGGCTGGCGCCCGCGCGGCGGGTGGAGCGGCATGCCGCCAGCGCCACGGCGCTGCAGCCGCCGGAGGCCAGGTCGTGGCCCATGGCGTCGAGCAGGGTCAGGTGCAGGCGGGTGCCGGCCAGGCTGTGGTCGAAGGCGTCACCGGCGACCTCGTAGGCCGGCTCCAGCAAGGCGGTGGAGGTCACTACAGAGGTCCCGATCGTGCGAGGTGGTACGAACGCCCACAGCAGTTCCGCCTGCAGCGTCATCGGCCGGGTGCGCATCGTCTGGGCCAGGACGTCGCTGTAGGGCTGCTTGGTCGCCACGATCATGGCGGCCAGTGAGGCGAGAGCGGTGCACCGCTTCAGCAGCGGCTCGTCGAGGACAGGCGCGGCCACCCGCAGAACACCGACGCGGCCGACACCGTCCACCAGGGGAAGCCACCCCACCCGGTCGGCACGGGCGCGGGCCGCGGCGAGCTGCACCGCCTGCGTGCGGTATGCACGCCCGGCGAGCGAGGTGTCAACGGACAGCTTCTCCAGCTCCACCGGCACGCCGGCGGCGATTTCCAGTGCCTGAGCGGGGGTGGGCAGGGCGACCAGGTGGTGCTGCTGCACGTCCGCGACGTAGATCTGTGCCTGGGACAGTCCCAGGCGGCGCCCGGCGTCCTCCACCAGCTCGGGGATCTCACGGGGGGCAAGGCGGTGACAGGCGGCCAGCACGTCGGCGAGGATTTCCCCGAGACCGTCCTGGACTGACACGAGCACCGGCCCCTTCCCCGTCCGCGCCGGACAGGGACCGGCGATCCCCTCATCATCGCGCCACCCAGCTGACGGCGTCTCAACGACGCGCGGCGTCAGCCGCGGACCATGGCCGTGCCGGCGCCCTCGCTCCGGAGCACACCGCCGCCGGTGGTGCCCGCGCTTGGGGGGATTCGGCCCGGGCACCACCGTCCTGCGCCTCACAGGCACCCGGTTCAACGAGCCGGGCCGTGGCCCGTCACCGCCCGGCGTCCCGCCGAGTCCACTGCCACCGGTGCGCGCCGGACAGCGGGCCGTTGTCTGCACGCCGGTCGCGAATACGGCTGCCGGCAGCCTGTGGATCACGACAACGCGGCGGCTGGTGGAGTGGTCAGAGCATCACACGGCCGAACTCGCCACCTCCGCTTACTTTCCTGGGCCCGTCTGGCGGTGGCCGTGTGGGTGGGTTGGGGTGTTCCCGGCGCACGCCAGCTCACGTGGGTCGGTTCGCGCGCGGGCGTCACCCGTTCAGGTATATATCCGTTGCGCGTAGGGGCTCTACCTTGGCGGTGGCACATCCCACTGGCATTTGTGGAGGCATCATGCCAGCTCTGCGTACCGGCTTTGCCGCTCTCACCGCGGCCGTGCTCATGGGCGCTACGACCGTGGCGGTCCAGACCAGCGTCACCGCGGCTGAGGCGGCGCCTGCGCCGGCCCGGGGAATCGCCCACCTCAACACGGTGGTCGACCTGCCGCCCGGTGTGTGGACCGACACCCCGCTGGAGGTCACCCTTCCCCGGGCCGGGACCTACGAACTCGACGCGAACGTCCGCGGTCGCCTGGCGGGCGTTCCCCCGGTCAACACCTTCATCACCGCCCGGCTGTGGGACGTCACCTCGGGTACCGCCGTTGCGGAGAGCGAGCGGCTCGTCTACCAGGTCATCGACCTGAACCCCGGCAACGCGCAGGCCGGCGGTAACGCGACCGCACCGATCAGCGAGCTGATCCGGGTGAACAAGCCGACCACGATCCGGCTGCAAGGCACCCGAACCGACGCGGTCGGAACAGCGCTCGTCGCCCAGATCTACGACGACAACGCCGGCCACACGTCGCTGCGCTTCGATCGGGTCGGCCCCTGAGGTTCGAACGGGCCGGGGAGGCCGGCGCCGACCGGCACCTGATCACGCCGCCCGACTAACCCGCCGCCCCGCCTGCCAATACCAAGAGGCCGCCACCCCCGCAGGGATGGCGGCCTCACGTGCTTTCCCAGGGCCGCGGCAGCCTACCGCTGGGCGTGGCAGTCGCCGCTGCCCCGGCCGGGGTCCGGTTCGTGCTTCGGCAGGCTGCCGGGCGGGGGTCGGTCCGCAGTTCGGTTCGGCGTTCGACTCCAACCCCCGCCTGCCACCTGTTGTCTTCTGTGCCACCGCCACCACCAACGACGAACTCACCGACGCAGCAAACGGGCGACCCGGCAGGCAGGGGCCCCGAAAGGCAAGTGCGGTGGTGAGTCGCAGGCAGCGGCACACAGGCACCCGGATCTCGAACATTGCACCCCTGGAACTGGGGTGTTGCAACGATCCCTAGAACCCAAGCACGCCGCAGGGCCAGAATCCAAGGCCTTCACGAGTCTTCTAGGCAGACAGCCGCTCCAGGAGCCACTTGCCGTGTTCGGGGGTCATGTGGATGTGTCCCTCGTTGGTACTGGCGCACTGGAACTCGTCGAGCTCGCTCTCGCTCGGCGGCAGGTTGTCGACGTTGGTGTACAGGCCGTCGTTGGTGCCGATGTCGCGGATCGCCACGGCACTGACCGTCGGAATGAAGCAGGTGTCGGGGTAGAAGAGCTCGGTGTTGCCGTTGACCGCCTGGTTCAGCGCGTCAGCGATGAGTTTGAAGGTGGACAACTGTCCTCCGGGCGCGCCGTCGCCCTCGGGGAACCCGTCGGTGTAGACGTCCTTCGAGACCAGCAGGATCGACCTCAGCTCGGCCACCAACTGATGCGCGCTGCTTGCCTGGATGTAGAGGGCCGTGTTGTCGAACAAGACGTCGGTGCAGCGCAGCGCCGCGTCGCCCGGGACGTCCTGGTTGCCGGTTCCGTTGCCCGCTCCGTTGGCCACGCCGATCTTGCGCGGCCGGCTCGGCCACGACCCGACTCTTCTCAGCTCGGCGAGGAACTCGGTGCGCAACGGGTCCTCGGCGGGTTTGCCCTCGACCGTCTCGATATGGCGCCACAGCATCTGGCGTGCGGCGGGGCTGTTGACCTGGTCGGAGAACGCCGAGTTCAATTCCTTGCTGTAGTGAGCTTCCCCCGCTGCACGGGAGGCGTTGATTACCTGGTCAGGACGGGTGTGGGTGGTTCGACGGTCACCGGTTCGGCCGTCGCCTGGTCGGCG
>NZ_JBVHIP010000069.1:0-22539 GCF_055560495.1 Kitasatospora sp. NPDC023176 | reverse complement strand
GGGGGCGGAAGGCCCTAAAGGGCCTTACCCTCGGCCTGGCGGCCGAGGCGCCGCTGACGCGGCGTCAGCCGGGGGGTGCCGGCTACGCCGTCACCGTGCGTGGTGTGGCCCGGCTGCGCCGGGCTGGGCGGTGAGTGGTTGGGGGAATTCGCCGGTGGCGAATTCGTGGGCGCGGCACGCGCCGTTGGGGCGGGCGTCGGGCGTCGCTGCGCTCTGCCATTCCCGGTGGCATTGTCCCGGGCCTACGGCCCGTCATTCGTTCGGCTTTCCGGCTTTCTTGTGCTGGCCTTTTCACGGCCCTACGGGCCGGTTTGCTGGCAGGGTTTCCCGGGCTGCGCCCGGGGGCGAGCGTTGACGATGTGACGCGAAATTCGGGTAGCGGCCCCTTCCCCCGATCGGGCGGGGGGTGCCGGCCCGGGCCTGCGGCGCCGGGCGTTGACGATGTGTCGTGGACTTCGGGTACTAGCCACAACCCCACCCCAGGCCCGCTCCCCCGGTCCCGGACGATGGCCGGTTCCGCCTTGCGGTTGCTGGGCTGTCAGCCCATCCGCCGCCCCCGGAGCGGGGCCTGCGGCCCTCGGGGGCCACCTACGGGCCACCGGTCCGGCTCGGTCGTGCTCGGTCGTGCTCGGCTCCGTGGCGGGCCCTCACGAGCGGCCCGGACGGCGGTCCCTGACGGGCCCTCAACCGGGAATCCCCGGCGGGCATACGAAGCGTTTCCGGCAGTGCTTCCCGGCGCGTCGTACGGCTCTATCCTACCGGCCCGCGAACGGGCGCGGGACGCGAACACATAACCTCGCGACAACCGTTCATCCCGGTTCTATCCGGACGCCCTCCCGGCGGCAATACGAATTCTTTTCCACCCTCTTTCAGGCCGCAATCCGAAAGCCCCTCACGGCGCAGCGAGAAGAAATCCAATTCAGGCACGCCGGAAAGGGGCCTACGGCCCTCGCCACCGACACCGCAACTGCCAATCAAGACCGCCAGAAAAAACAGCGCGCACCCGCCAACCGGGCAATTCCCGGAGCAGCACCACCAAACCGAACACCGGGGGCCCCGGACCGCTACCCGGGCGCAGCGGGGCGACGGCCTGGACGGCGGCCAGGACGGGCCGGAGACAGCCGGGCAGCCCGGGGCCGGGACGGCCAGGACGGCGACCCAGACCAGCCACCAGGGGCCTCCAGGGGCACCGCCTGGACGGGGCCGAGCCGGACGCAGCGGGACCGGCCTGACGGCCGACCAGGACAGCGACCAGGGCGCAGCATCGGGGCGGGGCGGCACAGCGCCGGGCAGGACGGGCGCGGGCAGAGCAGCGGGAACCCGCCGAGGCCGGCGGACCGAGCAGCGGGCGCGGCACCAGGCGGCGCGGGAAGGCGTCGAGGCCGGCCAACCGGCGCGGCTGGTGCAACACGGCACCGCAACACGCCCGCCCCGGGCCCCTCCCAGCCACATAACGCCTGGTCAGACCCGCAACACGGCCCCGTGTTGCACCCCAGCGCAACACCGCGTTGCACCCCCGCGTTGCACCCGCCACCCACCACCCGGCCACCCGCCACCGACCGCTGACGTGTGACAGCGAAGGCGGACGGCATGCCGCTGAAGTTGGACTGTCGGCCAGTCGTGCCATCGAAGATGGATCACTCCGCAGTTTGGGACAACGAAGTTGGACCGATGTGGCGCGAGCGGGCGATGCCCTCTCTGTTAGTGCTGACCACTCTGATCCAGTCGAGACGGCCAGGGCGTGACGCTGCGGTCGTACAGTTGGGCCGCTCGTGATCATGCGACTGTGGAGGAACGGCGACCGTGCACCCTGATGTGGAGCGCCTCATGGCGCTGATGCCGCCCGGCCCGGAGGCCGGGGAGCAACTCGACTGGCTGGAGGTTGAGCAGGAGCTCGGGTGCCAGTTGCCGGCTGATTTCCGCGACCTTGTCGCCGTCTACGGCGTGGGCACCGTTGACCAGTGTCTGATGGTGCTCCCCCCTGTGCGCGGAGAGCACGAGTCGGGGATCCCGTCCGTGGGTCAAATGACCCCGACCCCCGAGAAGACCGCATGGCTCTTGCACACGAAGTCCGACTATCCGCTGTGGCCGGAGCCCGGGGCGCTGGTGTGCGGGCTCCGCTTGGTGGACGGCAACGGTGACCTGTGGGGCGCCGTCTACTGGCGCACGACGGGCGCCATTCCGGAACAGTGGCCGGTTGTTCTGTGGGAGCGGTATCACCCCTTCGTGGAGTTCGACCTGAGCATGACCGGCCTCCTGGTGAAGTGGCTCACCGAGGCCTCGAACATCGACTTCGATGAGCGCCTAGTCTTCGGAGCTCCCCATTCACGGTTCATTCACTGGCGGGCCGAGCACACGATGCGCGAGCAGGGCATCGACCCCTGGGAGTACCTGGAACCGATCTACATCGAAGCGAACGAGGCTTGGGAGGAGGAGCAGAACCTGAGGCCTCGTCCCGCGTCATGACTGTTGCCCGACGAGAGCCCCACCGGTCCAACTTCGCCGTCGCAAACTGGCGTCGGTCCACCTTCACTGGCAAGTGATCCATCTTCGCTGGCACAGGACAACCGCCGAGCACCACCACCAGGACCAGGCCGTCGAGAAGGCCGGCCTTCCCGACCGCCACCACCGAGCAGCAGCCGCGGCCCCGCCCCCGGCACCCCTGTCGCACCCACCTGTCGCGCCCAGACCACACACAGGGGAACAGGGGCATCCGCCCACGTCACACCACACGACAGCACCCCATCGCGACAAGCAACGCGACAGCACACGCGACAACCCCCACACCACCCCTGGACGGCCACCCAGCCACCCAGCGAACGGCACAGCCGCGGGCACGGCCCGGACAGCCCCAGAACGGCGGGACGGCGCGGCCCAGACGGCCACCCCGGACGGAGCGGGGCCTGGACGGCGGGCCCGGGACGGCGGCGGCCGAGCAGGGCGCAGCAGGCCCCGAACGACACCGGGCCCAACCCACACCAAACCGAACACCAACCCCCAGCCGCCGCAATTCCGACCCCGAATTCACACCACACCAGGCAGCCAATCCGCCAAAACAACTGGGCGGGATACCGGGCGGAATTCACCCCCGAAAACAGCCCACAACACCGAGCCCACCCGCGAGCAGCCCCACCGGACCCCCTACCCCACCCACCCATCACACACAGTGACCGAAGCCCGGACGGCACCAACCCCGCCGGAGCCTCCAACAGGTCCAACCAAAGGTCCAGACAATCCGCCATCCGAGGTTATTTCACGCCCCCAGCACCAGGAGGTCACACCCGGCGGCCCCTCGCCGGGAGGAGCTTGGCGTGCAGCACGCGGTCCTCCCACCCCGGATCGTCTGGAGTGGAGACCAGCGCCGCCACCTGCTCGCGCTTGGTCGGGACGGGCAGCACCAGCAGGCCCAAGTCCTTGACGGCGCGGACCTGTTCGCACTGCTGGCACTCCAGCCGATCCGGGCCGGCCTTCTCCCGCAGCTCCAGTTTCGAGCCCTCCTTCCCCCGCCGATCGAGCCCTGGCACGTCCAGCACGGGCGCAGCGCGGCGTTGGCCGTACGGGGGATCTGGGCGCGTGCTGTTGGTCGACAGGGCGGGAAAAGCAGAAGGCAAGGCGCGGGAAGGAGGGAACTGCCTTCGGGTCCTGCTGTTCTCCGCGAGGCTGGGGCCATGGTTCCCGGGATCTTGCGTGTGTCTCCGTTCACCAGGGAGACGACCTACTCGCTCGTTGGCCGGGTCGCCGCCCGCTACGGCCTGGACGAAGCCGCTCTGCTGACGCACTGGCAGTGGCGCGGCCACCGGCCGCGGCACGAGGGCGGGGCGCTGCGGGCGGATGCCGAGGTGGTGCTGGATGCGGCCGGGCGGCGGGTGCTGGCCGGGTTGTGCGGGGTCGGCGAGGAGGTGCTGGGGCGGGCGTTGCCGGCATGGGGGCTGGAGGACGAGAAGCTGGCCACACGGACGGCCGGGGGCGGCCCTGGGGCGGTGTGGCGGGTGGGCGGTGCGGTGGTGGGACCGGTGGCGTTCGGGTGCCGGTCGTGCGCGGGCCGGCGGGCCGGGGCGCCGGTGCGGGTGGTGCGGTACGCGCAGCGGTGGGAGCGGGTGTGTGCGCGGCACGGGCGGTGGCTGCTGGACGCCGATGCGGACCAGGCGCTGGAGTTCCTGGACCTGCGGGGCCTGCCGGAGGTCGTCGAGGCGCAGCGGCGGTGGGCGGGGGTGGTTCGGCGGGCGGTGCGGGCGGGGGTGGGGCCAGGGGAGGTGTTCTCGGTGGCGTGGGCGGTGGTGTGTCGGTGGTGGGATCTGGCGTTGGAGTGGCCGGATGAGCGGGTGTGGCCCGCGCGGCTGCACGCCCTGGCGGGCGGGGACGCGGGCGGCAATTTCTGGCGGTGGCGGGCGCTGGTGCGGGACGCGGCCGTCTTCCCGGAGGTGGTGGAGGTCGCAGCCGCGCTGCTGGACCCGATGATGGCCGAGTTGGCGTGGCGGGACAGCGGGGCCGGGCGGCCTCGGGCACTGCCGGCGGACGGGACGTTCTGCCGGCGGCTGGGCGAGCGGGTGGGACGCCCATGGCTGGGGCCGCTGGCCGCGGTCGACTACGGCGGGCCGCTGATCGCCTGGATGGGAGCGGTGATCCGCCGACGCCGCGGCGTGGCCGTGCCGCCCGGGTACAGGGACGAGTTGTGGTGGGTGCGCCGGGAGCTTCAGCCGGCGAGCATGGCGGCGCAGTTGCGGGCGCTGACGAAGGAGGCGCGGTTGCCGGGGTCGGGGACGGTGTGGCGCTCGGCGGTCGAGCCGGAGCGGCGCATGCTGATCAGCGGCTTGTTGGAGAGCGCCGAGGAGCAGCTGCTGCAGTTGCGTGGGGCGCAGCGGGGCAGCAGCACGGAGGCAGCGGAGCGGTTGTTGACGGGGATCGGGTACGCGGTGGAGCGGTTGGAGGAGGCGCTGCTGGAGGTCTCGAAGGCGGCGGTGGAGGCCGGTGTGCGGGGCGAGGACGTGGCCGCGTGGGCGGGGCTGTCTTCGGGCGCGCTCGCTGAGGTGCTCAGGGCCGGTGGCAGGGTGGTGGATGGGCTCTGATGGGCCGTCGGGCGGGAGCGCTCCGGGTACGGGGCAGTGCTGTGTGTGCGGTGCCGGGCATGGGTTCGGTGGTGGGGCGTGGGCCCGGGTAAGAACGCGGGAGGCCGGCGGGGTGCTCTACCGCACCAGGTCACGGAGTGGAGCGGTAACGGGGAAAGCCGTCCGCGTGGGCGTATGCGCGGGGTTGGCTGAGAATCGTGAACGGCATGGACAACGCGGGCGCTGCTGGTGGTTCGGGCCGGACGGCCAGATCGGCAGGCGTGGCGGATGTGGATCGGCGGGCGGGGTTCGAAGCGGTGTTCCTCGACCCGTTCGGGCAGGCGGTGCAGCAGCGGTGGGCGGACGCCGCGCTGACCGTGGCCTTCGAGGATCTGGACCCGGTATCGGCGTTCCCGGTGCCGCCCGGGCGGCGCTGGGGGCCGGGGCTGTGGTGGTCGGCGACCACTGGCGGCCATGTGGTGGCCGGGTCGAACGCGATGCGCGCCCAGCTGACCGTCCTGGACCGTGACCCGCGGGTGACGGGACTGGCCGGGCGGCCCATGCGGCTACTGTGGCGCGACCGCCGGGGCCAGGTGCGTTCGTGGGTGCCGCAGCTGTTCGCCCGCTACGCGGACGGCACCGCGCTACTGGCCGACTGCCCTAGCCACGCGCAGGCGGGTGGCGAGCGGGCACTGCGAGCGGGTGCTGCGGTGGCGGCGGCGTGTGAGGAGATCGGCTGGCGCTACGAGCGGCTGGCGCCGTTGGAGCCGCTGCTGGCTGCGAACCTGAAGTGGCTGGCCGGCTACCGGCACCCGCGCAACCAGGGCCGCCCCGGCCTGATGACCGCCGTCTTGGCGGCGTTCGCGCGGTCCAGGCCGATGATCGAGGGCGTGGAGGCGGTCGGTGACCCGGTCGAGGTCCTGCCCGCCGTCTTCCATGCCCTGTGGCGCGGTGATCTAACTACGTCTCTGGAGACCGGGCTGCACGAGCGGGCCCCGGTCGGGCCTGCCGATACTCCCGGCAGGAACAGCAGCTCCGGGACAGGCTCGGGCCGGGCATCCGGCCGGGGAACGGGGCGCAGCGGCGCAGGAGGTGGCGGCCGGGGTGGCGGTGCAGGCGGCGGGCCGTCAGTGCGGAGCGCCGGCGGCGGCGCGGGTTCGCATGGGGCTGAGGAGGCGGGGCGGTGAGCAGGGTGGCGCGGCACGGCGGGCGGCCAGTGGTGGGGGTCGGCGGGCACGTCGACTTCCGGGGCGTGCGGTGGCAGGTGGTGGCGCTGTCCGGCCAACGGGTCCATCTGGCCGCCGAGGGCGAGCAGGACCTGGTGGTGCTGTCCGGGTACCTGTTCGCCGATCCCACCTTCGCTCTGGCTGGCCCCCGGCAGGACAGCGCGGTGGGCGCAGCACCGCAGTGGGGCCTGTTCGAGACCGCGCCCGCCGCGGCCCGGGAGCGCGCACTGGCGTGGCTGCGGCACATCCGCGAGGTGGAGACCGGGCATCCCGACGGCGCCGAGGCCGGCCACGTCCTCAAGGAGTGCTACGACCCCGAGCGGTACACCCTCGCCGAGCGGGAGCGGGCCAAGGCCGAGGAGCTCACCGCGATCGGCTTCGGGAAGATCTCCCGCTCCACGGTGCAGAAGATGCGCCTGGACTACCGCAAGCAGGGCCTGTGGGGGCTGGTCGCCCACCGCACCACCAAGCCGTCGGTGCCGGCGGGGCGCACGGACGAGCGGGTGGTGGCTGCGGTGAAGGACGCGATCCGGCGCCGCCGGGGCCGCTCGAAGGGCACGGTCAAGGCCCTGTTCCCGGTGGCGGCCCGGATCCTGGCGGAGCGTCACGGCGGTGAGGTGGCGATGTGCTCGCAGGCCACGTTCTACCGGCTGGTGGCGACGTTGTCCGATCCGCGCGAGGACATGCATGGTCGCGGCGACGGCGTCCCCGGGCCCCGGGAAGGGCGGGCGTTCACCCCGACCGTGGCACTGCGCCCGGGCGAGCAGGTGCAGATCGACACCACCCGTCTGGACGTCCTCGCGGTCTTCGACGACGGCACCCTGGGCCGGCCGGAGCTGACGATCGCCGTCGACGTCGCCACCCGGGCCATCCTCGCCGCCGTCCTGCGCCCGGCCAGCACCAAGGCCGTCGATGCCGCGCTGCTGCTGGCGGAGATGGCCGTCCCCCACCCGGCCCGCCCCAGCTGGCCGGACGTGCTGCGCTTCGACCACTCTCCCGCACTACACCGGCAGGCGCTCATCACCGTCGACGAGCGCCTCGCTTCGGCGGCGGCGCGTCCCGTCGCGGTGCCGGAGACGATCGTGGTGGACCGCGGGAAGGTCTACCTGTCCGCCACGTTCACCGCCGCGTGCCGCACCCTGGGCATCAGCGTGCAGCCCGCACCCCCGCACGCCCCGACCGCCAAGGGCATCGTCGAGCGGACCTTCGGCTCCCTCAACACCCTGCTGTGGCAACACGTGCCCGGCTACACCGGGCCGAACGTCACCCAGCGCGGGCGCGACGTCGAGAAACACGCCCGCTACGGCGTCCCCCAGCTGCAGGACCTGCTGGACGAGTGGCTCGTCCACTGGCACCACCGCCCCCACCAGGGCCTGCGCCACCCCGCCATGCCCAAAGTGAAGCTGACGCCGATGCAGATGTGGGACGCGCTGGTCGCCGTCGCCGGCCACGTCCCCCTCCCCTTCACCGGCCGCGACTACCTCGAGCTGCTGCCGGTGCGGTGGCTGGTCATCCACGACCACGGCATCCTCCTCGAACAACGCACCTACGACGCCGACCTCCTCGGCCCCTGGCGCGGCCAGCCCTCCCCCGTCACCGGCCGGGGCGGCCGGTGGGAGGTCCACCACAACCCCCACGACCTGCGCCAGATCTGGATCCGCCTCCCCGGCCACGATCACCTGGTGGAGATCCCCTGGATCCACCGCGACCACGTCCACCAGCCCTTCGACGACCGCACCTGGCACCACCTGCGCACCACCCTCACCCACCGCTCGGAAAGCACGGAGCACCGCGAAGCCGACCTCGCCCACGCCCTCGACGACCTCCAACGCCGCGCCCACACCGGAGGCGCCACCCGCACGGAGAAAGCCGTCCTGTCCCGCGCGATGCCCGCCCGCATCCCCCACCCCACACCAGCCACCCGCCAACCGGCCGCCAGCAGCGGCGCCGGCCAGACAGCTATCCGACCGCCCTCGAGCACGACCACGACCGTCAATGCCGGCACCGGTGGGAAGGCCGACGCGCAGCCCGCACCGCGTACCGGCGACCGCCTGCCCCGACCCGGCGCCACCGACGAGCCCGCCGCGGCCGGCGCGCGGCGGGCCGACCCGCCGCGGTCATGGGCCCAGCCGCCCGCCGACAGTCACCCGGGCACCCCCGTCCACGGCGAAGACAGCCCGGACAACGACGGCCTCGCCGACGACGCGGACGGCCTCTTGGACCCCGACGACACCGAAGACAGCTTCGACCCCGACGACGGCCGGAACGACGGCGCCGACACCGCTGGAGCTGACGACAACGGCGGCGTCGGCACCGGCGGCGAGAACCCCTGGAGCGATAACCGCCAAGAGAACCCGGCCGGCCAGGAGCAGGACGGGGATGACCCCGAGGACGACGGCTGGAACGAGGGCGCCGTACCGGAACGCCTCTTGCCCGCGCCGCCCTACACCGGGCTGGGGCTGTGGGACGCGCACAAGGAGGCCGAACAGTGGTGAACCGCCGGCCGCGCACCAACACCGAGCCCGACGCCATGGCGACCGCCCCAGAGGGCCGACCACCGACGGGAGACGCGGCACGCCCCGCGGACACAGCACCCGTACGCCGACGCCCAGGCGCAGCCGGCGCACCGGACGCGGGCGAGGCAGCCCGTCCGGCGGGAACGGAGGAGGCGCCGTCCCCGTACGAGGTGGACACCTGGCGGGGCTTCGCTCAGTTCGCCACCGTCCCCTCCCCCGCCTCGCCGGGCCCCGGGGGTCCCGGGCGCACCGTGGAGGAACGGCTCGCGTACTACTCGCAGTTCGTGACGGTGCGCACCCCCGCCATCGACTCCCTCGCCACCAGCGTGCGCCGCCTGATGCTGCTCGGCAGGTATCAGCGCACCACCGCCCGACCGAGCCTGATCCTCACCGGGCCCGCGGCGACGGGCAAGACCACCGCCCTGCTGGAAGTGGGCCGGGCCTGCCACCTCGCCCACCACCGCCAACACCCCGCCCCGCCAGGGGACGCGCACCCGGTGGTGCCGGTCGCCTACGTCCTCGTCCCCGGCGGGGCGAGCGCGAAGACCCTCACCGCGCAGTTCGCCCGCTACCTCGGCATCCCCACCACCACCCGCATGACCCAGGCCCAGCTCATGCAGGCCGTCACCCACACCTACAACGCGGCCGGGGTCCGGCTGGTGCTGATCGACGAGATCCACCGCCTCAACCCCCGCACCACCACCGGCGCCGAAGCCGCCGACCTGCTGAAGGACCTGACCGAGCAGGTCGGCGCCACGTTCGTCTACGCCGGTATCGACGTCACCACCACACCCCTGTTCACCGGCGTGCGCGGCGCCCAGCTCGCCGCTCGTGCTTCCCTGATCGAGACCGGCTCCCTGCCCGCACGCCTCGGTACCCGCCGTCCCTTCACCGACCTGGTGACCGACCTCGAGAACGCCCTCGACCTCGCACGGCACCGCCCCGGCACCCTGCCCCGCCACGCGGCCTATCTCCACCAACGCACCGCCGGACGGATCGGCAGTCTCACCCGCCTGATCCGCGAAGCCGCCCAGACCGCGATCCTGGACGGCACCGAACGCATCACCAAGACCGCCCTCGACAGTGTGCGGCTGGACCACCAAGCCGAAACCCACCACACACCACGACAGGCCCGCATCCGGTAGGCACCCCTCCGGGGAACCGCCACCGTGGACAGCAACTCCGCACCGTGGCGGCACTGACCACCCGTCAATTGCCCACCGCCACCCCGTCGCGCGCCTGCCCGCATCGCTGATCGGGTGAGAACACCCTCACCGAGAACACCACACGCCCCACTTCCCGCCCCCGGCGCCATCTCCTTTGGTCATCCGCTACCTGCGGGTATCGGCCCATGGGCGAGAACACCGCATGCTCACCGAGAAGACCGCCACACCACCGCCGGCCACTCCCGGCCCCCCGCCGAACCCGCCGAACCCGCCGCACAACAGACCCGGAAACCTCCCAACCACACCAGCCAGCACCACCCTGACCAGCGAAAACACCAAAACAGCCATTAGATCGAGGCAATACCCACGACACCCGGACTCGGAATCACCCGAGCTGCCACAACCCGAGCCCACACGCCACAACCAGGCCACTCATCACCCCAAAACCCTCTCGCATTCAACCCACAGAACCCCAGCTCACAGCCCTCTTCACGTCGTAACAACGCCCCCCGAAATCCTCATCAACGCTGCCGGCACCGACCCCTCCCTGCTGAACGAGCTGGCAGCACTGCGCACCGCAGCAGGCGACGCCACGGGCGCAGCAGAGCTGTACCTGAACGCCGCCAACGCCGGCAAACTTCTCACCACCACCCCGTGGCGCTACGGACTGGAACCGGACGGCACCCCCTCGCCACCCTGGACACCCTGATCAAGAGGTACGGGGCAGGCAGCAGCGGGCCCAAGTCCTTTGCCGTACAGACCTGTTCGTGCCCTAGCGCTCAAAGCACCCCGGACTCGACTGTCCGGGCCAGGATGTACTCTGCCTCAGCCGCCGTCAGACGTAGGCAGGAAGAGCTTCTCTGCCCGAAACAGCGGACCGTGCAGGCGTAGGCAGCGGCCAAGACGGATGCGGCGGGGTCCTCGGCCCGAGCCCGGGCCGCAGCCCGTCTCCGCCGAGTAAGTTTGCTCTGCCTCTGCCTCGGGCCCCGCCCTCTGCCCGCCGCCGCTGACCGGCCAGCTGGGGAGCGGGTCGGCGGAGCGGAGTCGGCCTACGCCGCCGTCGTGCCCCGGCGCGACCCGATCTCCCGGCCCGCCGCACGCGCCTGCGGACGGCCGCCCATCACAGCCCGTCAGGGCGGCCGCGCGCAGCTGGGCGAGGAGAGGCAGGACGTCGTCGGCGGTGCCGTCCGCGGTGATGGTGAGGATGGCGCTGATCGGTGCGTGGCACATGCCGTCGATCGTGCGCAGGTCGGTGGGGCCGGCGGCCCACAGGGCGAGGGTCTGGGTCCAGATCCTCCCCAACGGCCTCCCCAACGGTCGGCACGCGGCCGGCGGCCGCGGCCAGGTGGGCCTGCAGCACGCCCTCCGCCAGCGCCTGCACCGCGCGGAACGCGTCGCGGTCGAGCGCGCGAGCAGCTGCTTGCGCTGCTCGGCGCCGAGCCCCGGCGGAGCGGGGCTGGCCCGCACCACGAACCACGCCCCCGTCCGCAGCAGCCCCAGCAGCCCGGCCCGCCCGTCCAATGGAACCCGCGCGACATCGGCGCCGGCCAGGTCCTCGGCGTCCGCGCAGCCGGCGAGGACCGCCGCGAGCACCAGCACCACCTGCCCGTGCTCTGTCAAACACCGGCTCCGGGGCGATCCCTTCGTGTCACTGCGGCGCCGTGGTGATCCCGCCCCGACCCCTCACCGGCCACCATGACCGGCGGCCCTTCCTCACCTTCGCAAGGAGGGGCCAGGACCTCGGCCACCGTCTCACAGGCGATCACGAACCGCTCACACACGGCCTCCAACAGCTCGGCCTGAAGCGGCCTCCACCCGCTGCCAAGCGGCGCGCTCAGGCTCCTCCAGCAGCCCCATCACCGATGGCACCCGGCACCTTCACAGAACGGACGACAACTCGTCCTTGCCGCCGAAATACTTGCCCTATGCCTGACCAGCGCATATGCACACGTCACTCCTGGAAAGACAACGGCTTCTGACACGTCGAATCACACTCCACGATCCGGACCACGCCGTTCAACAACCGGGTCACCAGGTGAGCGCGGCAAGTCCTCGATGATCAACGGACCGGGATAGAAGACTCCACTGCCAGGACCAATCATTTCCTCGCCCGAGAGGTAGCGATACAGCCACTCGGAAAAGCTCATCTCATACTCATGGAAGTGCTCGCCGTCATCGGAGAACCCCACGACATGCCAGGGCGTCGGCCCTCCATCCTTGAACAGGAAGACCGTCTCACCTCGATCTGTTCCCGCCACTGGAATAAGTCCTTCCGGACCCCCGAAGCGTGGAATCTCCCCCCGAAATCGCACCGCGATTCGCTGCCAGTCAACGCGCTCGAAGGACTTGACGCCTCGATCGACCCTCTGCGCGAGATTAAAGAGCTCAGTACTCGGATGCCAGAGAGTCAGATGGACGTTGAGCTGGATCGGAGCGCATGTCGCCACGATCTCCTTGAAGTCGCCAGGGAGCTCCGTGCCCAGCTCAGCCTCAAGGCCGCTCCAGTCCGCATGGTTCAGCCGAGCAGCTGGCGTCTCACCCACCACCGCAGTCACCAGGCCCACATAGTCAAGCATGCATCGATCCTTACGGCATGTTAGGGCAGCCACCATTGGTAGTTCCTCCAGATGGCGCCTGATAGACAATACAATGCACTGTCCGCTTGTCCTCAATAACTACATAATTATACTCCTTTGATGCATAGATCCCAGAATTCGGACTGGCCCAGTGTGGAACTATCTCGCCAACGATATGCTTGTTGGCCTTCATGGCATCCCTAATATCAGCTTCAACGCCAGTACTCAGGAACGGGGAGTTTGTCGCATAGTACTCCGCCACCAGATTCCGCAGATCCGTGCCCGCACCGCTTGCGACTTTTGGCAGCATGTGACCTCTCGCCGCATCTTCGCCTTGGGACCGGATCTCAGCGAAACCCGGCGGAGTGATACTCGAAGTCTCCGTTCCCTTCTTCGGATTTTTCGACGGATTGTAGTCGCTCCCGTCAAGAGCAAACCAGGTACCTGTGGCACGACACTCGTTTCGCTTTGAGAAGTCGTCGTAGTACTTCTCTCGAGGAAGGTACATGGCATGCCCCGTATCGGAGAATCCCGGCCCGTCGTCACAGTCAGTGTCCTTGCGCCTCCAACGGTTCTTACCGCCCCGATCCGACGGATCGGGCCATGGGATCGGCAAAGGCTCTGTGGTTGGCGTCGGCCCAGGATTCGCCGTCGGCGCCGGGGCGGGATTACCGCTGCCTCCGTTGATGGCGTTGTAGACGTCCTCGCCAAGGTCGATCAGGGCGCCGGTGCCGGCGACGATGCCGGAGCCGACGAGAGAAGCAGTGCCGACGACGACCGGGGCGCCTTCGACGGCCACGGTTGCAACGAAAGCGGTACCGACGGTGACAATGGTGTCGGTAGCAAAGTCGATCAGGTCGCTGAATGCATGCGGACGGTCGTTGTCGTTGAGCGGGCGGGTGTCCGTGGGCGGCTTGGGCCTGGGCAGAGTAGGGCCAGGCGTCCGCGGGCCGGGGCGCTTGTGCTTCGGGCCCGGGTGGCTGCGGCCTCCGCCACCGCCGTCTCCGCCATGGCCGGGGAGCGGGCCAAGGTGTTCGATCGGGCGCAACGGGGGTGGGGCGAACGTCATCGTCGTGCTGTAACCCTGCAAGGTCCAAGGGTTTGCATCATCATTGCCACCAGCCCAATCCCCGCCCGCGAAGTCCTCCGGATGTTCCGGCTGTCCCGTCAACTTCCTGAGGTCAATGGGGTCATCGGGAATGCAGACGAGCGGGATGCGCCAGGGGACCCAGTGTCGAATGGTCTCGCAGGGGCTGTGCCCCGACGGGTCCGTCGAGTCGAGCGGGTCGCCGTTGCCGTAGGTGAACCGGTTGCCCTGGACGGACGGGTTGGTGCCCAGCTGCCAGGAGTCGCGGGAGGCGAAGGTGCCACTGCCGGGGCGGTACCAGCGGGCGGCCATGTTGACGTCGCCCGAGGCGGGGTCGGTCCAGCCGCCCTGGTATCCGAGGGAGTTGGTGGTTCCCGCGCTGGCCATGGGCTTGCCGAAGGGGTCGTAGGCCGTCGATCCGGCGACGTTCTTGCCGCTGGGGTCGATGGTGGCGACCACGTCGGTGTGCTGGTCACTGATCACCAGGCGCGGGTTGGGCGCTGCACCCGTGCTCGCCGTCCCGAGGAGGCCGCCGCTGGGGGTGCGGGTGTAGCTGGCGGTGCCATCGGTGACGACGTTGTTGGAGCCGCCGTCGTAGGTGAGGGTGGTGTTCCCGGTCTGGGCTACGCGGTCAAGCGAGTCGTAGGTGTAGGTGGACGGTCCTTCCTTGACCATCCGGTCGAAGCCGTCGAACTGGATGTCCTTGGGCTGGGAGTCCTTGGCGGTGCTGCCCGTCAACGTGCCGCGGGCCGAGTAGCTGTAGGCCGTGGCGCCGTCGTTCAGCAGCTCGTTGCGCTCGTCGAAGGTGGAGGTGGCACCACCCGCCGAGGTCCGGTTGCCGGCCGCGTCCCAGGTGTAGGCAGTCGCGCTCGGACCGCTGCTCCAGGAGGTGAGGCGCCCGGCCAGGTCGTAACCGTACTGGTTAGTGGCGGCTCCGGCGGTGCCGGTCGTCGTCTTGGTGGCCAGTCGGTTGTTGAGGTCGTAGCCGTAGCCGATCGAGGCGACGGTCGTCCCGCTCGGGTTCTTGATGGCGTCATCGCGCAGTCGCCCGAGGTTGTCGTAGCCGTAGGTGCGGGTGCCGCCGCCGGTGCCGTAGCGCTCGGTGGTGAGGCGCCCGGCCGTGTCGTAGTCGAAGCCGACCACGGCGCCGGTCAGCGGGTCGGTTGCGCTGGTGAGCTGTCCGGCCGTGTTGTAGCCGAACGAGGTGGTGCCGGCCGCGTCGGTGCGGGCGGTCATCCGGCTGTCGGCGTTGTAGGTGTAGCTGCCGGTGCCGCCGGGGCTGGCGGAGGTGAGGAGCTGGCCGCGGTCGTTGTAGGTGTAGGTGTCGGGCGTGGTGCCGGGGGTGCCGGCGGATATCAGGCGGCCGGCTGGGTCGTAGCCGAGGGTGCGGTTCGGGGTCGTCACCTCGGCGCCGGTGGCGGTCTCCTGGGTCAGGTTGCCCGTGCCGTCGTAGCTGCGGTGGCGGACCACTCCGCCCGGTTCGGTCAGGGTGATGGCCCGCCCGGCGGCGTCGTAGCTGGTGGTGAACAGGCCCTCGGTGGCCGTGGGGTGCGCCGTGGTCGGCGGCTCCACGGTCGACTCGGGGAGACCGAGGGAGTTGTACGTGTAATAGGTAGGGATGTTCTTGCCGTTGGTCCATCGGGTCTTGCGCCCACCGGCGTCGTAGCCGACCGACGTGGTGATCGTCTGCCCGGCGGAGACGGGTTCGACCTGCTGGACCGGAAGGCCGGCCGGGTTGTAGGTGAACTGCCGCGCGTGTGCGGCGACGTCTGCGCTGCTCGCCACCTTGTCAGTGGCGGTGAGGGTATTCCCCGCTGGGTCGTACGTGGCGTACTGGGTCGCCACGGTGGCACCCGAGGTGTCCACGTCGGACGTATTCAGCACCCGCCCGAGCCGGTCATAGCCGGTGGCGGTCGCGGTGCCGTCCGCCTTGATGACCCGGCTGGTGCGGCCGAGTGCGTCGTAGGCGGAGCGGACGGTGACGCCGGTCGGGTCGGTGGCGCTGAGCAGCTGGCCGGCGGCGTTGTAGGTGGCCTTGCTCACGGCGCCGCCGGGCGTCGTGGAGGTTAGCTGGTTGCCCGCGTCGTCGTAGGTGAAGGTTGAGGTGTAGGCGGCTGCGGCCGGGTAGCGCTCCAGCTGGGTGCTGGTGATGCGCCGTCCGAGGTCGTCGTAGGTGGACTGGCTGACAGCGCCCGTCGGGCCGGTGGTGGCGAGCAGTTCGCCGTCGAGGTCGTAGGACTTGGTGACGGTCGGGGCGGTGGCGCCTCCGCTCGGTGGCAGGGTCACCTGGACCACGTTGCCGAATTGGTCGTAGTTCGTGGTGCTGGTCAGCTTGAGGCCGGTCGGGTCGACGACGCTGGTTACGGGGCGCCCGAGCGCGTCGTACTGGACCGTGGAGGCCGGTGTGATCGTGCTGCCGGACTGCGGGTCGGTGTACGCGGCGCCGGCCACGGCGACGCGGTTGCCGTCCAGGTCGTAGGTGTTGGTGACGGTGTTGCCCAGCGCGTCGACGCTGGAGGTGACCTGCCCGAAGGTGTCGTAGCCGGTCCGGTTGATCGGCCGGATCTGCTGCAGCTGGCTGCCGCGGGTGGCCGGGTCGTAGGCCTCGGCGTTGAACAGCGGGCCGGTGGTGACGGTCGGCCGTCCGGCCTCGTCGTAGCCGGTGCTGCTGGTGTAGGCGACCGGGTCGGCGCCGACCGCGTTGCCGTTGGGGCTGATGGTGCTGGTGCGCAGGCCCCGGCTGTTGTAGCTGTACGCCACCACCGAGTCGGCGGGCTGGTTGCGCGCGGTCTGCTTGAGCACGTTGCCGGTGACGTCGTAGGCGTAGTCCGTCTGGGCGGAGGTCGCGGCGTCTGCACCACCGCTGCTGACCACGCTGGTCGGCCGGCCGGCCACGTCGTAGGTATACGCGGTGGTGCGATTGAGGCCACCGGGGTCGACGCTCGTACTGGTGACCCGGCCGGCCGCGTCGTACGCCGTGACGGTGGTCGTCTTGCCGCCGCCGGTGACCTGCTGGGTGAGGTGGCCCGCGTCGTCGTAGGTGTTCTGCTGGAGCACCACGTTGCGCAGCGTGCCGTCGGCGTTGTGGTAGCCGTCCAGGTCGATCTCGGCGACGGTGTTGTCGTCGTTGTAGTAGGTGTGGGTGGTACGCCCCATCGCGTCGGTGTCGGTGGCGGGGCGGCCGGCGGGGTCGTAGCCACGCGAGTCAACGACCTGCCAGCGCGGCGCGGTCGGGGTGGCGCTGTTGCCGGTGTAGTTGGTCACGGCGGTCTGCTGCAGCTGGCCCATCGGCGAGTGGCTGTAGCTGTAGGTGGTGCCGGCCGCGTCGGTGCGGGTGGCGACGTTGCCGTAGCGGTCGTAGGTGTAGGAGGTGAGGTGGCCGGCGGGGTCCTTGACCTGCTTCACCCGGCTGGTGTCGGGCTCGTACGTCCAGGTAGTGGTGCGGGCCGGGTCGCCGCCGGTGGTGTCGGCGAAGGTCTGGCCGATCTGGTTGCCGTCGACGTCGTAGGTGCTGGTGGTCTGCCGAGTGTGCTTGGTGCCGGTGACGGCGTCGGTGGTGTACGGATCTGTACGGGTGACCTGGTTTCCCTGGCCGTCCCAGGTGTAATCGGTCTCCAGCGTCCGAGGTGCGGTGGGAGAGCCCCCCGGGCAGTCGTCACAGCTGAAGGACTGGCTGGTGGCGCGGCCGAGGTTGTCGTAGCCGTAGGTGACCGCAGGGCGCAGCGGTGAGGCGATGGAGGCCAGGTCGCCGTTGCTGCGGTAGGCGTAGGTGGTCTGCTGGTCGGTGGGGATCTTGCCCGGGTCGGGGTAGGCGGCTGCGTCGAGCAGGCCGGTCTGCGCTCGCACCAATCCGACCGGTGCCGTTCCGCCGTCTTGGGCGGGGGTGGTCGCGTCGGTGCGCAGGGTGTAGCTGACGCGGCCCTTGGGGAAGTCAGGCGTGGCCGGGCCGGTGGTGGAGGTCAGCTGGCCGTTGGCGTCGTAGGTGTAGCGGGTGGTGTAGGTGGTGTCGGCGGGGCCGGAGGACCGGGCGTCGCTGGAGGTGAGGATCTTGTCGTTGGCCGGGTTGAACGGGTTGCCGGTGTCCAGGGAGTACGTGGCGTAGCTGGTCTGGCAGCTTCCGGCGCCGCGGCAGGTGGTTCGGGAGACGGTGTTGCCGCGGGCGTCGTGTCCGGTGGTGATGGTGTGTCCGTTGGGGTCGCTGACGGCGTAGAGGTAGCCGGCGGTGTCGTAGGTGTAGCGGGTGGTGTTGCCGTAGCCGTCGCTGCGGGAGAGCAGGCGGGAGGAGCGGGTGTCGTACTGGTAGATCAGGTTGTAGCCGGTCGGGTCCGTGACGGTGGCGGTGGTGACGGGTGCGGCGGTGCCGCCGTCGCCCATGGCCTTGTAGTGGGCGGCGACCGTGGTGGCGTCGAGCCGGCTGGTGTAGTAAGAGGCTTCTGCGATGTTGCCGTTGAAGTGGTCTGCGCCGCCTGCGGTCCAGTTCCAGCCGGTGGTGGTGCCGGCGCCGAGGTAGACGTACGGGGTGCCGTTGAAGGTGATCTTGCGTCCGCTGGTGTCGGAGGCGCTGGGCTGTCCGTCGATGTAGATGGTCTGGCCGCTGTCGTCGGCGGCGAGGACGACCTGGTGCCAGTTGCCGTCGTTGACGGTGCGGTCGGACGTCATGACGGCGCCTGAGCCCATCCAGAACTCGCCGTGGATGCGGCCGTCGGAGCCGACGTACAGGGCTGGGTTCCAGGTGTTTCCGGGCGGGGATCCGACGGGGAAGTCCTGGTAGCTGTACAGGGGGCCGCCGCTGGTGGTTTTGAACCAGAGTTCCATGCTGGCCGGGCCGTGGATGGGTGCGGCGTCGGAGGGGAGCTGGATCTGTGAGGTGGTGCCGTTGAAGACGGCGGAGCGCTGGTTGGGGTCGCTGGAGGGGCCGTTGCCGTTGAGGAGGACGTCGGTCAGGTTGCCGGTGTTGACGTCGGGGCGCGCGTCGCCGAGCTGGCTCGCGGCGTACCAGGAGCCGGACGGGTCGTTGAGGCGCCAGTAGCCGGTGGCGCTGTCCTGGACGATCTTGGCGCGGTAGGCGTTCGCGGCGTCGATGCCGCCGACCACGGCGGCGGAGGTCGCGCGGTTGTAGTGGCCGGAGACGGTGTCCTTGGTGAGCCGGTAGCGGTAGAGCGAGAAGTCGGCGATGGTGCCGTTGAAGTAGCCGACCTGGTCGGACGGCGGGTTGGGCCAGCCGCCTCCGGTCCAGCCGGCGCCGAGGTAGGCGTAGGCCGATCCGTTGTAGGTGATGGGCAGAGCCGTGGTGCTGGTCGCTGTGGGGGCGCCGTCCAGGTAGAGGGTCTGGCCGTTGCCGTCGCCGGCCAGGGCAACGTGGTGCCACGCACCGTCGGTGACGGTGGTGGAGGAGACCAGGGCGTTGGCTGCGGAGCCGGTCCACAGGGCGCCGTAGAGCTTCTTGTCCGAGCCGATGTAGAGCGCGGGGTTCCAGTGGTCGGTGGAGCCGTTCGGTTTCCCGTCGATCGGAAAGGATTGGTAGCTGTACAGCGTGCCGGGGGCTGTGGTCTTGAACCAGAGTTCGAGGGTGGCCGCGCCCCAGTGCGTGGGTGCGGTGTTCGGCGGCAGTTGGACGTAGGCGTTGGTGCCGTTGAAGCCGGTGGCCGTGGAGGTGCCGGAGGCCCAGGGGCCGTTCTGGCAGCAGGTGGTGTTGTGGTAGCTGCCGCGGTTCTGGGCAAGTGCGGCCGAGGAGATCAGCTCGGTGGCCTGGTTGCCGGTCGTGTCGCCGAGGCGCCAGTAGCCGGTGGGCTTGCTGTCGACCACGGCGTCGTCGTACTGGGTGGCGTCGGCGGCGGTGGCGAGCTGGTAGAGCGAGGAGATGGTCGCGGCGCTCAGACCGTGCGGGTAGGCGGCCACGTCGGCGAGCTGGCCCTTGAAGTGGCCGGCCCGGTCCGTCGGCGGCTGCGGCCAGCCGCCGGTGACGTTGCCCGCGCCGAGGAAGACGTGGCTGGTGCCGTTGGGGGTGATCGTGCCGTTGAGCGGTCCGGCGACGGGTGCGCCGTCGAGGTAGAGGGTCTGGCTGGTCTGGGTGTCGGCGGAGATCGCCGCGAAGTGCCACTTGTTGTCGGTGACGGTGGCACCGCTGGCCAGGGTCTGCGCGGCATCGCCCATCCACAGCTGGGCTCGCAGCTTGCCGTTGCTGTCGACGTACAGGGCCGGGTTCCAGTGGTCGGTGGAACCATTGGGGGTGCCGTTGACCGGGAACGACTGGTAGGAGAGCAGCACGCCGGCGCGGTCCGTACGGAACCACAGAGCGAGCGCCCCCGGACCGTTCTGCGGGGCGTAGGCGGCGGGCAGTTCCGCCCAGGACGTGCTTCCGTCGAAGGACGCGGAGCCGGCCGAGCCGTTCATCGGGCCGGCCGCTCCGTGGTCGACGTTGGCGTAGTTGCCGTTGTTGGGCATCGGCCGCGGTGTGTAGACCTGGTTGGCGGCCTGCACGCCGGCGCCGTCGGACAGTCGCCAGTAGTCGGTCGGCCGGGAGCCCATGACGCTGCCCCGGTATTCCTGGGAGGACCCGGTCACCGTGGGGGCGTTGAGCTTCCAGGTGCCGAGGTTCTCGTCGGTGATCCGGTCGGCGCGGTCCTTGGCGGTGTCGTAGGTGATGGTGAGCCGGGACTTGCCGGAGGGGAGCTTCAGCCCGGACAGCTCGGTCGAGGGCTGGCTGCCGGCCTGCCACAGGGCCTGGACGGCCGGGGCACCGAGAGTCCGGTTGTAGAAGGCGACATCGCTGATGCTGCCGGTGAAGTAGCTGGCCCGGCCCGTGAAGTCGGTGAACGGGCTGTCCTGCCACCAGCCGCTGGTGAAACCACCGCCGATGGCACCGGCCTGCTGCCCCGGTGCAAGGACGGGACCCGCGAGCGGCGTTCCCTGGGCCTGACCGTCGAGGTAGAGGGTCTGGGTGTTTCCGGCGGCGGACAGCATCGCGAAGTGCCACTGGCCGTCATTGACCGCCTTGTCCGACTGCATGGGGTTGGAGGAGCCGGCCCAGAACTTGCCGTGGAGCTTGCCGGACTGCCCGACGTACAGCGCGGGGGTGTAGCCGCCACCGGTGGTGCCGTTGCCGGGGAAGGTCTCCGCCTGGTAGCTGAACAACACGCCCGAGCCGGTGGTCTTGAACCAGAGTCCCACCGACGCGTAGGAGGAGGTCGACAGCTCGGTCTGCGGCAGCGTGACGTAGCCGCTGCTGCCGTCGAAGGTCGCCGCGGTCGCGGCCGCCGCCGGGCCGGGGGTGCCCAGGGTTACGCCCGTGGCGGAGTACGTCGCGTTGTCGTTGCCCTGATTCTCGGCGACCTCGCTGGTCGCGGTGGTGCCGGAGGACTCGCCGAGGCGCCAGTAGGAGACGGGCGCGGAGTCGAGGACAGCCGAGCGCATGTGGGAGCCGGGGGTGTAGGAGTAGCTGCTGCAGGACCGTGCGGTGTTCCCGCCCGTCGCCGGGGCGCAGACCTGGTCCAGCTGGTCGGGGTTGCTGGTGTTGTAGGTGTAGCTCCAGGTCTGGGAGGTGTTTCCGTCCGTGCCCGTGGCCGGGTCGGTGTAGACCTTAGCGACGTGCCGGTTGCCGGCCGTCCACTCGAAGTGCAGCATCCTGCCGGAGGTGGTGTCCTTCACCGTGGTCAGGGCGCCGTTGGTGTAGCTGAGTTCCTGGGTGCGGCCGAGCGCGTCACGTACCAGGGACAGGGCGTAGCCGGTGCCGGAGGCGGCGTGGAACTCGTAGCGGGTGCCGTCCTTGGCCATCAGGTCGAAGCCGGCGTCGACCTTGGTGAGGGACTGGAACTCGCCGGACGGCGGCGTGTACAGGGCGCCGTTGTTCGGGTCGGCGCCGAAGCGGGCGGCTCGGCCGCTGGCGGTGGTGAGGACGACGGAGCCGGTTCCGTCGTTGTCGGGCTGCACCCGCATGTCGAAGTTGGAGGTCCAGCCGCTGCCGAACAGGGTCGAGGTGCGCGGGTCCAGGGAGTTGTAGGAGCGGCTGACCGTCAGCGCCGGTCCGACGCTCTTGACGTCGGCGTCGGTCGCCGCAGTCGTGTAGTTGCCGACCTTGGCGTCGAAGGGCCGGCCTGCGCCGTCGCCGACGGCACCGCCGAGGTGGGAGGTGATCACCGGCTGCTGGACCTGGGTGGTGAAAGCGATGGTGCCGGACAGTGGGCTCTCGCCGATGCCGTCGCCGACCTTGGCGTTCCAGAGGTAGCTGGTGTTCCAGGCGAGTTTGTTTGTCGGCACCGCCCACGAGGTGCTGGGCTGCCAGCCCGACTCCGCGATGAGCTGCGGGTCTCCCGACGCCGGGTTGGTGTAGACGCGGAAGTCGTAGGACAGGCCGGTGCCGGGGTAGTTGTCCGGGTCGTGGCCGGTGGCGTAGAGCTGTGGGGTGAGGTTGCCGACTACGGTGTTGTTGGGTGGCGCGAGCGCGTCGAGTTGGGGCGCGGTGTCGGCTGCGGTGACTGGGGTGCAGGTGCCGAAGGGTATCGAGTAGGAGTCGTGGAGGGATGTGGTCCCGCCGACGTATCCGTCCCAGCACAGGTAGTAGGAGCGTCCGAGCGGCAGCGGCGGGATCACGCCGTTGACGGTCACGGAGTCATAGGTCTTGACCAGGCCGGAGACGCCGGTGAGCGGGGCGTTGAACCACTGCTCGTTCCAGTTCGTGTCGAACAGGCGGGCTTTGACCTGCATGCTGTTGGAGTTCCACCAGTTGGCCGCCATGTTCGTCAGGGTGACCTGCTTGAGGTTCCCCCGACGTGCGGAAGGTTGCCGGAGATGGCCTGATGGGCCATGAGAAGGGAGCCTCTGCCATGGCCGCACCGATGAAGTACCCGCCCGAGTTGCGACGGCGTGCGGTGGAGATGTACCGCACTGCCGACCCGAAGCCCGTGATCCGCAAGATGGCCCGCGA
>NZ_JBVHIP010000068.1:0-22833 GCF_055560495.1 Kitasatospora sp. NPDC023176 | reverse complement strand
ACATGGCCCCGATCGCCTACGAGCAAAGATCAGTTACGCTGGCCACGGCCGCATAGCACCCGGTGTCCACGTTCCCGGGGGAAGCCCCGAGCTTCGGGTGACGGTCGGCGAGCCAGCGTCCGACCGCCCGGTCCAACACGTCGCCGTCGATGCGGGCCAGCACTCGGCGGACCGTGCTCTCGGCGGGCAGGACCCGCATGGGCAGGAGCACGGAAACGATCGGCCCGCGGACGAATCGAGCCCGAGGTCATCGACGGCCGTAAACAGTCATTACCTGGCGCATTTCATACTGTTTCTCGGCGTAAGAAAATCTTAAGGTTCTTAATCGCCAACATAATCAACACCTCGCTGGAGTGTTCATGTTTGTGCGGCGTACTTTAGCTACGGCGGCGGCAGCATCCGCGTTGGCTGCCCTGATGACCTTTGCCGGGGCAGGTAGCGCCTCGGCGGCTCAGGACACCTTCTACTTGGGTGGATCTGAAGGTGCAATCGATAACACTCCCGGCGACGGGGCCGCCAGCTGGGTCTGGGCATACGCCCACGACGCAGGTGGGCAGGGCTTTTCTTACGCGCAAATGGAATTCCGGTACACGAATGGCTTGGAAGGGGCACACACCGTCCGACTGGAAGAGTCCCGGTCGACTGACCTCCCCTGGAAAGTAGCCTCCGCCAGGCTCTGCGTCACCTGGACGGACAACGGTAAGTCCTGCACGGACTGGCACTACTACGCGTAACCCGCAGGTCCAGCCAGTACACCTGAAACGAGCCGCAGAGAGTCAACCTCGGATATTCAGCCGAGCAGGCTGATCTGATGCCGAGTTGAGAAAAGGTGCCCCTGGCCTGCAAGTATGCGAGTGTCAAGTTCGTATCCCCTGCAGGAACAGGGGCACCTTTTCGGCGAGTGAGCGTACCGGGTGGGACCGGCCGTTGTCTGTGGCCGCCGACGGGAATGGGCTGGTCGGGCACGCGGGGGCGCTGCTGCTGCACCGAGTCGCGGACCGGAGGGAACAGCCCCGCGCAGCGCCCCCGGACCCCGGGGCGGCCGCCCGCCCGCCGCCCTCTCCTCCTTCGTCGGTCGGTCGGGGGCTCCCAGGAGTAAGTCGGAGTCGGTCGGGCCGACCTTGCCGATCCTGACCTGCGGTGATGTGCCGGGAGCGGCGGGGTGGGGGTGCCTGGAAACGAAACCAGAGACGAAACCGACCCCGGGCCCGTCGGCGGCCGGGCCGCCCGGCCCGAACCGATCGCGGCGGCGCACGCCGCCGCCCAGCGAAACCTCTTCAACCGCATGATCGGACAGCTCTACCACTGCCTCCGGCACAACCAGGCCTATGACGAGGCCGCGGCCTTCCCTCAGAGGAGCGTCGCCGCGAAGGCAGCAGCGGCCTGATCTGTCTGGCCGGCTACCGGACGACACAGAGGTCCGGCAACGCCGAGACGTCCACACCCTCCCGGGCAAGAACCTGCTGCGCGAGCACGCGCGCACAGATCCACCCCGCATCGCTGGTCAGCGCCGCGGTTGCCCACCGATTCGAGGACCTATCGAAGGTCATCTGTTCGAAGAACGAACGGAGAGCTCGCCGACCGCTCCCCCACCATCCTGTCGGTGGCCTTCCTCCAGCTCTACAACCACCTTGTCGAGGAAGCCACCGTACGCCGCTGCGCCAGCGACAACTGCGGCCGCAACTTCGTCCGCCAACGCGGCCGCGCCGAATACGGCCAACACCGCACCACCGGCGTCAAATACTGCTCCCGCGAATTCGCCCGCGCCCAAGCCCAACGCGACCTCCAACGCCGACGCCGCACCACCGGCACCCCCTGACAACACACGACAGGCAACCCACCACACCCCACACGTACAGGGCTCTCATCCAAACTGCGGAAATTCCCACCACTTCTCATGCCATCCGCTGATTCTCAACCAACCACACAAACACGCAGGCCACACAGCCCAAACGATCAGCCAACGGCACCAGCGGAACCGGCGCCCACCCCCGAACACGAGCCCAACCCCACCCCACACTTCTCAACCAACCTGCAAAACCCAGCTCACCAACAAGATCAACCAGCGAATCACCGACACGCCACAGAACCAAAAGGGTCACACCCGGCGGCTCCCGTACGGGTAGAGCTTGGCGTGAAGTAGACGGTCCTCCCACCACGGGTCATCCGGGGCGGAGACCAGCGTGGCCACCTGATCGCGCTTGGTCGGGGCGGGCAACAGCAACGAGCCCCAAGTCCTTCGCGGCGCGGTCCCGCTCGCACTGCGGGCACTCCAGCCGGTCGGGGCCGGCCTTCTCCCGCAGCTCCAGCAACGAGCCCTCCTCCCCGCCGATGGAGCCGCGGCACGTCCAGCACGGGCGCAGCGCGGCGAAGGAAGCTGCTGGTCTCCAGCCATGGAAAACCCTCGGCGGCCTTACGTCCTGCCTCCCGCAACCATCGTGTGGGTGCACTCGTTAGCCCGAGGTAATGGAGATGATCCCGCTGTAGGGGCCCCGGTATGGCATGTGATGACCCATGGATTCAGAAGCGGCGTTACGAGTACGCAGGCGGCCGCTACGTAGGCTGCGGAAACTGCGGCGGGGACCTGTGCACTGTCTGCATGTCCAACCATCTACAGCCGAGCGACGTGCACTTTGAGTTCAACGACGACAACATCTGCCCAGACTGCAGTCCGAAGCGCTGATCAAAGCCACGGAACCGTCCGGTCGGCGGCACAGCGGGCCAGGCCGACGAGCCGGGCACAGCTTGACTGTCTCCGGGTTCTGCCAACGCCCACGAGGCTGAGGTCATGGTTGCAGGGATCTTCCGTGTCTCTCCGTTCGCCGGGGAGACGACCTACTCACTCCTCGGCCGGGTCGCGGCCGGCTATGGCCTGGACGACACCGCTCTACTCCCGTACTGGCATTGGCACGGTCACCGCCCCCCGGCACGAGGGCGGTGCGCAGCGGTTGGATGCCGAGGTGCTGCTGGATGGGGCCGGGCGGCGGGTACTGGCCGGGTTGTGCGGGGTCGGCGAGGAGGCGGCTGAGATCGAGTCGGCCTAGCTGATCGCGAGCATGGGACGACGAGTCGCTGTTCGGCTCGGTTGCCCACGATTACCCGCTCGGGACCGCGATCTCGGATGGGGTGATCGCCCCGTACCGGATCGTGTGCGTGGACGTCGCGGACCCGGTCCTCCAGGGCATGGAGCAGCGGGGTGCGAGTGATCGGTCGGTGGAGTACCGCGGGGCCCGGCTGGCGGCCTTGCAGATCGCTCTGTTGACCGCCTGTTCGGAGTGGAACCTGTCGAGGGTGCTGTCCTTCCACCACATGGTGGCCGAGGCCCGGGCGCTGAGTGCCGGCCTGCCGGAGGTGGCGCGGGTGCTGTGGGAGCAGGACCCAGCGCTGCACCCGGACCCGGCGCTGATCGGCACGACGTGGCTGGAGGCGGAGCACACCTCCGCCGCGCGCCGGGCTGTGCTGGGCACGTTCGCGTCGCTGGTCAGGGACGACGGGTGACCTGCTGCGGTACATCCTGGCCTCGGTGAAGGTGCTCTCCGAGGGCGGGGACACCTTCGACTGCGACGCGGTGTTCTCCGCGGACATGCGCGGCTCGATGGTGGACCTGGTCCAGGCCGTCAGGCGGGCGCTGCGGATGCGCCCGGGCAGCGGCAAGGTCGCCACCGTCGTCGTGCCCGTCCTGCTCGGGGCCGGCGAGAACGGGAACCAGCTGCTGACCTCCCGGACCTACGACGGGCTGAGCTGCTCATGGCGCTGCGCGCGCACGACGCGGCCGCCGTCGAGCGCCTGGCCATGCCGCAGTCCGAGACCCGCCCTCCCCGGGAGCCCAAGCACGCCGGAGAGCCGGAGGAGTTCCGCTCCGCCGGCGGCGAGCGCAGCTGCTCCAGTTCTCCACCCAGCGAGATCCGGCGGTGATCGCGGCGTTCGTGCGGACCCGGGTGCTGGAGCCGGAGCGGGAGGAGTTCCGGCGGGGCCTGGAGGAGCTTCCGGCCTCCCGGGAGGAGTTCGGCGACGTGCGCGTGCCGTACGCCTACCGGGCACCGTCCGGGCACCGGCTTGGGGTGTGGGTGGCCGACCAGCGCCGCTACAGGGCCGCCGACGTCCTGGACCCGGAGCGCGTCAAGGAGCTGGACGAGCTGGGCATGATCTGGTCGGCGTTCGACACCGCCTTCACCGACAACCCGGCCGCGGTGGCCGGGTACGCGGCCGAGCACGGGCACGCCTGCCCGCCCAACGAGGCCGTGTGGGGCGGGCGGCCGGTCGGGACCATCATGAAGAACCTGCGCACCGCGCAGCGGCGCACTGAAGTCCTCCAGCGTCGGGCCGAGGCCGGGGAGCACGGCCTGGACTGGACTGGGGCGCTGACCGCTGACCGCAAGGCCGCGCTGGATGAGATCGACCCGGCGTGGTGCCCGGCCTGGTCGGTGGAGTGGCAGCGCGCCTTCGCGCTGGCCTGGCGGCACGTGAAGGCCAGCGGCGCGCTCGCTGGTGCCGAGCCGGGCAGCGTCGTCGTCCAGGGCGAGGACCTGGCCGGGTGGGCACGTGCTCAGCAGGTCGGCTGGGACAAGCTCGTCCCGGCTCAGCAGTGGGCGCTGGAGCACGTCCTCGGCATCGGTCCGCTGCCCCCGGAGCAAAAGCCGGCGGGGAAGGTCTCGCACCCGGAAGAGGAGCGCCGGAACCTCGCGGCCGCCGCCCAGTACCGGGTCCGCGAGGGGCATCTGAACGTGCCTCGCAAGCACAAGGAGCCCCTGGTCGTGGACGACGGCACCGACGGCGGTACCACCGTGCTGATCAGCCTCGGCCTGTTCATCGCGAACAGCCGCAGCAGGCGCGCCGACATCCCCGCCGAACGCGCCGCACGGCTCACCGAGCTGGGCATGCGCTGGGAGTAGGCGGGCGCCGGGGCCGGGCCGTTGAGGGTGCAACACGCCCACGGCAACACGGCCCGGCTGCCCTCCGGAGGAGACAAAGGCCCAGGTCAGGGGTGCAACGCGGGGCCCGCGTTGCGCGCGTTGCACCGCGTGTTGCAGTGCCGTGTTGCGGTCGGCGGCCGGGGTGCACAGGTGACCTGTGACAGCGGAGCTGGACGGCGTGTCACGAGCGAACACCCGGTGCTTCTCCGTCTGCCAGGTCCAGTCCGGTTGGTCTCCGCGCCGGAACGGCGCCGTCTTGGCGAGCACCTCGAACTGGTTGGAGGGCCGCTTGCTCCGCTTGTTCACCACGATGGCGGTCAGCATCACCGGAACGCGGCCTCGAGGAGGTCGCTCATCAGCCTGCCACGAGGCGGGACCGAGAAGCCCGCCTCTGTCAGCGACTCGCTCAGCGTGCCGTAGTAGTCAGTACGTCCTTCAGCCGCCCAGCTCTTGACGAGTGGCGTCGACGTCCTCCGGACGGGCGCCACCCCCGATCTTCCCGACCTCAGGCGGGACCGCAAGGGCTCGGGATGACTACAAACGCCGAGGCCACACACTCCACATGCGGTTGCAGTACTAGCCACAGGGGGCGCTGTACGTGAGGTGGCTGGTGTACTTCGACCAGTCGGGCGGGGGCGGGAGTTGGCCGAGCTCGGCGCAGAGGTCCTGGTACATCCGATTGGGGTCGGCATACCAGAGGCGCACACCGTAGCCGAATGCGGAGGCGGACACGTCGGTGGCGATCAGGCCGTTGTCCGGGCCGAACGCGAGGTCGGACTGATTGGGCAGCGTGACAGCGTCGTCGGCGGTCACCCTGCCCGGGGCGGCCACGTTCCAGACCTGGACGTTGTCGGTGAGAGTCCCGGCGATCCCGAGCAGCCGGCCATCGTCGCTGACGGGAATGTCGAGCGGCTTGCCCTGGATGGCGATCCGACCGACCTGCCTGCCGGGACGGCTGAGATCCCAGAAGGTGAGGGAGTTGTCGTCGCCGGCCGCTATCGCCAAATAGCGGCCGTCGTCGACGGCGGCCGCAGAGTCCGCCGCCGCCGTCACGGTGAACTTCCGCACCGGGTTCCTGGCGTCGGGCACGTCGTACACCAGTACGTTCCGCCCCTGTTCCTGGACGAACATCTGGTGCCGCGAAGTGCTCGCCACGCCCCACGCGCCCCTGCTGTCGGGCAGTGCATGCGGCCCGTCCGGGTGGCGCGAGTCGGTGAGGCTCCAGAGCTGAACGGGCGTGGATTCGTCGAAGGCGACCAGTACACGGCCGTGCTGCTGCAGGCCGAGACCGTCGAACCGGCCGGGCCTCGGCACCGTCGAGATGCGCTGCGGCCGGTGTCGGTCGGAGATGTCCCAGAGTTCGATCGTGTCCAGGCCGTTCGAGAGCGCGAGCAGGTTGCTCTCGGTGCTCACGACTGCCAGCGGCACGGAGGTGGGATCGGCTGGGCCGGGTGAGGGGACTGTGGCATCGAGGACCGGTTTTGTCGGGTCGCTCGCGTCCCACAGCCCGACCGGTTGCTTGTCGCCGAGGGTCAGCAAGGTGTGATCGTCGTCGAGGAAGGAGACGCTCGTCCAGGCTTTGGGGAGGGACGCCGCGAGGTGCGGGCGGCGCTGATCGCCGATGTCCCAGAGCTGATACCCGTTGTCCGGGTCATGGGTGACGAGGATTCGCCCGGCGAGGCCGAACACCGATCCGGGTCCGAAGGTATCCAGGCTCTGCGGAATTCGCGCCGCCGGGGTGGTCCAGATCCGTAGCTGCCCGTGGTCGTCCCCGGTGGCCACGGTCTGGTTGTCCGACTGGAACGCGACGGCCCGGGTGGCGACCGAACCGGGGCGTACATACGGGCCCGGGATGAGCATCGAGGACGGCTGCGGGTGCTGATCGAACTTGAACAGCTTCACCGAGCCGCCTGTGCCCACCGTCGCGAAGGTCCGGCCATTGGCACTCACCGCCGAGGAGAAGTAGTCATCGCTGCCGTCCGACGGATCGAGGGGCTGCGCCGACCCCGGGTGGCTCGGGTCCGTGAGGTCGAAGTAGTTGATCTCCCCGTATGTGCCGGTGGTCAGCAACAGGTTTCCGGCCGGGTGGAAGGCCACCGTCCAAGCGCTCTTGACCGGGAGCGTCGACAGCACGCTCGGGTGGGCGCCTGTCAGGTCCCAGAGTCGGACCGTGCCGCCGTTGCTCGCGGCGGCCAGCAGTCGGCCGCCGGGGTGGAAGGCCACTCCGGTGACGTCCTGAAAATCGGCCTGGAGGGTGGCGAGTGGGGCGGGGCGCGCCGGATCGGTGATGTTCCACAGCTGCGCGGCTCCGCCGTCGGCGCCGGTGGCGAGGGTGTGCCCGTCCGGGCTGAAGGCCAGGTCGTACGCGACCCCGGTCTGATCGGGCGTGCTGCTGAGCAGCGTCGGGTGGTGGGTGTCGGCGACGTCGTACAGTTGGAGCGAGTCCTTGCCGTGCACCGCGAGCAGGCGGCCGCTCGGGGCGAAGGCGAGGGTGGCGGTGCCGTCGGTGGAGAAGGCGCCCGCGTAGGTCGGGTGGTGCTGGTCGAGGACGTCCCACAGCCGCACCTGGTGGCTATTGTCGGAGCCGGCGAGCGTCTTCCCGTCCGCACTGAAGGCGAGGCTCACCACGGCCCCCGGCTTGTGCTCCGTTGCGGCGGGGTCGTCCAGCGCGACCGGGTAAGGGGCCTCGGCCGAGGCGTACAGCTGATCGCGAGCGCCCTTGGTGGGGGCGGTGTGGAAGGCGGCCAGGCTGAGTCGAAGCGCCATCCCGGGGTCGACGTCGCGCACCTTGCCGGCCTCGTCGGCGAGTTGGGCGGAGGCGATCTGGGCCGCGCGATGCGCGGCGGCCCGGTTCTGCTGGACGGCGATCAGTCCGGCGACCAGGCCCAGGATCGCGGTGAGCGCGGCGGCGCCGAGACCGAATCGGCGCAGCCGGGCTAACCGGATGCCGGCGGCCAGGAACTCCTGCTCCTCCTCCGTGAGTTCGGGCCGATGGTCGGGTTGTTCGGCCCATTTGCGGGTGCTCGCCAGACGTTGGCCACGCAACAAGCCGGCCCGGCTGCGGTCGTCCCATAGCCATGCCTCGGTCGCCTCGGCGAGCCGTTGGTGGGCCAGCAGGCCCGGGCGGTCCTCGGTGATCCAGTCGCGCAGGCGGGGCCAGGCGCGCAGCAGCGCCTCGTGGGTGATCTCGACGGTCTCGTCCCGCTGGGCGAGCAGTCGGCCCCGGATCAGGGCGTCAAGGATGTCGGGGTGCGGGGTATCACGGAGCAGGTACTCCCGGGCGAGCCGGCGGCGGGTGTCATCGGTGTCGTCGCCGAGTCTCACCAGGCGCAGCAGCATCGACCGGGCCGCTCGCCGCCCGGGCTCGTCGAGGCCCAGGTACACGCCGTCCGCCGTGGTGGCCACCGAGTTCTCGATGCCGCCAGCGTCCCGGTACGCCTGGACGGTCAGCGTGTGGCCGTGGCGTAACTGCCAAGTAGCGCGCAGCGCGTGCGCGAGCAGCGGGAGTCGGCCCGCCTCGTACTCGCCGTCGGCGGTGCCGCCGAGATCCTGCAACAGCAGCTCGACCAGGCCGGGTTCGACCTCCAGCCCGACCGACCTGGCGGGGAAGAGGACCGCCTCGCGCAGGCCCTGCTCGGTCAGCGGCCGGACGATGATCGGCCGGTCCTCCAGGGCGGCACGCAGCTGGGGGTATTCGGCGGCCCGGGCGTAGAAGTCGCCGCGCAGGCCGTAGCCCACCAGCGCGCCCGCCTCGGCCAACCCGGCTAGCAGGTCCAGGAATTCGCGCCGCTCCCGGTCGTCCTGAGCGAGCGTGAAGAGTTCCTCCAGCTGGTCGACCAGAACGATCATGCGGCCTCCGTCCGACGGCTCCGCCAGCCGGCGGCGCGCCTCGGCCATCGGATGGGCGGTGGGGGTGAACACCACCCGCGGCCATTCGGCCGACCCCGGCGCGGGTAACCGGCCCTCGGCGAGCGCGGGCAGCAGGCCTGCCCGCAGCAGCGAGGACTTGCCCGCGCCGGAGGCGCCCAGCACCAGCAACGGCCTGCCGGTGGTGCGGCGTTCGTCCAGTCGGACCAGGAGGTCGGCGATCTCCCGCTCCCGGCCGAAGAACCACCGGGCCTGCTCGGTGTCGAAAGCCGTCATGCCCGGGTACGGGCACTCGGTCACCGGCTCGCCGCCCGGCTCGACCTTCCGGGTGCCGTGCACACCGTCGCTCAGGTGCATGTGCAGGTCGCGCCCGGCCACGTACGCCCGGGCGTCGTCGGAGGCGTTCACCTCCAGGTGAACCTGCGGCTCGTCCTCGCTCATCGCTCGGTGATGTGCAGGTCGCGCCCGGCCACGTACGCCCGGGCGTTGTCGGAGGCGTTCACGTTCACCGTAGTGCCACCGGACCCGCTGCCGGTCTCGGGCAGGTGCGGGGCCAGCTCGTCCAGCAGGCGCCGCAGCTCGTCGGCGAGCTGCGGATCGCCCTCACGCAGCAGTCTGGCCAGCCGGCGGCGCCAGTCACCGATCAGCTCCTGCTCCGCCTGCTCGTCGCCGCTCTCCCGAGCCGTCAGCACCTCGCCGCGGGTCTCCTCCAGTTCGGCCACCACGGCCGCGGCCCGCTCCGGGTGCACCTTGCCCCACAACCATCCGACGGCGCTCTTGGCCTTCTCCCAGCTCTCGGTGGCCAGCAACTGCACCACGGTGGTCGCCGCGGTGGCCGCCAGCGCGGTCAGCTCCGGATCCATATCCGTCCCCCTGCGCGAGTCAACTCCCTGACGACCGTTCACCTTAGCCCGAACGGCCGACTACCGGTGGCATGTCATGGCAGGCCCTTGAACAGCGAAACGTCATACGCCGCAAGCGGATTGCGGATGCCTTCTCAGTCGGGGGCCTCTACAGCGTTCGTCCCGGCTGCCGGTGGGGGAGGCAAGCCGAGGTGGATTCGATGGACGTGAGGGGGCGATGGTGGGAAGGAAGCGCAGGTCGGCGACGGCCAGGCGGCGGGCGGCCAGACTGAAGATGTTCGGGATCGGTGGGTTGGTCGCTGCCGTGCTGCTGGTGATGTTCTGGCACCTGGTGTGGGTGTACGTCGTGGTCGCGCTGGCGGTCTCGGGCGCGATGGTGGGCGGCTGGACGCTGTGGCGCAAGGACCGTGCTGCCCGGGCCGAGGACCGGCGGTGGCGGGCGCTGGACGCCGTCGCGGCTGGGCACCGCACGCTGGCCGAGGTCGACCGGATGACCGGCACCGAGTTCGAGGGCTTCGTGGCTGGCCTGTGCCGACGGGACGGCTGCACCCAGGTGGAACGGGTCGGCGGGGCCGGCGACAACGGCGCCGACATCAAGGGCGTCCTGCCCGACGGCCGGACCATGATCGTGCAGTGCAAGAGATACGCGCCGGGCAACGCGATCCCCGCCCGGGAGATCCGCGACATGATGGGCGCGCTACAGCATCATCGAGCCCAGGTCGCCGTGTTCGTCACCACCTCCCGGTTCACCCGCCCCGCCCAGAACCTGTGCATCGAGCACGGCATCTGGGCCCTGCACCGCGACCTGCTCGGCCTGTGGAACAACGGCGCCAGCCTGCTCTCCTTCCCCCAGATCAACGGAGCCGGACAAGGCGACCGCCAGCACCAAACACGGTGGAGACGCACCTACGAGAAGTAGACGACTCAGCCGGGCGCGACCTTGTCCCAGGCCGCGCCCGGGGCGCACGGGGCAGCTGCCGCAGACCGGGCGGAGCCAGGGCGATCTGACGACGCCACCGGAGAACGCGCACACCAAGCTGCCGAGAAGCTGGAGCGGCTCGGCAGGCTCAGGCTTGGCGGGCGCTGACCCCGGCCGGGCCGCCTGGCGGCCTTCCGGGGCCGCCCGCGCGCGCCGGCCCCCGCCCCACCGCGAGCGGCCGGCACCAGTTCGCGTGCTTGGACCAGATCATGCCGCGCGCGTCCAGCTCCGAGACGCGCGCGGCGTCGAGCAGGCCTTGGCCGTTCAGGTAGCGCTGGCGGTCGAGCCAGGAGATCAGCTCGCCGTGCTTCTCGCGGTCGGTGGGGTCGAGGTGGCCGTGCCCGATGTGGAACGCGGCCGCGACCGCGTGCATGCGCTGCCACTCGGTCGCCCGCGGATTGAACGCCCGCAGCTTCACCGTCTGGAGGATCCGCGCCGCATGGCGCCGGGCACGGAAACAGCCATTAGCGCACGCTGAAACCTTCAACACCGAAGATCAAACCCACCCAACCCCCAACGCCCCCAGCCCACACCACCCGACCCCAACCACCCACCACCCCGACCCCGTTCTCACCCCACCAACAACACCCCAGCCCACACACCACCCCACACCTCAACTACACCCCCCTCAAACCTCACCGCAGCGGGACGGCCTGGCGGCCGTCCAGGACGGCGACCAGGGCGCAGCGGCGGGGCGGGGCCCGGCACACCGGGCCGGGCGGCGCGGGCAATGTCCTCTGCCACTGAACCCTGACCGATTGCCACTGAGCCTTGACCAACGTCGGTTCGTGACATCGAAGTTTGATCGCCGCAGCTCGGCGGCCCCGGCAGGGTGATGTACGGCGCCAGGCCTCGACGCAGCTGCAGCGCGGTGAGCAGGCGCCCCCTGCTGTCGGCATGGCCATGGTCTTGGGGTTCGCCGGACAAGCTTCGGGGCGTGTGCTGACTTCCGCGTGCCCCTGTCATGTCGCTGTCCGCCGGTCCGGTTTCGTATCTGGCGGCAGTGGGTTCGACGGTCAGTGCACGCTGCTGGTCGCGGAAACCCTCGCCTTCTGCTCAGCCTCTGATGCCCGTCTCTTGAACGACCTCCTCGGCTCCGCCGACCTCGCCGCCGACGGCGTCGAACGCCTCCGTGAGGTCATCACCCGCAGCGGCGCTCCGCGCCGGATCGAGGCGGCCTTCGGGCGGAGTGAGGCGGATGAAGAGGTGACGTCGGCGCCGCCGAACAGGAGGCGGCCGAACGCGCTCGTCCCGCCGATATTCCGTTGGTGACGCTCCGTCGGATCGGTACGGTCGCGGGCATGGCAATCCCGATCGTTTTCGACATGGAGACCGGCGACCCCGACGACGTCTTCACCCTGTGTGCCCTCGCTACCCATCCGTGGGCACGCCTGGTGGCCGTGACGGTCATGCCCGGATCGGATGAGCAGGTCGGCATCGTCAAGTACCTCCTCGGGCGCCTCGGGGTGCCCGTGCCGGTCGGCGCGTACCGGCCCGGCACCGACGTGAAGCCGGTGTCGGGCTTCCACCGCCGATGGCTTGGGAAGGTTCCGGCTCGCGAACCCGACGCCGAGGCCTGGCAGCTGCTGCGGGACGCCTTCGCCAGCGGGAACGCGACGCTGCTCACGGGGGCGCCGCTGAAGAATCCCGGCCTGCTCCTGGAGCGGGAACCGGACGTGCGCATCGCCCGCTGGGTCGCGCAGGGCGGCTTCGCCGGCGACTCCGTCGTCCCGCCCGAACACCGTCTCCCCAAGTTCGAGGGACGCGAGACCTGCCCGACGTTCAACTTCAACGGCGCCCCGGACGCCGCGTTGAAGCTGCTGCAATCGCCCCACGTCGGTGAGCGGGTGCTCGTCTCGAAGAACGTCTGCCACGGCGTCGTCTACGACGGCGCGATGCACGCCGCCCTGTCGGCGCGGCGGCTCACACCCGGGATGGTGCTCGTGCGGGAGGGCATGGGGGTCTACCTGGCCAAGCGCCGCGCAGGCAAGGCCTTCCACGACCCGCTCGCGGCGGCCGTGGCGCTCGACGAATCCGTCTGCGCGTTCCGCGAGGTCGAGGTGTACCGCGAGCGCGGCGCCTGGGGTGCGCGTCCGGCGGCTGGCACCCGGACGCGGATCTCGGTCTCGGTCGACCACGCTCAATTCCTGGACGTCCTCACGGCTACCGGGTGACGGCCCTCGCTCCGAGCGAGCTTGAAGGAGCCCCTCCAGTGCACGCGCGCCAGGGTGAGCCTTGGGCGACGTCCGGGGGCGGCGGTAGGCTGCCGAGGCCCCGAGAAGGCACCGGAAGGCCGCCACCCGCAGGTGGCGCCCTTCCAGCGTCTCAGACAGAAACGGTGACGACCCGGTAGTCCGGGTGCCGCACCCGGCGATGTGACGCGACCGGCCGGCAGTGAGGCGGGCAGAATCGCGAACCGGCCGCAGGCTGGCCCCCGGCGGGTCAGCCGTCCAGTTTCGCGTACAGGCCACGACCCGGACGCTGCGCCCGGCCGGCCTTGACCAGGCGCTCCAGCATGGTGCGCACCGCGTTCACGTTGCCCGCCGACTCCTCGATCCCCAGCCGGACCATCACCTCCCGGGCACGCAGCGGCCCCTGAGCGCCGGCCAGCACGCCCAGCACGCTCTCGGAGGTAGCCCCGGTCGTTCGCCGCCCGGGCGCGGGCGCAGCCGTTTCGCTCTTCTCGGGGGCCGGCTCGGCGCCGGTGCGCACCGGCCCGGTGTTCCGGGTCGCGGCCGTCTTCTTCGCCGCAGTACGCGGCCGCGCGCCATCGGTGGTCTTCTTCACCGCCGTCTCCTTCGCCGCGGCCTTCTTCGCGGGGGCAGCCTTCTTCCCTGCGGCCTTCTTCGCGGGGGCAGCCTTCTTCCCTGCGGCCTTCTTCGCGGGGGCAGCCTTCTTGGCGGTGGTCTTCTTCGCCGTCTTCGTGACCGTGCCCGTGCGTGTGGTGGCCTTCTCGGCCGGCTCCCCGCCCCGGTCCGGCGCCGCCCCGGTTTCGGCCGCGAGCTGCTGCGGCCGGACCCCGGCGATGGCGTCCGCCTCTGCCCGAATGGTGCCCACCGCGGTGGTGCCCTGCGAGGCCGGCAGCCCGGCCAGGGCCTGCAGGCTCTGGATGGCGCCGCGTACGGCGTTCTCGCGCGCCACGGCGCCGGTCAGCTCGTCCTCCAGGCGCCGGCGCCGGGCCTCGATGCCGGGGAGTTCCGCCTCCAACTGGGCGATGGTGTCACTGAAACGGCTTTCTGCCATAGTTCCTCGTCTCCTCCGCCCACGCGCATGTCGCAGGACCTGTGCGATCTTTACCCCGCTACCGCGCCCGCCAACAAGAAACCGCGCCGATCCGCGCGGCCCGCATCGACACCCGCGACCGAGTACGCAGGGCCTGGTGGGCGGCCTCCCAGGCGCGGTCGGCGACTCGGCGACGTCGCGGCGGTGGCGCTGAGTGCCGCGCCCGGCCGCATCGCCGCAGGAGCAGGTCCACTGCGCGCGAACCGGATGCGGCGAACGAAGCCGTCCAGACGTGTTGAGGCGCAGGCGGCCGGGCCCGGGAACGAGGGGGTGCGTTCCACGCGGGCCCGGCCGGTGGAGGCGGTCGGCGGTTCCGGGCGGGGTGGGACGGCGTGCGCGGGTCGAGGTCGGCGCGCCAAGGTTCCGCCCGCTGACCGCTGTCACGGGCCCGCGCCAGAAGGGCAGGATGTGGGTGCTGCGGACCGTCTCGGACGGTGACGTTGCGCAGGTGAAGGAACGCCGGTCGGGTGGAAGACGCCGACCTTTGTCGCCGTTCTCCTCGATCTGGTCGCGGGGCCCCGAGGGCTCTACGTGGTCGAGCAGTCCCGGGACAGCGGCACCCGGGGAACGCGGGTCCCGGTGTGCACGGGCGGGCAACAGTGTGTACACGGCAGGGACGAGCGCGGCCCGCGCGGATTCCTAGGCTGAGCCGACCTCACCGAACGGGCCGTCACCGAGCCCCGATCCCCGACGGGAAGCCCTGAATCCAGTGAACACCCTCACGAAGAAGCTGTACTCCGCGCTGGTCTGCGTCGCCCTGGCCCTGGGGCTGGTGACCTGCCTCAGCGGCACCGCGTCGGCCACCAACTACCGGATCGTCGACTGGGACATTTCCCGGATCACCGACGGCGGCCAGGAGCACGCCGCGCGGTACTACCACGCCGTCGACGGACTGCACCAGAACACCTACGGGAACGCCACCCACGAGAACGCGGTCATGCAGACGACCACCGACAGCTCCCGGGTCGTCCAGGTCCGGATCCGCGACACCGGCGGCAACGAGCTCGTCTCCCTCTACTTCTGGGCCGACAACCTCTACCTGGCCGGCTTCTACGCCCCCTACGGCGCCGACCCGATCAGCGGCGTGCACCACTTCTCCTTCGCCGACGGCCGGAACCTGGGCGCCTCGCTCGGCGTCAGCGTCCGCAGCCTGACCCGCACCGGCAACTACACCAGCCTGCCCGGCGGCAACAACCGGGAGAACCTCCGGATCACCCCGCAGACGCTCTACAACGCGGCCTACGTGCTCGGCCGGGCCACCGGCTACAACGACAACGTCGGCGCGTCCTTGCTGCTCATGATCCAGGCGTTCTCCGAGGCGGCCCGCTTCGGCCCGATCTTCAACCAGGTCTACAACAACATCTACAACCACAACGACACCCCGCTCGGCCGCGACCTCGCCGGCCTGGAGAACCAGTGGGACGAGATCTCCCGGTTCGCCCACGACGTCCACCGCAACGGTTCGTCCTACATCAACATCTTCGGCAACACCGTCCGCAACTTCAACGACCTGCGGACCCGGCTCTCCTTCGTCGAGGTGATGGGCTCCGTCGCCCAACTCTGATCCCCGCAAGGCCGTTCGAAGCCGCACCACCGGGTCGCCCGGCACCAGCACGGCTGGTCGACGTAACGACGTCCACGCCCGGCACCCGCTGTGGCCGGGCAGGCCGGGGTAGCGGCGGCTGCACAGACCGGGGTGGCGCGGGTCGACGGCCAGGCGCTCCAGGGCGCGGCGCAGCCGGGCGGGGTCGGCCCGGCGGCCGCGCTCCAGGCGGGCGCGGGTGCGGGTGGCGGCGGTGGTGCAGCGCAGGGTCGGCATCGTGGTCCCCTTTCAGCAGGAAGGCCCGCTTCCCCCGGTGCGGGGGAAGCGGGCCTTGGTGGTTGGGTCGCTGCGACGCTGTGCGTGGTGGTCTGGCTGCGGCCTGGGCTGGGTCCAGTTGGAACCAAATCGTTCGAGCGTGTTCGACCGTGCGGTCAGGTGGTGGAGGCCGCTTCGGCGGCCTGTGCGGGTTTCGGGTGGTGCTAGATTGCCCCGCCGATGGAGTCGGCGGGGCGTTTGTGAATTCGTTTTGGCGACACGAGGGGTGTCGGGAGGGGTCAGAGCTCGATGTCCATCCACAAGACCGAGTTGACCTCGTCGTCGAGGGAGTGGGCGCGGGAGCCGCGCTGGCGGAAGTAGTGCTCGCTGAGGACGTCGGCGAGGATCTACTCCTGGTCGGCCTGGCTGGCTCCGGCGTCGCGGGCGTCGTAGCGCAGCGTGGATGACGGCGGTCAGGCCCTCAGCGGCTTCCAGGAGCGGCGGGTCGGCGTGGGGGAGTTCGAGGAGCGCCTGGGCGAGGTGGAGCGCGCTCTCCAGGACGGCGGTCGGGGCACGGACGTGGCGTAGCGCGGCGATGGCCTCGGCGGCTTGCTCGGCGGGCCGCTGAGCGGGCTGTGGCGGGGCGGGCCCAGGGCGGCTGCTGGTGGCTGTGCGGGCGTGGCTGGGGGCTGAGGGCGCGCCGGGCGGGGAGGGGTTCATGGGCGGCCGCCGGACCGGGTCGTGGCCGCGTGGCTCGGGCCCGGGCGGCCAGCCTTCGCCGGACGCGCCGGGATCAACAGCCCCGCAGGGTGGAACCCGCGCCGTCCGGACCGTCACCCAGAACCGCACCCACCCCACCCAGCAATCCGGGGCAGAGGGACAGACGGAGGGAGTTGCCTCCGACGCTCGGGAAACCGGCTCTGACCTGCGAGTATGCTCGACGGCGAGCCTAGGCGGTGGGGTGCGTGCGGTGGTACCTACGCCCGCGCCTGCGGTGGTGGCCTCGGTGCTACGTGCGGTGGTGTCTACGTGGAACCCGGCGCGGCTGGTCGGCGGCCGGCCCCGTGGGCCGCGGACGGCTCTGCCGGACGCCGAAAAACCAAAGGCACGAACCCCGAACCGACCAACCGACCACACCCACCAAGACCAGGAAGGAGAAGGGGTTGTCGGCATTTCCGGGCGCCCCGAATGGGCTCTGAAATGGGGCGATACCGTGCCGAGGCGAATCGTCAGGTGCCCGCAAGACACCCGGGCAGGTGCTCCACAGGGCGCCTGACAAGGTGTCCGAGAAGACGCCTCACAAGATGCACCGGCCGGTCAGCGGAGGACCGGGGCGGCGTCGGCGTCGATCAGGCCCTCCTCCAGGGCCTGGCGCACCCGCAGGACGGCCAGCTCGGCGGTGCTGGTGACCAGCGGGCGGCTCCGGTCGGCGGGGCCGGCGACGAAGCGGCCGTCGACCACCAGGGCCCAGCCGTCCAGGCGGGCCGCGCCGGACGGCCTCTCACCAGGAGCCACCGAGGGCAAGCTCGCATCAGCCACATCCGGCCCTCCCGGGCCGTCTAACACCTTACGGAGCTCGCATGTTCAGGTGTCGCGTATTCCAGCTCCGAGCGCCCCGATCGGTCACGTTGGGTCATGAGGGCGGTGTCCAGGGTCCGGCCCGGAGTGAGTATGTTCGTCCGATGTGCGCGCGTTCGAAACGCTTCGGGAGGGGAGAGTGCCGGTGGACGTCGTCGCGATTATGGAAGCACTGGCCGAACAGGGCGTAACGGTGCTGTTCAAGGCCGACGCTGAGCGGATGGCAGAGAGGGGCAAGCCTTGGACCTTCGTCGCCAGTGGAGCGCCGTTGCGCGAGGACGTCCTCGTGCGAACCGATGCCGCGACTGTGGAGCAATGCCTCGCAGTGTGCTTGCCCCGCCTGCGTGAGCTGGGCTTTTCGTTCCCTGAGTGAGAGAGCGGGTGTGACCGAACCGCCGCCCTGGATGTCAGGGCCGGCTGCTTACATGAGCCCATGGGCACCGTGCACACGACCGCCGCCCTCCTCCCGGCCCCCGCCGAGCTCCGCGCGCACCTGCGCGCGCTGGCCGTACTGGACCAGGCGATCTGCCGCGACCCGCGGTTCTCCCGCTACTCCTTCTCCACCACCTGGGGGCCTGGGACGGAGGCGGCCCTGATGGACAACGGCTCGGGTGACGACTTCTCCGTCCTCTTCACCCCGGCCGGTGTCCTCGTCCGCGGCTTCGACCACGAGTCGGAGATGAGCCCGTACGCCACGGATGACGAACAGGTCCGGCCCGGGGTCATCGACGAGGTGCCCGCCGCGCTGCGCGGGCTGCCCTGGTGGCTCAGACCGTGATGACGACCTTGCCGAACGTCTGGCCTGAGGCGAAGTGGCGGTAGGCGTCGGGAGCGTCATCGAAGGCGAACTCCCGGTCGATCACCGGGCGCAGGCGGTTGACCTCGATGGCGCGGCTCATCTCGAGGAACTGGGCGCGGCTGCCGACGGCGAGGGGGCGCACGGTGGCCCCGGAGGCGAACAGCACCATGGGGTCGAGGGGCGTGGCGGTGTCGGAGACGAAACCCACGAAGGCGACATGGCCGTAGACCTTCACTGCCTTCAGCGACTCCTCCAGCAGGCCCGCGACTTCGATGACCCGGTCGGCTCCGCGGCCGCCGGTCAGCTCCCGTACTCGGCCGGGCCAGTCGGGCGTGGTGCGGTAGTCGATGACCTCGTCGGCGCCGAGCTTCAGCAGCCGCTTCGCCTTCTCCTGGCTGCTCGTCGTCGCGATCACGTGGGCCCCGAGCATCTTGGCGAACTGCAGCGCGAACAGCGACACCCCGCCGGAGCCCTGGACCACCACGGTCTGCCCGGCTCGCACCCCGCCACCGGTGTCACCGGTCAGAGCGTTCCACGCGGCCACCGCCACGCAAGGGAGTGTCGCAGCCTCCTGGAAGGTCAGATGTGTGGGGACCGGCACGAGTGCGCTTTCGGGAAGGACAGCGTATTCGGTGAGCATGCCGTCCAGCGAGCCGCCGAGTTGCGGCAAGTGCTCCGGCCCGAAGGGGCCGTCCTGCCAGCTCGGGAAGAGCGTCGCCATGACCCGGTCGCCGATTCGCGCCGGATCCACCCCGGGCCCGACGGCGACGATCTCACCCGCGCCGTCGGACACCGGGATCACGTCGGGCTTCACCGGCAGCACGTAGTCGCCGCGCAGCACCATCAGCTCGCGGAAACTCAGGGAGGCGGCGCGTAGCGCGACCAGGACCTCCCCGGGGCCGGGGACCGGGACCTCGTGCTCTCTCACGGACAGGCCGTCGATGCCAGCACCGCTGTTCACGTGGTAAGTGCGCATGGGCACGGTTCCTTTCAAGGTTTCCGGTCTCATCAGGCGGTCTTGCTGTAGCCGAAGGCCTCGACGACCACGCCATCGCGGACGCGCATGAGGTTCACGCCGCGCACCGAGTCGGCCGGGCCGTCGCCGAAGCGGTACCGCCAACGGATCGTGGCCCGCTCGCCCGCGACCGCCACCTCCTCGGGGCGGAACTGAGTGGTGCGGTCCGCGGCCAGCGCCTGCCAGAACTCCAGGCAGGCCGCACGGCCCTCGCGGCGGGCGCCGTCGGGCGCAGGTTGGATCGCCTCCATCACGCAGTCCTCGCCGATGAGATCGGTCAGCGTTTCGGGGGCGTGCTCGACGAAAGCGTGGTTGAACAGCTCGACGACCTCGGCGGTCGTGCGGAATGACACATCCACTCCCGAGATAGAACGTTCGGTCTATCGTGAATATATAGACCGGTTGATCTAACTGTCAACGGGTGGCAAGCTGAGACCCATGACCACACGCAACGACCGCGGGCCGCGCGAACGGTTGCTGGACGCCGCCCAGCAACTGACCTACGACCAGGGCGTGGGGGTCGGCGTCGACACGCTGCTGAAGGCCGCCAACGTGGCCCGGCGCTCCCTATACGACCACTTCGGCGGCAAGGACGGCCTGATCGTCGAGGCACTGCGGCGCAGCACCGACGAGGACGAGGCCGCCTACCGGCAGACCATGCAAGCCGCCGGCGACGAACCGCGGGAACGCCTCCTGGCGATCTTCGATGAGCTCGGCAGGATTATCCAGGGGCCCGGCTTTCACGGCTGCCGCTACCTGGCCGCCGACCTCGCCCTGGCCGACCCCGACCACCCGGGGCACACCGTCACGAACCAGTACCGCGAACGGGTCCACCGGCTACTGGAGGATGAGTTCGTCAAGCTCGACCACCCGCGACCCACGCACGCCGCCGACCAGTTCCTCCTGCTCATCGACGGCACCCTGGCCGCCGGAGCCACCCGCCCTGGCATCAACCCCGCAGCCACCGCCCGCGAACTCGCCGAATACGTCATCGCTCCCCCGAAGCGATGACGCTCCCGGTGCGCGCTTCCCAGCGGCCATTGGGCGGCCGGTGCCACCCGCCCTGTGGGGCCGTCGATAGGCTGCCGGCATGACAGGAGTACTGCAGTTCGGCGCGCTGCTGGCGCAGCTGATGGGCCGCCGGGCGCTCGACTGCGCTGCGCTCGCGGCAGCGGCGGGCACCGCCCCAGCAGAGCTGCAGGCCGTGCTCGACGGGCAGTCACCGACCGGACGGCTGCTCAGGGATCTCGGGCCCGTACTCGGGCTGCACCCTGCGGACCTGTTCGTTCTGGCCGGACAGCCGGTGCCCGACGACCTGACACCGGTCACCCGCAATCCGAACTGGTCGATCAGCCCCGTCGTCTACGACGCGACGATCATGCCCGCCGGGGGCCGGAGACTGCTGCAGGAGGCAATCCGGGCGCAGCCCCTATTGCGGCGTGAGGGGCGGGGCGGCGTCGACCGGCCGTACCACCGGTACAAGCCGGGCTTCGGCGCGACGCTACTGGAACTCACGCACAGTCGGAACCTCACCTGGCTATGCACGGCCAAGGTTCTGCATGCAGTCACCGGCGGGCGGATCTACCTGTCAGCCTCCACGATCGGCGGCGTGGGCCGCGGCACCGTCGAAGCCACCCCCGAACTGGTGGCCGGCTTCGCGGGCCTGCTCGGTATCCCCGCCCCCGACCTCGCGGCCGCCGGCGGCATCCTCCTGCCCGACGACCTGCCACCACTGCACCCCCGGGCAACGGACGTGGCCGCCATCGTCTGGGAAGCCCGACGCCTGACCACCGGCCAGCTCGATGGAATCCGTCTCACCTCCCGCCACCTGAGCGGCCGCTAACCCACTCCCAGGCGCCGCCCTGTGCGCCCGCACAGGGCGGGCGGCCTGACGGCCGCGACAGGCCTCCACCTGGCGGCCCAGTACGCAGCCGGACCGCCCCGGGTCACGGCGCGGTAGGGCAAAGCACGTCGCCAGCAGCAGTCACTCCCGGGCCCTGGACTGCGGCAGCCCACGGGTCCGGGGCCGTCTTGGTGGCGCTCCGGGGACTTTGATGCAATAGATCGATGTGACGACTCCCTGGACAGTCCACCGTACTGAGTTGCTGCGACTGACGGGTCTGCTTGACCCGGCCGTACCGGTAGCCAGCACGCTGTCGCCCTGGGACGCGGGCCGCCATGGCCCTGCACCACCGTCTTCGACCAGGCGCTCGACGCGCTCGACCGGCTCGAGACCTGCTGCCGAAACACCCCAGTCGAGCAGTAGACCCACCACCCCCTGACCCAGCACCCCGGCAACGGCGGGCCCGGGCACACCACCCGGCTACCCACAACAAGCGACAGCAGCGGCTCCCAGCCAGCGGGCAGCGCCAAGACGGCGAACGAGCCAGGGGCGCAGCGGGACCGCAGAGGGCCGGCGCCCGGACAACGGCCCGGTCGCCCACGGCAGAGCCTCAGCAGGCGGCCGGCTACTGGCTGGGCACTGCCCGGGAGCGCGGCAGACGGCGCGGGCCACCAGGACGGCCCGGCCCGATACCGAACACCAACCCCACCAAGGAGGCCCCACCCGGCTGTGCCGACCCGAACCCAGAAAACCAACGCTCAGTAATTCAGAAAGACGCGCCACACGAAATTTCAAGCGGACCACACACCACAAAAGACCGCCCACCCGGCCCCCGGCCGACACGACCCCCAACCTCGCCAGTAACCATGCACAGTCACCAAACCCGCCTGGCATCGCCACGGGCCAAGCATCTCCCGGCAGGTCAACCAAAGGTCCAGACAATATGGCATCCAAGCCCCAATACGCTCATGATCACCAACAGGTCACAGCCGCCCTTCGCCGGGTAGAGCCTGGCGTGCAGCACGCGGTCCTCCCACACGGGTCATCCGGGGCGCAGACCAGCGCGGCAACCTGCTCGCGGCTGGTCGGGGCGGGCAGCACCAGCAGCCCAGCGCCTTCGGCTTCCCGGATCTTTGGCGCACCCGGGCACTCAGCGGCCTCGCAGCGGGGCCTCGGTACGCAGCTTGCGCTCGGAGCGGGGCCGGGGATCAGAAGGGCGGCTGGCCGGGGTTCCAGCCATCGCTGGGCCAGGTGAGAGGGCTACGGTCGTCGTCGTCGGGTCGGGTGAGACCGGTGGTGTCGTACCCCCAGGAGGTCAGGGCATCGATGGCCTGCCAGCGGCGCCACCGGGTGTCGCTGACGAGCAGGAGGTTGCGGGCATGCTCGGCGAGGCCTTCGCGGTGCGGGGCCAGGTCGGGGTGTTCGGCGAAGGCCAGGGCGGCGGCCAGCGCGGTGTCGCGGCCGGCGGTGTCGGGGTCACCGAGGAACGGCGCGACGGCGAGGTACAGCGCCGGGCGCAGCGCACGGATGGCGACCATGGCGGGTGAGGCGTCCAGGTAGCGCCCCTCGAAGTAGCGGTCCGCGGCCGCGACGCAGGCGTCGTCGCTGTCGTAGGCGACGCCTGCGAGCCAGCCCAGCAGCAGAACGCACACCCCGTCCGCTCCCCCGGGGTGTTCCTCTGCGCGGCGGGCCAGAACAGCCGCGACGCACAGCGCGGCCGGCGCGGTCGCCTCGTAGATGGTGTCCTGGTGGCGCACCGGCTCAAGGGCGTCGAGAGCCTGCCTGAGCTTCCCCCGCTGCACGGGAGGCGTTGATTACCTGGTCAGGACGGGTGTGGGTGGTTCGACGGTCACCGGTTCGGCCGTCGCCTGGTCGGCGTAGAACTTCGCCTCGTAC
>NZ_JBVHIP010000067.1:0-23078 GCF_055560495.1 Kitasatospora sp. NPDC023176 | reverse complement strand
GAGGCCCTGCTTTCATGCCCGCCACCCACCGCGATCACCCGATCGAGACTCCCGTTCGATCAACACTCCTCAAGATCGGAACGACAACAGCCACTCACGCCAGCCCTCGGCCAGGAAGTCCGGTACATCGGCACCCGCCGCCTGCCCGGCACGGTCAAGCACCGCCTGCCGAGCACGCGCGAGCGCCGCCACGTTTCCCCTGTAGAACGCGAACGCCTCCCGATCGACGTCGGTCAGGCGATACGACGACTGGGGCCGACGCTGCGCAGGCGAGGGGGTGGAGAGCCACCGCCACACCGTGCGCTCGGCCACTCCCAGGGAAGCGGCGACCACCCGCACGTGTTCGCCGCTCAGTGCGTCCCCGTCGCGCAGTTGCTGGAGCCGTGCGACGACAGCCGCCCGCTCCTGCGCTCCTGTCCTTGCCACGGCACCAGGCTCGCTGGCGCACCACTGCCGTCGCCCGAACTCTGGGGCGACGGCCACTCGTAGGAGCGCAGTCCGGGCGAAGTCTCAGCCGGCCGTCGTCGACTTTGGTATTGATCGAGCACAAGCCGTTTTGGCACTGACATCGCGGTGTCGCCCACAGCGTCAAGTCTGTGTCGTCCCACCATGGTGGATGCCCGGCGAGGGCCGGCCGACCACTGCCCCTGTCGGCGGCGTCCGGCCGGGGCCGGGCCGTGGTTCCGGGCCCCGGTATGCCATGGGCGGCCCTGACGGGCGCACAGCGGCGCTCTGACGTGCTGTCTGGCCGGGAGGCCGGTCCGGCCCCCGTACGCTTCGGGAACGGCTCTTCCCGGGACTCCCGACGCAGCTCCCGACGGAGCTCCCGCCGTGACTCCTGACGTGGCTCCTGACGCAGGGCCACCCCGCCCCGGGCGCGGGGTGGCATCCGTGCAGGTCACCGGGCCCACCAAGGTGGCCGGAAAATCCGACAACCCTCTGCGCGCCCCTGTTCTCCTGGTGGTGGGGGGTGGGGGTGCGCTGTCGGGTCACGCCGGCCTGCGGCGCCGAAACCGGCTGCGGCCCGGCGGGGCGCCGGTCCGCTCGGCTGTGCCGGGTCGGGTGGCGGCGTGGAAGGTTGCCTGGGCGGCCGGGTCGCGCAGCTGGTCGAGGCTGGCTGCGGGGGCAGACCGTCGAAGACGGCCGTCGGCGATGGCCGGGTAGTTCCGACGGCCAGCTTTGGCATCTCCCTGTGGGCTGACTCCCACTCTCAGTAAGCTCACCCACATGGTCTCGGACACGGTCCTGGTTGGTGTTCTCACTTTTGTAGGGACAGGCCTGGCTACAACGACAGGGTTGTGGCAGTGGCAGCGAGCGCAGGCCCGCGACGCGCGAGCGAACTTTCATGTTCAGCGCGTGGAGGCTCTGAGAGAGGTCTGGGAGGCCTTGTCTGACCTTGAGGCAAGTCTCCGCATGTCCATGGCGAGTCGCGAAGGCCCCGCTGCTACACCGACAGGGATGGGGCAGCTGGTGCAGGTCAATCTTTTGCTGCTCCGGCGTTTTCCGTTCCTTCTGTCAGATGAACAGGAATGGGCACAGGCTTTCGTGCAGCATGTGACTGAAATCGACACCTTGCTCAGGGTAGAGACCGCCAATGGTGCGCCGAGCGAGTTGTGGTGGGCAGCGTCTCGATGCCAGCCGCGTTCTTCAAGTATCGCGGCCCAGGCTGCATCCCAACTTGAGTTGGTTCGAGAGAAGTTGGGCGAGCGGTACGCGGCGATCGTGCGAGGTGACAGCAGATAGGGAGCTGCCGGGCTGGCGGCAGGATTCCACGTTTCGCTGACGGCTGGCCCGGTCGGTTGCCGCGACCGGCGGGCCACTGCTGGCCCCGGCGGTGGCTGGCACCTCCTACCAGTGGCGCTGACCACCAGCACGGTGTTCACGGGAACGGGCGTCGCCGGGGGTGCGGCGCGGCATAGTGCGCAGTTCCCCGGTCAGCCGCCGTGCCTCGGCCTGCGCGGCTGGGACGGCGCGCTCCTGGCGCTCGCGCTCGCCCATACCCGGTCCCTTCCCCGAAGCGGGCGCCGGAACCCCGGACAGGTCAGGCCACCGGCTCCTGCGCGGCCTGGGGGCGGGCGTGCTGCTTCAACAATGGCGTAGGCCGGGTCCGGACCGGCCTACTGGCCGCCGAGCAGTCCCAGGACTCGCTGCACGGCCTCGATGACAGGCGTACCGACGGCCCCGACGGTGGCGGCGATCCCCGCCACGGCCATCAGTGCCCGGTGCCGTTCGGGCGGCACCGCCTGCGGGCCGACGGTGATGGCCGGCAGCGCCTCGTCGATCGACTCCGCGGCCATCGGTGCCACGCCCGCCCGGAGTTCGCGCAGCATGGCGACCAGTTCCTCGACCGCCCGCGTCAGTTCCGTGGTGGTCCGGTCGCCGTCCGCGGCCGGCGCGTGGTGGTGCACGATGCCCTTGTTGTCGGTGCCGCCGTACATGTTCACCACGTCGCCGTGGAAGTGGTCGCCGCTCATTCCGTCACCTTCCCCGTGTTGCCGCTGCCGCCGTACATGTTCACGTTGTCGCCGATGTGGTAGTTCCCGGTGTTGACGGTCAGCGACCGGATCCTCAGGGCGGCTTCGGCCTCCGGGTTCTCCAGCGCGTGGGAGAGGATCCGGACCGCCTCCGCGAGCCGGGCCCGGTCGGCGGTCCCGATCAGGGCCGTCGCGTTCCCCGACGTGTCCACCGCCAGCACCGGTAGCGCGGGCGAGGTGAGGACGACGAGCATCTCCACGAACCCGTACCCCGCCCAGAGGAGGGCCGCCGTCAGGGCCGCTCCCTTGAACATCTCCATGCCTTTCCCGATGTCTGACGGGAGTCCGGCGCCGATCACGGCCAGCAGGGCCAGCGTCAGTGCCTGCACCACCTGCCGCGCGAACCGCCGCAGTGCCTCCTTGCGCTTGGGCAGCAGCACGAAGGCGTAGACCCGCACGATGTTGTGCAGCGGGTAGACGGCCCCGCCGACCCAGAGCAGCCGCTTGCTGACCCGCAGGTCGACCGAGGCCGTCAGTACCGCTGACGGTCCGGTCGCGAGGGGCATACCGCCCCGGTCCCCGAGCGTCGGCGGCCGAGGCGGCTGCGGCGGCACCTGGCGGGCCGGTTCCCGCCAGGGACGGTCTGGCTGATCGTTCCGGGCCACGCTTCCCCCTCACGTGTCCGGCCCCGGTCGGGGCCCGGTTCCTTCGTCGATGCCCCCAAGGATGACCAATCGGAGCCTTCCTGACGAGTAGTCGCGCACCGGCCGCCGCAGCTCGGCGTGATGTGCAGGACACGGGCCCAGTGCTTGACCATACTGTGACCTGTTGTGGCGGGTCGGTGATCGGCTGAACAGCCGTGTTTTGGGGCTGGGGGTTTGCGGGTTGATTGAGTGGCTGTTGTCTTTCCGGGTGCGAGGGCTGCGTTTCCGCTGCTCAGGCATAGGGTCGGTGGCCTCGGGGAGCGGTGATGTGTTGAGTCGCCGCTCGTGTGGAGGTCGGGATGCCGTCGGTTGTGGGGCTGCTGGAACAGCGTGAGCTGAGTGCTCGCCGTCGTGTGGACGACCTGCAGGCGGAGGCCGACCGTATCCAGGCCGGGCTGGTGGTGGCCGGGCGGGAGTGGAACGACTGGGTCATCGCCCGTTCGCGTGTCGACGAGGTGCTGTCCCCGGGCGGAGGCGACGGTGCCGGCCCGGATGCCGCCGAGGGGCCGTCGGATCGCGGTGAACCGCCGGCTCTGCCCGCACCTTCGGGGGCGGCGAAGCCGAAGTCGGTGGTGCCGATGTGGCGTGCGGGGCTGGCCTGGTCGGCTCTGTCGGTGGACTACCAGCGCATCCTGCAGGTGCTCGCGGACCGGAACCGTCTCGGCCAGGGGCCGCTGACGTGCCAGGAGATGGCCGCCTGCTTCGGCCTGGACCCGGTGCCCGGGAAGGTGGAGGCCCTGCGGTCGAAGGCGAAGCGGCTGACAGCGCGGGGGTGGCTTGCCGAGCCGGCACCGGGCCGGTTCACGCTCGCGAAGGCCGTGGCCGGGCAAGGCGCCGGGTCATGAGCATCGTCGCCGACCAGTAGACCATCGCCTCCGCGCTGGTGGTGGAGCGTTCGAAGTCCCGCACGAGGCGACGGCTTCGCATCAGGTGGGCGAAGAACCGCTCCACGATCCACCGCTTGGGCAGCACGACGAATCCGCGCATGTCGTCAGTGCGTTTGACGATGGCAAGGACCAGGGCGAGGGCGGCCAGGCAGTACTCGACGAGGCTGCCGGTGTAGCCGCCGTCGGCCCAGACCAGCGCCAGCAGGTGGTGCGCGGCGGTCACCTGGGCGAGCAGGACGTGGGCGGCGGTGCGGTCGCCGATGTCCGCGGCGGTGACCATCACCCCCAGCAGCAGACCGAGCGTGTCGACCACGACGTGGCGCCTTGCGGCCGTTGATCAGCTTGCCGCCGTCGAAGCCGCGGCTGTCGGCGCCGACGACGGCGTCCGCCTTGACGGACTGGGAGTCGATCACGCCCGCGCTCGGCTCCGGATCCCGCCCCGCCTTCTCCCGGACTCTTCCACGCAGCCGGTCGTGGAACTCCTTCACCAGACCGTGGTCGCGCCAGCGGCGGAAGAACGCGTAGACCCGGTCCCACGGCGGGAAGTCGGCCGGCATCGCCCGCCACTTCGTTCCGTTGTCGACGAGATAGCGGATCGCGTCCAGCATCGTCCGGTGGCAGTAGGCCTCCGGCTGACCGCCCCGGCCTCGCAGCCAGCCCGGCACCGGCAGCAGCGGCCGCACCACCACCCACTCCGCGTCCGACATGTCCGTCGGATAGCGGCGCTCGCGTGCCCTGTGGTCGGCGGCATTCCCGAACCGGTGAGCGAGGCAGTCACACGCGAGAGTGACCGAAGTGGACCCCGCCTCCGCGGTGGCGTAGAACTGCGACAACAGGGCCTCCTGGACCGCTCTTTGGCGTAGACACCCTTCGAGCTACCAAGAGGCCCTGCTTCCATACCCGGCACCGACCACGATCACCCGATCGAGACAAGTCGGGAGTGACGTGGTCACGGGATCGCTGATCCCGGCCGCCTGGCCTCTCGGGCACGAAATTGTCGAGCGTCGCCGAGCTGCCCAAGGCTAGGTTGGCGCGGTGCATCCGATCCGTTTCGAGGCCGCCACGACAGGCGGCGTCCATCTCTTCCACTACCTCCCCGGCAATGACCTGGCGGTAACCCGGCACTGGCCTGGCCTGCGACAGGAATGGCCTCAGGAGAGGACGCCGTACACCGAGTGGGCCGTGAACAACAACAACATGGAGGAAATCGCCGTCTATGTGGGCCTGGTGTGGCGTCTGACGGCCGGCCTGGACCGCTATGTGATCCCGACGTACTACTGCGACGACGCCGAGCGTTTCCTGAAGCAAACGCCGATGCCGGTGAGCTGGGAGTACGAGATCGACGCCAAAGCGCCGACCACCACCACACGGGACAAGGGCTTCGTACCTGGTCGTACGGCAAAGCCCCTTCGGGCAGAGCCGACCGCCGCGGAGCTGGACAACGCCGGTCGTGCGGGCTTGTTCCGGTTGTCCACGCCTCGCGACCTGGTATCCGCGCTCCACGCGGTGCTCTTCGACGCCTCGTCGGAGACCACGGTGTTCGCAGTCGCCCCCGGACCGGAGCGTCTCCAGCGTCTGGTGAGCACGTTGAGTGGCCCAACTCCCCCTACTCTGGCGGACGTCCTCGAGGGCGAAGGGGTATTCGTGGACCTGACGATCGGTTCGGATTTCGACTACTACGACTCGGTCATGGTGGCGTCGCGCACCGATCTGCGGCACCGGGTCGATGACCTGGCTGCCGACTATGCGCGCAGGATCTCGGCATATGAACTGCGCCTGGACGAACTCGCAAGTGTTCCGGACTTCCTCCAGGCGATGCCGGAGCTCGCCGGTGTGGTCTTGGACGCTCCCTGAGCCCTCGGTCACTCGATCAAGACCCCAGTTCGACCGGCAGGCCGCTCGATCGGTACGACAACAGCCACTAAGCCCACAGAGCCCGCGCCCGCTGCCACACCCCACGCAGCGGACGCGGGCTCCTCGCGTCACCCGGCGCCGCTCCAGACCGCGGGTGCCGGAGTCATGGAAGAAGGGCCACGAGCACCGCACGCCGCCGGCGGGAACGCGGGTGACTCCCATTCACGCGAACAACGCCTATTCGAGCAGACGCGCGACTCCCAATCTCATGTCGAAACGACGGCACAACCCGCGTACATAGCCAGCAGCAGGAACTCCACCTCGGTCGCCCAGTCGGTCACGGTGCCGACCCCGCCCGCGGCTTCGGGCGCGCTGCCGCCCAGGACGAACGCGGTGATCGTCTCGTTGACATCCGAATTCTTGAAATTCGTGGCCCCGCAGCCACCCGAAACAGTGCCGCAGACGGTCCCCAAAGGGCCGCGGCGGGATTGCGGTGGCGGTGCGCATCTCTCCCGGCCGGGCGCTCCCGATTGCCCCTCAGGAGCCCGTCAGCAGCCTCACCAAACCGGCCCTGACCTGGTGTTTTCTCGGAATACCCTAGGCTGGGGGCTCTGTCGGACACCCTCGGAGGGGGCATCATGAGCGAGGAATCCACGGCGTACGACGCCAGCACGATCGTGGTTCTGGAGGGCCTGGAGGCCGTCCGGAAGCGGCCGGGGATGTACATCGGATCGGTCGGTGAACGCGGCCTTCACCACCTGGTGTTCGAGGTCGCCGAGCGGGCACTGGACGAGATCCTCGGCGGCACCGCCAGCCGTGTCGAGATCACCCTCACCGCCGACGGCAGCGTCCGCGTCGCCGACGACGGCACGGGCCTCCCGGTCGAGCACGCCGGCCACAGCGACGGCCCTGCGCTGGAGAGCCGGCTGGCCGTGCTCTGCTGCGGGGCGCAGCCTGTCAGCCGGCGCTCGTTGTCCGGCGGCTACCTCGGTGTGGGACTGGCCGTCGTCAACGCGTTGTCGGGCCGTCTGACGGCCGAGGTGCGACGCGACGGCGCCCGCTGGGTGCTGGAGTACGAGCGAGGCGTAGCCGTCGCGCCGCCCGCCTGCACCGGACCGGCCGGCGGCGGCGGCGGGACCGCGATCACCTTCCGGCCCGATGCCGAGATCTTCGAGACGCTGGAGTTCTCGTTCGACACACTGGCCGAGCGCTTCAGGGAACTGGCTTTCCTGAACCGTGAGTTGGACATCACCCTGACCGATGACCGCGAGCCCGCGGTGCCCCGGGCTGTCCGCTTCCGCTTCCCGGGCGGCCCGAGGGACCACATCGCAGAGCAGAGCGCCCCCCTCCATCCGGACGTGATCGGCCTCGAACGCGAGTACTCCGAAATGGAGGGAAGCGTCGAGGTGGCCCTGCGCTGGTGCGACTCCGCCGAGGAGCGGCTCGCAAGCTACGCCAACAGCCTGCCGACCACCGGCGGCGGCACGCACGAGCTCGGCTTCCGCGACGGCCTGGCGGCCGCGGTCAACGCCTACGCCCGCGAGCAGCAACTGCTCACCCCGTCCGACCCCGACTTCACCCCCACCCAGCTCGGCGCGGGCCTGACGGCCGTCGTGTCGGTGAAGCTCGACCACCCCAAGCTCGAGGGGGCCACCCGCGACCGACTCGGCAACGAACCCGCCCGCGCCTGCGTCGCCGAGGCCGTCCGAGAACACCTGACCGCCTGGCTCCACGCCGAGCCGGCGCAGGCGACGGCCGTCCTCACCCGAATCTCGACGACCCGACCCCACTGACACCCGAGGCCCACCGGGGCGGATACCAGCACGGCCACCGGCACCCGCTTGGCCGAGGCAGGCAGCACCAGCGGGCCCAAGTCCTGCGCGACGCGGGCCTGCACGCACCCCGGCTCGCCGAGCACGGCGTCGACTGGGCGTGTTCTGGTAGGTCCGGGCCCTGACGGGCGGTGTCCGGGGCTGGCGATACGCTGCTGCCGCCCCGAGAAGGCACCGAGGGCCGTCACCTGGCAGGTGGCGGCCCTTGGGCGTTGCAGAGCCTTGTCGGTCTGGTGGCAGCGGACGGCGGAGCAGGGCCAGCGGCACAGACGAGTTCGCTGGCGCCGACGAGGAACCTGGCAAGGAGTCAGGCCTGGGTACCGTGCCGGTTCGGCGCACTGGCGGCACTGCCCGGTGTTGTGCTGGCCTCCTGGACTGCACCGGTCAGCCCGCCCGGCGCACCGCTATAGCGGACGTCCTCACGGTTTCACCGATCTGCGACAGCACTCTTCGGCGCGAAGGCGCCACCACTCTTCAGCGAGACCAAGCCCTGACCAGCACGAAACCGGAACCAATCACTGAAAACACGTGACGCCCGGACACTGCAAACCAAACGTCGTTCATCAATGCAAGAGCTGTCACCGGACCGGGCCCTCCGAGACGCGCGGGGGTGTCACCGGGAGATCCATCCCCTCGCCCGGCCAAAAACCCGCTCCGCCGATCCACGAAACGCCCCGTTACATGGACATCAGAAAACCTTCCACGACCGCTGAGATGCCGCCCATGACGAAATACCATCTGCCAACCCGCTGCCGGCATCAACTGACAAACAATGCCCGAACACCACCTTCCCGAAAAACCCGGGGCGCAGCACCGCACAGAAATGTCACAGGAACGGCAGAAAATGGGTCCAGGACCGGGCAAAAGGCCGGGGCCTGGCGGCCCCTCAGAGGGGCTGTGGGGGTGTCGCCTACGGCGCCACCGAGAAAAGGGGTGCAGGGCACACGTGGGGCACGTGCGGGGCGCAGGAAAACCGGGCGGAGGGCAAGACGGAAGCTGGGGCCTGGCGGCCCCTCAGAGAAGCGGGTGTGTCGCCTGCCGGCGCCACCAGGTGGCGGGTACCCGGGGCGCGGGCCGGCGAGGCGCAGCGCGGGTGGGCGCGGTGGCCTGCGGCCCTTGGCCGGACGGCAGACACCTGGTCCGGGGCCACGGGGGACGTCAACCTCACCATCACCCCTCACTCCGACCAATCCCACCAAATTCAAACCATCACGGGCAACCAATTTCACAAAGACAGCCGGGCGGAATTCCTGGCCGAATATCCGACGAAAACACCCCCGCCAACCCAATGAGCAACCAACCATCCCCCACCACCCTCAACCACCACACACAGTCACCGACCCGGCTAACCTGACCACTACGTCGAGCACTTCAGTCGCCCTGCCACAGAGGTATAGACAAGGTGGCGGCAGAGGCTATTTCACGCCTCTCGGCACCATCAGGTCACACCTGTGGCCCCTCGCCGGGTAGAGCTTCGTGTGGAGCACACGGTCCTCCCACCACGGATCGGCTGGAGCGGAGACCAGCGCGGCCACCAGCTCCCGCTTGGTCGGGGCGGGCAGCACCAGCGGGCCCAAGTCCCGTGCGAAGACAGCCTGTTCGCACTCAGGCCACTCCAGCCGGTCCGGGCCGGCCTCCTCCCGTAACTCCAACACCGAGCAGCGCGATCCGCAGCGCCAGGCCCGGCCCGGGGTACCCCCGGCAAGAGGGCAGGCTGCCTACTGCATGACTTCCCGGCATGGGTGCTCGAAGGAGAGCGGGCAGTAGTAGAGCTGTATGTTGTAGCTCCGCCCGATCTGGATGCCGATGTCGCCGTTCGTATCTCGGTCCTCGACGGGGTCCCAGCCACTGCCGTCCAGAACGCCGGAATCGATCGTCAGCAGCGGCATCATGACGGATTCGCAAGCGGTGCACCGAATCACCGACGGATCGCGGAAGCTCCACGGCCCCCAGCCGCCGACCTTCCACCCAGGGGCGACCGACAGCTCGTACTGGTAGTAGGCACGGAACTCCTCGGCGTACAGGTACCTCGGATCGGTACCGGTGAACTCCCGCTCACACCAGTCCTCGATCCGCTCCACCAAGCCCGGTTCGAGCTCCAGCGGCGCCGGGTACTCCGTCACCACCTCCGGGTGCAGCACGCACGGCTCCGGCACGTAATCGCCGTAGTGTGACACGTCGGCTGGCAGCGGCGGATTCGTCAGTACAACGCCCACTTCTGCGTAGGAGCGCCACACCAGATGGGTGGCCGGCATCCACTCCGGATCGTGGTTCAGCGGACACCACAGCACCTGCAGCAGGTCTGCGCCCTCGGGACACGGCAGCGAGGGGATGTCCCGCGCGTAGAGCTGGACCACCGGAAGCAGGGCGTTCGGGCCTGTACTCCACGGATGTCCCTCCCGCGTCGCCTTGAGCGCCGCTCGCTCCTGTGCGGTCGGGCTCCCGTCGATCCAGCCTCGCTTGAGGATGCTGCGGCGCGCCCGCACGTCGGCCAGCGACACCGGCGGCCCGTCATCCTCTGGGTGCGATCCGGCGCACATCGGCCACGGCTCGTCGGCTGGCCACAGCAACGGGCCGCCGACCGAGCTGTCGTGGACGGTCGGCTCGCCCAGGCGCGGGTGCAGGCGCACCGTCTGCCGTGCCAGCGGCACCAGCTCCGGGAAGACCGCAGCGATATCCACCCGACGCGGCGGCGTGACACGAACCATCGAGACATCTCTTTCAGACGACGGACAGGCACACGGACCATAGCCGCCACCACCGTCAAAGCAGCCACCCGGGAGCACATGGCTACGAGTGGAGGGCGGGTGCGTGGGATTCAGGTAGGGAGTGACACCGGAGTAGGACATGACGAGTGCCGCGGTCAGCAGTTCGATGTCGAGTTGGGCGGCGAGGGTCAGCAGACGGTGGAGCGCAGGACCCGCGGCAGCAGGCCCACGGGCGCGAGGCTGTCGCGGATGTGGGCGGCGCCGGCGGGGGCGCAGGTTGTGGCGGTAAGGCGGGTGGTGAGGATGTCATGGCGACAGCGCGCAGGGCGCCGTCGGCAAGCATCGGGTTCCGCTGTCCAGGCACCAGCACAGGGAATCGGTTGTGGCTTCGGGAGCGCTCAGCCGCACGATGGCGTCGCCGAGCGCGGTGTACACCATGGCCGCCTCGAAGGGGCGCTGAGCGAGATCCCGGAGCAGGCCGAGGGCGGGGCGGTGCCCGCACATCCCCAGTGCCATGACCATCTGGTACTGGGTCTCCCACGTACGGGGGTCGCGCACCTCCCGCTCAAGGGCATCCAGGAGCGGCGGACCCGCTACGGGATCCGCGAGCCGGCGAAGCCGCATCGCGGCGAAACGCCGCTTCGGCGACAACCGGTGGCCGAGCTGCTCCACGGCTTCATCCAACGTCAACGCCATCACGGTCCCTGTCTGCGCGGCTTCGTTCCGGGCGCAGCGTAGGGCCCCGTACCGACAGCGCCTGCCGGGTGGCTGGGAGAAGCGCGCGCTCCGGTGTTCTGGGCCGAGGAGGGGAACCGATCGATGAATGCGGCCGGACGGTTGGCGTGGGTGTATTCGTCCGCGATGTTGAAGACGCTGGCGCACACCGGGCATTGCGCCTCGCCGAAGAGGTGGGCGATCCCGTCGGCGAGCGCCTTCTGCCCGTCGCGGACCGCGATCCGGTGCATCCACCGGCCGGTCCCGGTGAGCGCCTCGGCAACGGCCGGTCGCAGTGCCCCTCGTAGTTCCTCGTCGCCGTCCCATACCTGTGAGTAGCACCCGAACCGGCCGACGGCGATCTTCATCGCCGCACCGCAGTGCGGGCATTCCAGCTCGTAGATGTCGTCCGTGAAGCCCTCCAGGGCGTTCGCCCAGTGGTACTCCTGCGCGACGGCGAGCAGGGCGCGGTAGGAGACGAGGTAGTCGGCCGGCCGCGACCGCAGGTGCCGGTCCAGCGTCTCGCCGAACTCCGTGATCGTGCCTGCGCAGTCCGCCAGCAGGTCGTCGCAGCCGTGCTGCACGGCCGCGCGTTCGAGGATCCGCCCCGCCAAGGCCCGCGCGTGCGCGCTGCGCGGCGCCAGGTGCACCAGCTGCGGCAGGGCGACGAAGCCGGCCGGAGAAACCAGGTCGTCCTCGAGGACGAGCCGCCAACCCAGCTCCCGCCACGCATCCGCGTCGTCCCGGCGTTCCAGCTGCGCCAGGAGCGCCGGGACGCGATCGACATCGAATCTGCTGTCGCGTATGCGTGCCCAGTCCACCACCCCGGTATTGAACCAGGGAGCCTCGCGGCCCTCGCGTTGAGAAAGCACCGGAGGCGAACACCCGGTGGGTGGCGGCCTCCGGTTCTCGGTTCCGCTCTCCAGTGGGTACCGGCAAGCAGAGCCCGGGCGGCAGGGACAGGCCCTCCAGGAGGCGGGCTGAATCATCGCCGACACAGCCGGGAGTGTAAGGCTGCCAGGCCGGACAACCGGACATCCAGGGCCCAGGCCCTGCCATGCTGGCGGCTGACATAGAGATCTGCATCAAGATGTCACCGGACGGCGTCTCCTGATGTCACCACACATCCGCACCCCGGTGACACCCAGCACTCCGCCACCCCCACGTCACCGCTAGAAGCCAGCCGGTGACACCCACTGCTCCCCCAGTGACACCAAACCGCAGATTCGCACCGGATCTCTGATCCGGTAGATCATCTTTCGTGACGCGAGGGCAACTGGCGGACGGGGAGTGGGAGTTCATCGGGCCGCACCTGCCGATCGGTGGGTACGGCCCGTATCCCGAGCGGCTTCGACAGCGGTTCGAGGGCGTGATCTGGCGCTTCAAGACCGGCGGGCAGTGGCGTGACACCGGTGTGTTCGAGGCCCTGTCGGACGGGCTGATCACGGAGGCCGCGGAGCGGGGCGAGGTGGACCTGTCGCTGGTCAGCATCGCGCGACCGGCGGCGCGTCCAGCCCGGCTGTCGAGTGCCGAATCAGCTTGGCAATTCCGGTCGTCGCCGGTGGTCGGCGGCTGTGGCAGGGATGGCGTTGTCGATGAGGACGGCGGCGATGGCGGCAGCGGTAGGGAAGGCGTCGGCGTTGAGGACCCGGGTCCGGGCAGCGGCGCCGTCGATGAGCAGCGCGAGCTGCTCGCCGAGCTGTTCGGGGTCGGCGGCGCCGGCTTCGCGGGCGGTGCCGGCGAGCCGGGCGGCGACGGCTTTCTTGTAGTCGCGCGCGTACTGGGATGCGGGGTGCTGGGGGTCGTGGAGTTCGACGGCGGCACCGATATAGGGGCACAAGGGCGTGCCGGCAGGGATATCGAAGGCGGCAAGGAGCCGTTCACGGGGCGTGAGGTCGGTGCGGTCGAACACGCTGGACAGAACGTCGGGGTCGAACCGGCGCAGGTACTCGGCGACGAGTTCGTCCTTGCCGTTGAAGTGCTGGTAGGCCGTGCGCTTGGACACCTCGGCCGCCGCGCAGAGCTGGTCCATGCCGGTGCGGTTGATGCCCTGCTCTCGGAACAGCTTCTGGGACGCGCTGAGGATGCGCTCGCGGGCGCCCCGGCCGCGGCGGCGCCCCGTTGGGCCCTTCTCCAACTCCGTCATGACCCCATGCTACCCCGGCATGGTAACGACCGGTGTACATAGCTTGCGCCGCGGCGGGGTGCCCCGTACCGTAAGTACACAAGACGGTATACATAAAGCCGTCGCCCCAGGTGCACACGGCACCACCGACCCAAGGGAACGACTATGGGAAAGCTCGACGGCAAAGTCGCGGTCATCACCGGCGGCACCGCTGGCATGGCGCTGGCCGGCGCGAAGCTCTTCGTCGACGAGGGAGCGCACGTCTTCATCACCGGCCGCCGCCAGGACACCCTGGACGAGGCCGTGAAGCAGATCGGCCGCAACGTCACCGGCGTGCAGGGCGACGCCGCCGACCTGGACGACCTGGACCGCCTGTACGACACCGTCAAGCGAGAGAAGGGCAGCCTCGACGTGCTGTGGGCCAGCGCCGGCGGCGGCGAGCCCGCCCCGCTCGGCGAGATCACCGAGGCCCAGTTCGACACCTGGTTCGGGCTCAACGCCCGCGGCACCCTGTTCACCGTCCAGAAGGCCCTCCCGCTCTTCAACGACGGCGGCTCGATCCTGATGACCGGCTCCAACGCCTCCCTCGGCGCTTTCCCCGGCTGGAGCGTCTACGCCGGCAGCAAGGCAGTCCAGCAGGCCTGGGCCCGCATCTGGCTCAACGAGCTCAAGGACCGCCGCATCCGTGTCAACGTTCTGACCCCGGGCCAGGTCGCCACCGCCAAGCAGGAAGAGCTCTTCGACGAGGCCACCAAGCGCCAGTTCGAGTCCCTCATCCCTCGCGGTCAGATGGGCATGCCTGACGAAATCGCCACCGCCGCCCTATTCCTCGCCTGCGACGACTCCAGCTACGTCAACGGCATGGAACTCGTCGCCGACGGCGGCACCACCGCCATCTGAACCGAACAACCCTCACCCAGGACAGGAAATCTCATGAGCAGCGTCAGCATCATCGGGACCGGGAACATGGCCCGCACCATCGGCGCGCGGGCACTCGCGGGCGGCAACACCGTCGAGATCATGGGCCGCGATCAGTCCAAGGCCGCCGACCTGGCCAAGGCTCTCGGCGGCGGCGCCACGACGGGAGAATGGGGCACCACCCCGACCGGGGACATCGTCATCGTGGCCCTGCTGCACGACGGTGTCGTGCCGACCGTCGCCCAGTACGGAGACGCACTCGCGGGCAAGGTCATCGTCGACATCAGCAACCCCTTCAACTCCACCTTCGACGGGCTGGCCCACGGCGAGGAGACCTCGATCGCGCAGGAGGTCGCCAAGGCCGCCCCGGCCAGCGCCAGCGTGGTGAAGGCGTTCAACACCGTCTTCCGCCATGTGCTGGAGAAGGGCCGACCGGATGTCTTCATCGCCGGCGACAATGCCCAGGCCAAGGCAAGCGTGGAAGCGTTCGTCGAGAGCCTCGGGCTGCGCCCGCTGGACGTCGGCGACCTGAAGATGGCGCACTGGCTGGAAGGAGCGGGCGTGATCACGGTAGGTCTCGCCAACCACGGGGCGGGAAACCTGGACTTCGCCCTCAGCATCACCGAACTCACCACCTGAGCACACGGTCGACGGGCGCCCGCCGCCGCATCACGGCGACCAGCAGCGCCCAGACCATGCGAGGCAGGCCTGCGGCTAGGGCGTGCATTCAGTCGTGATCGATGGGTTGCTCTGGTGAGGTCTTTGATCCAGATCATCGAGGCTCGGAGGTGGAGACCGGCGAGGTAGCTCTCCGGGGTCTTGTCGTACCTCGTGGCGATGCCTCGCCAGGCCTTCAGCTTGTTGATCAGCCGCTCCACGGTGTTTCTCTCCTTGTAGAGGTCGGCATCCTGACTGACGGGCCGGCCGCCTCTGGAGCCCTTCTTCCTCCGGTTGGCGGCCTGGTCAGCCTTCTCCGGGATGACGGCCTTGATGCGGCGTTTGCGCAGATGGGCACGGTTGCCGCGGGACGAGTAGGCCTTGTCCCCGGCGACCGCGTCCGGCCGGGTGCGGGGACGTCCGACGGGCCCGCGCACGCGGATCTTCCCGAGCACGGGGATGAACTGCGGGCTGTCCGCAGCCTGGCCCGCAGTCAGGACGATTGCCAGCGGCCGGCACTTGCGGTCCGCAGCCAGGTGCACCTTGCTGGTCTGTCCGCCCCGCGACCGCCCGAGCAGGGCTTTCTTCAGTCGGATCTTCCGGCGTCTGCAGATGTGTCGCCGCTCGTTCCGCTCGGGCCCGGCGTGCTGTCCGCTTTGTTCCTCGACACCGCCCCCTTTGCCGCGGACTTTTCCTCCTCGGCGGCCGCCTTCTCCAGGGCGTCGAGCACCTCGGGATCCATGTGCATCCCGGCCGCGTCGTGGTGGGCGCGGGCCGTGGTCGAGTCGATACTGACCAGCGACAAGTCCACCTCGCCGCGCTTGGCTGCCTCCGCGATCAGACCCTCCAGCAGGGCCTCAAACACTCCGGCGTCCCTCCACTGCCGGAAGCGGTTACTCACCGTGGACCAAGCGCCGAACTCGCCCGGCATCTCCCGCCACTGCGCGCCGGTCTTGAACCGCCAGACCACGCCCTCGAACTGCAGCCGCAGTCGTTCGGGATACGGGCCGAAGGCGCCGACCGGCAGGTACGGCTCGATGAACTCCCACTCTGCACCACTCAGTTGCACGCGCGTCACCCACGATGATCTACCGAATCCACCTCGACAACAAAGGCAGATCCGGCAGATTGATCACAACCCGATACGCGCCCTAGTACTGCAATCACAGTTATGGGGTGTGGCCTCGGCGCTTGTAGTGGCTGAGGCGGGCCCGGGTCTGGCTGAGGCGTCTCCACCATGACCAACGCAGATGATGCGCGGGAGTGAGGCAATGGGGCTGGAGGACCAGGCCGATGAGACGGCGGATCTCCGCGACGGACAGGGGTATCAGGGTGGTTTGTCCTAATCGACAGCCCCCTTTTCCAGCTCCTCGGCACGGATCGCGGTCAGCGCCGCGAGGGCGGCCATAGCCAGGGTGATGTGCCGGTACCAGGCGTCATAGCGGCGGACCTGGTAGTGGTCCAGGCCGCACTTCGTTCTTCGCGACCTGGAACGACTCCTCGATCGCCCACCTGGCCGCAGCGACCTTGACCAGATCCTTCAGGCGGGTGGTGACGGGGCCGTAGCACACGTAGCGGGCGATCTCGGTCGGGTCGCTGACCGAGCGGCGGGCCAGCACCCAGTGCCCGACGCCGTCCTCCCACACAGGGCGGATCGCCACCCGGGCCCAGTCGTAGATCCGCTCGCCGTGGGAGCCCTTGCCGCCGGACAGGCGCTTCCAGGCCTGCCGCGGCAGGTCGGCGACCAGCTCGTCGACCCGGACCTCACACCACCCGGTCGTGATCACCGTGTCGTTGACCCTGGTGGCCAGCACATACCCGACGCCGCGTTGCTCCAGCCACACGCGCAGGTGCTTGACCTGGCCATACGCCTCGTCCGCCGTCACCCACGCGAACGGCACCCCGGCGTCGATCGCACGCTGCAGCATCCACCGGAAGTGCTCGTTCTTCGTCGCGAACGGCACCTCGTCAGGCACACCAGCCGCCCGGCAGCGCTCACGGTCGTCCGTCCATGAGGCCGGCAGGTACAACTCCCGGTCGATCAACGCGCGGCCCTTGGCCGAGGCGTAAGCCAGGAACGTGCCGATCTGGGAGTTTTCCGTCCTGCCCGCCGTCCCGGTGTACTGCCGCTGCACACCCGCCGACCGCGAGCCCTTCTTCAGGAAGCCGGTGTCGTCGCCGATCAGGATACCGTCCTCGGCGCCGATGGTCTCCACGACGAAGTCCCGCACGTCGTCGCGGACACCGTCCGCATCCCAGTCCGCCTCGCCCAGCAGCCGCTGCATCCCGATCGGATGCCCCTCACCCGCCCGCTCCGCCAGCGTCCACCCGTTCTTCCGCTCCAGCGGCGCAATCAACCCCGCCATATACGTCAGGGCCCGCGCACGCGGCTCCGACCTGGAAAAACGCCCAGCGAACCGCTCATGCAGCCCAGACAGCGTCTCCTGCCAGGCCCCGATCTGCCCCACCCCAAGATCCACAGACACGACAGAACACAACCACAGTCACCGGCAGAACTCGCAACTTCCCCACCAGTAACTGTGATTGCAGTACTAGTCGTCGAGGGCGTGACGGACGGGGGTGAGGTCATTCGGGTGGTGGCGCGGACCCGGGAGGATCCGGTGCCGTGCCCGATGTGCGGGCAGCCGACGGGGCAGGTGCATGCCTTCCACGAGCGGGTGGTCGCGGATGTGCCGGTCGACGGGCGGCAGGTTGTGGCGTCGGTGCGGGTCCGGCGCATGGTCTGCCCGGTTCTGGGCTGCCCGCGGCAGACGTTCCGCGAGCAGGTCCCCGGCCTGATCGAACGCTACCAGCGGCGTACGCGCCGTCTCACCGACCAACTCGGGAAGATCGTGAAGGAGTTAGCGGGCCGGGCGGGCGCCCGCCTGTCCCGCGTGCTGGCCTGCGCGATCGCCCGATCGACCGCCCTACGCCTACGCCACGGTGCTCATCGACGCCGAGACCGGCGAGCGGATCGAGGTCCTGCCCGACCGCACCGCCCGGACGCTGGTCGCATGGCTGCGCGAGCACCCCGGGGCCGAGTACGTCTGCCGCGACGGCTCCGGGTCCTACGGCGAGGCGATCCGCCAGGCCCTGCCCGAAGCGGTGCAGGTCAGCGACAGATGGCACTTGTGGAGCAACCTGTGCGGGAAGGTCCTGGCCGAGGTCCGCTCCCACGCCGCCTGCTGGGCCACCGCCGTGAACCCGGTCCGGCCCGGGGGCGTGCGCGAGCAGACCACCCGCGAGCGCTGGCAACAGGTCCACAATCTGCTCGACCAGGGCGTCGGCCTGCTCGAATGCGCCCGCCGCCTCGACGTCGCCTGAACACCGTCAAGCGGTACGCCCGCATGAAGGAGCCCACCGGCGACCGCCGCGCTCCCCGCTACAAGCCCACGCTCGTCGACCCCTACCGCGACCACCTGCGCCTACGCCGGGCCGAGGACCCAGCGGTGCCTGTCACCCACCTCCTGCGCGAGATCAAGGAGCTGGGCTACACCGGCAGCGCGAACCTCCTGGTCCGCTACATCACCCAGGGCCGCGCCGAGGGCGACAAGCCCGTCACCACGCCACAGCGCTTCGCCCGCCTCCTCCTCACCCGCCCCGAGAACCTACGTGACAGGGACGCCGCGCTGCTGGGAGAACTCACCGCAGCCTGCCCCGAGATGACCGAACTCGCCCGTCTGACCGGAACGTTCGCGCAACTGCTGACGCCGGCCGAGGGCAACGACGTCAAGCTCACCGACTGGATCACGTCAGTTCGCTCCGTCGACCTGCCCCACCTGCACTCCTTCACGAACGGCCTGGAACTCGACCGTGCCGCCGTCGACGCCGGACTCACCACCCCGCACCACAACGGCCGCACCGAGGGAGTCAACACACGAACCAAGAAGATCATGAGACAGATGCACGGCCGAGCCGGGTTCCCCCTGCTCCGCCACCGCATCCTCCTCCAGTGATCACTACCCAGCGCTACCACCGATTACAGGACAGAGCCGTTCTTTTTACAGACCCCGGCCCGGTCCTTCTCAACCAACCCATAAACCCTCAGCCCGCCAACAAGACCCACCAGCGAACCACCAACCCGCCACAGCCGGCGACGGACTGGCGCACCCGCATGTCGTTGATGAAGTACTTGACGCGGCGGGGACTTCCCTGCAGCTTCTCGTAGAGAATGGGTGTCATCCGTGAGGTGAAGGCCAACTCCGCAGAGATGTCGCCGCCGCCCACCGCGTCAGCGAGATCACGCTGGCGGGGCAGTGCCCTGATTCTCCTGCGGTCCCCCGGTCGGTCCGTGGCTTTCAGTCGGCTGCCAGGACCTCCACGCCGCGCTCTGTGAGTTGCTCGACGACTGCGTGGTGGGGGTCGGCGTCGGTAATGAGTCCGCTGATCTCCTCCCAGGGCAGGACACGGAACCGGGAGGCTGTGCCGATCTTCTCGGAGGAGGCCAGGATGTAGGTGTCTGCGGCCCGTGCAGCCAGGGCGCGCTTCATCGCGGCCTCCTCGGCGTCGCCGGTGGTCAGTCCCACCTCCGGGTGAACACCAGTGACGCCGAGCAGGCAAAGGTCGGCCGAGACGTTCTGGGCGGCCTCTACCGCGGCGGCGCCACAGGCGACCGCCGAGTGCTTGAAGACGCGGCCGCCGATCAGGAAGACCTCAACCTGCGGATGCTCCAGCAGAGCGACCGCGATCGTTGGACTGTGGGTGATCACGGTGCACGCCAGGTCCGCCGGGAGCGCGTGGGCGACGGCGAGGGCAGTGGTGCCGCCGTCCAGGATCAGGGCGCTGCCGGGCCGCACGAGCGCGGCGGCCGCGGCGGCGACCTTCCGCTTGCCGTCGGGGGTGACGGCCTGGCGGGCCGTGTAGTCCACGACGGCCGGGGAGACGGGCAGCGCGCCGCCGTAAACCCGTTGGCACAGCCCCTCGGCGGCGAGGTCGCGCAGGTCGCGGCGCACGCTGTCCTCGGAGATGCCCACGTCGGCAGCGACGTCCTTGGCGACGATCTTGCCCTCGCGGGCGAGAAGGCCCAGCAGGTGGTCACGCCTCTCGGCAGCCAGCATCCGCATTCTCTCCTGTTCTTGCACGTTTCTGCGTGTACTGTAGCGCACCATGACCGACAAGCCGATGCTCATCCTCATCGCCGGGCCCTACCGCTCCGGCACCGATGGCGACCCGCAGGCTATGGCCGCCAACCTCGCCCGCCTCGAAGCGGCAGCATGGCCGGTGTTCGCCGCCGGCCACGTCCCCATGATCGGGGAGTGGGTCGCCCTGCCCGTCCTGCGTTCGGCTGGTGCGGGCCTCACCGATCCCCTTGCCGACCAGGTTCTCTACCCGACCGCGGAGCGCCTGCTGGCCCACTGCGACGCCGTGCTCCGGCTCCCCGGTGACTCCACCGGGGCCGATCAGGACGTCGCCATCGCCCGCCGCCGCGGCCTGCCCGTCTACCACGACGTGAACGAGATCCCGCACCGCACCCCGCAGGAGACCGCGTGAAGACCCGCCCCGGCATCGATACCCCCGACCACCGCGGCCGCACCGACCTCGACCGCGCCGGACGGGACCTGGCCCGCAACCCCGACGTCGTGATCCGCGATGTCGAACTCACCTCCCAGGGCTGGCATGTCCTGCGCCGCACCACCTTCGACTACCGCCGCCGCGACGGACGCACCGTCACCCAGCAGCGCGAGACCTACGACCGCGGCAACGGCGCGGCCGTCCTGCCCTACGACACCGAACGCCGCAAGGTCCTGCTCACCCGCCAGTTCCGCTTCCCGGCCTACGTCAACGACCACCCGGACGGCATGCTCATCGAAGCCGCCGCCGGACTCCTCGACGCGGACGACCCCCAGAGCGCCGTCCGACGCGAGAGCACAGAGGAACTCGGCGTCACCCTCGGCCCCCTCACCCACGTCCTCGACACCTACATGAGCCCCGGCTCCGTCACCGAACGCCTCCACCTCTTCGCCGCCCCCTACACCCCGGCCGACCGAACCGGGACCGGCGGCGGACTCGAAGAAGACGGCGAAGACATCGAGGTCCTCGAACTACCCTTCACCCAAGCCCTCGCCATGACCCGCGACGGACGCATCACCGACGGCAAGACCATCCTGCTCTTGCAATGGGCAGCCCTGGACGGACCCTTCGCCCCCGTAACCGGCGACCGCTGACAGCGCACCCCGCCTCGCCCCCGGTCAGCCCCGCTCCAGACACAAGGGCGACCCTGCCCGGACCCTCCGAAGGCGCGCGGCTCCGACCACCGTTGAACTTTCGACCGCAGGGGGAACGAAGAACAACCCCGGCCGAAATCCGAGAGCACGTCGGCGAACGGGCGGCCGAGTATTCCGCCGCAGGTCCTGGCCGCGACGGTGGTGCTGCAGAGCCTGCACGGCCTGTCGGACTTCGTGACGGTCCAGGAACTGCGCTGCGACCTGCGGTGGAAGGCCGCCTGCGGTATCGGCCTCAACGACACCGCATTCGACGCGTCCCTGCTGACCTACTTCCGGCGCCGCCTGCAACGATCCGGGGATCCGATGCGGCTGTTCGCCAAGGTCAAGGGGGTCGTGGCAACCACCGGCGTACTCAAGGGCAAACGCCGGCGGGCACTGGACTCCACCGTGCCGGACGACGCGGTGGCAACCCAGGACACCGTCACCCAACTCGTCGCCGCAATCCGCCGCGTGATCCGCGATGTGCCCGGGGCCGAGCGCGTGGCCGCCACCTGGTGCACCGCGCACGACTACGCCGATGCGGGCAAGCCCCGCATCGCCTGGAACGACGAGCAGGCCCGCGCCGGCCTGGTCGACGCCCTGGCCACCGACGCGCTCAACCTGCTCGGCCGCCTGCCCGAGCGACAGCTTGATGAGAAGGCTGCCGACGCGGTCGGGCAGCTGGCACTGAGCCTTTTCAGCGATGCAGCTCCAGGGTGAGGACGGCCTTGGCTGCTGACGTCAACCAGTTCGGGCTGCAGCGTGCGCGGCGGAAGACCTTCCAGCGCTTGACGGTGGCCACGCCACGTTCGACGGGGTAGCGGAGGCGGGCGTGGGCCCGGTTCAGCGATCTCTGCCCGACAGTGAGTTCGTTCCGGGGCGGGCGTCTGGCCGGCATTGCGAACGTTCCGCCGGCACCGGTGTACGCCATGTCGGCCAGGACCGGGATCCGGAGTCGGACACAGGTCTTCACGATGCGGTGGGTGCGCGCGGCGGTCAGGTCGTGCGTGCGGCCGGGCAGAGCGCGGGAGATCCACACCAGCCCGCCGGCCGGACCGGTGATGACCTGCAGGTTCACGCCGTGGCGGCGGTGCTTGCCGGAGTAGTCGGCGCGTCCGTCGCCGACACGGTCGCACTCGGCGAGGGTTCCGTCGACCAGGACGTACTCGTCTACGTCATCCTGGACAACCCGTCGGCCCACAAGGGCCAACAGATCAGGCGCTGGGCGAAGAAGAACCGCGTCGAGCTGTGCTTCACCCCGACCTACGCGTCCTGGGCCAACCCGATCGAGGCCCACTTCGGGCCCTTGCGGCAGTTCACGATCGCGAACTCGAACCACCGCAACCACACCGTCCAGACCCGGGCCCTGCATGCCTACCTGCGCTGGCGCAACACCAACGCCCGCCACCCTGACGTCCTCGCCGCCCAACGGCGCGAGCGAGCCCGCATCCGCAGCGAGAAGGGCATCCGCTGGGGCGGGCGCCCAGTCACCGCAGCAGCCTGAACGAACCGGTGTTTCTGTCCGCTGGAGCTCCTAGTCGTCGAACTCGAAGCCCGAAGTCTCCGCCCGGGCGATGATGTCCCTGGCCGCCTCGGGGCTCGCGATGACCGGCTCAAGGGCCGTCTTGAGTTGCGCGAGGTCACTCGGACTCCCGACCGCGCAGAACATGCCGGCCTCGCTGTGGAAGTCGAGGCGCTCGGCAATGTCCGGCCAGGCGAACTGCACGAGACCTTCCCAGAAGTACCCGTTCGGCTCGTGCCCTGCATCGGCTACCGCCGTATCAGCAGCAAGGCCACCAACGTCCAACGTCAGCGAGTGTTCGCCAGCAAAGTCATGAAGCGAGATGGTCACGGCCGCGATCTTTTCACGCCCAGCTCCCACCCCGGTGATCCTTTCCGGTCACGGCACTAGTGTCATGCGCCGCAAATCACGAGGGTAAGTTGCTACCCTGTTCTGGTGTCGCATCCTGGGCCTTCTGCCGTAGTGATCACGCTGTCCGAG
>NZ_JBVHIP010000066.1:0-23400 GCF_055560495.1 Kitasatospora sp. NPDC023176 | reverse complement strand
GGGCGTGTCCATGGCCTGCTCCCGGTGTGCGCGGTCGGTGACACCACCGATTCTGCGCGTCCGCGCGACCGGGCGCACCGGGTCAGCCGCGCGGGACGACGACGACCGGACACCAGGCGCGGTGGATCACCGCCCGGTGACCGGGCCCAGGCGGTGCCCGGTGCGGCCGAGTACGAGCAGGTCGGCGGTGCCGGAGCCGGCCGCCGTCGCGGACGTCGCCGAGTGCGCTCTCCTCCGTTGCGGCGACCCCTGCCGGCTCGGCGGCGGACAGCAGCGGCCGGTTCGGCGTCCAGGCGTGGACGACCCGCAGCCGGACGCCCCGGACCGCGGCGGCCCGCCGGGCGAAGACGAGGGCGGCCTCGGCGGGGTCGTGGGCGTCGACACCCGCCACCACCTCCCGGGGCGGCCCCGTCGAACCCGGCGAAGCCCGGACCAGGACGACGGGACAGACCGCGCGGGCCGCGACGGCGAGCCCCACCGAACCGAGCGGGCGGTGCGACGCGGAGGAACCGATCACCAGCAGTTCGGCCGAATCCGCCGCGGCCGTGATCCCGGCCGGTGCGTGCCCGTCCAGCAGGGCGGCGTCGACCGCCGAGGCCAGATGGTCGGCCCGCAGCCAGGCCGCGGTGTCTGCGAGCATGCCGAGCACCCGGCCGCGCGCCTCGCTCACACCGGGCAGTCCGGGCGCCGCGTGCTGCGGCCGGGGCCAGGCGCACACCAGCCGCAGCCGGGCACCGCGCCGGACCGTCTCGTCAGCGGCCCACCCGGGCGGCGGCAAGGCTCTCCGGCGAACCGTCGACTGCGGCGAGCCCCAGCGCCGCCCAGCCCCCGTCAGGCCGGGGCGGCGAGCCGCAGCTCCACGCCGACCACCCCGGGCACGGAGCACACCAGGCACTCCAGGACAGGCACGGAGACCGTGTCCGGCAGGCCGCCGCTCAGGGTGATCCGGCCGTTCTCGGAGCGGACGTCGGTGTCCACCGCAGCGGCGGGGCCGAGGGTGGCGACCAGTTCGAGGCGGACGCGGTCGGCGAGTTCCCGGTCGTCGCCGAGGTAGACCTTCAACAGGTCGCCCCGGCTGACGATGCCGACCAGGTAGTCCTCCTCGTCCACGACCGGGAGCCGCTTGAGGTGGCCGCAGGCCATCGCCCGGGCGGCCTCGCCGAGCGGGCTGCCCGGGTGCACGGTGACCGCCGGGACGGACATCATCCGCCCGGCCGTCAGGGCGTCGGCGCGCTCGCCGTCGCGGTCACGGGCGGTGAGCAGGTCGGCCTCGGAGACCACCCCGATCACCCGACCGTCGCCGGTCAGCACGGGAAGCGCGCTGACCTGCCAGCGCTGCAGGGTCTCCGCGACCTCACGGAAGTCCGCGTCGCGGCCGACGGCGACCACGGCGTGGGTCATGACGTCGGCGACCGTGCTCGGTGTGCGGGTCATCGTGGCCTCCTACGAAGCGGCGCGGTAGGCGCGGGGGCGTTCCACGGCCGGATCGGTGTCGTCCTCGGTCCAGTCGAGGGTGTGGTGGACGGCGACCACGCCGTCCACGGCGCGGCAGAGCTGTTCGGCGATCGGGACCAGGCTGCGGCGCGGAAGCCTGCCCTTGAGCGTGACCACACCGTCGTGCACCGCCACCTGGACATCACCGGGGGCGAGCCAGAGGGTCTGGCCGAGGACATCGTGGGTGATCTCCTCCCGGATGGCCGCGTCGTGTCGCAGGAAGACCTGGAGCAGGTCGCGGCGGCTCACGATGCCGACCAGGCGGCCGATCTCGTCGATCACGGGCAGGCGCTTGACCTTGTGTTTGTCCATGGCCCGAGCGGCCTCCGGCACCGACCAGCCGGGGCGGGCGGTGACGGCGGGACTGGTCATCAGCCCGCCGGCGGTCTCGGCCTCGGCGCGGGCGCGGTCGCTCGCGTCCAGCCAGCGGCCCGGGAAGCGGCCCTCCGGGTCCGGCAGAACGGCCTCCTTGCGAAGCAGGTCGGCCTCCGAGACCATGCCGAGCGGTCGGCGCTGGTCGTCGATCACCGGGATCGCGGTGATGTCGTTGCGGTGGAACAGCGCCGCGATCTCCTTGAACGGCGTGTCGGGCCGGGCGGTGACGACCTCACGGGTCATCACGTCATTGACGCTGCGGTGCTGCATCGTCCTCACTCCTCCTCGGGTGGTCCCGCCTTCACTCTCCGCCGCACCGGCCGCCGCCGGACAGGGCCGTACGGTCCCCGCGGACAGGGCCGATCCGGCCCAGGACAGCGCGACCGTACGGCGGGAGCATGGGAGGATCCGTACCTCTCTGGAGGCGGCCATGACCACGGAAGCCCACACACCCCGGCCCGGCCTGCTCACCTTCCTCGGTGGCGTGGGCACCGTCACCGGCAGCAAGTTCCTGGTCGAGACCGACCACGCCCGTCTGATGATCGACTGCGGCCTGTTCCAGGGCCTGGCCGAGCTGCGCCGCCGCAACCGGCGCCCGCTGCCGCTCGACCCGGCCGACGTACGGGCCGTGGTGCTCACCCACGCCCACCTGGACCACTGCGGCTACCTGCCGCGCCTCGTCCGGGACGGCTTCCGCGGCCCGATCCTCACCACCCCCGACACTGCCCGGATCGCCGAGCTGATCCTGCGCGACAGCGCCCACCTGCAGCGGGAGGAGGCGGACCACGCCAACGAGCACGGCTGGTCCAAACACCGGCCGGCCCAGCCGCTCTACGACGACAAGGACGTCGAGAACGCCCTGCGGATGTTCGACCCCGTCCCGTTGGACACCGACATCGAGATCACCACCGGCATCGTGCTCCGGCTGCACCGCGCCGGACACATCCTCGGCTCCGCCTGGGCCCACCTCACGCTCGAAGACGGCCACACCATCGCCGCCAGCGGCGACCTCGGCCGCCCCGTCCATCCGCTGCTGCGCCCGCCCGAACCCTTCACCGGCGCCGACGTCCTGCTCATGGAGTCCACCTACGGCCACCGCCACCACGAGGAGACGGCCGCCCGCGAATGGTTTGCCGCGGCCCTGGAGCGCACCCTGGCCCGCGGCGGGACCGTCGTCATCCCGTCCTTCGCCGTCGACCGCACCGAGGTCGTCCTGCACCAGCTGACCGAGCTGCGCAAGGCCGGCCGCCTTTCCGCCCACGTCCCGGTGTACGTGGACAGCCCGATGGCGCTGGCCACCCTGCAGATCTACCGGGAGGCCTTCGCGGCCGGCTCCGACCAGCTGCGCCCGGACGTCCTCGCCGAGGGCCCGACCGCGCTGGATCCCGAGCCGTTCACCCTGATCCGCTCGCTCCAGGAGTCACTCGCCCTGGACCACGCCCACGGCCCGGCCGTCATCGTCTCCGCCTCCGGCATGGCCACCGGCGGCCGCGTCGTCCACCATCTCGCCCGCCTGCTGCCCGACGCCCGCAACACCGTCGTCGTGGTCGGCTACGCCGCCGAGGGCACCCGCGCCCGGGACCTGGTGGACGGCGCCCGCGCGCTCAAGATGTACGGCAGCTACGTCCCGGTGCGCGCCGAGGTCGTCAACGTCCCCGCCTTCTCCGCGCACGCCGACGCCGGCGAGATCATCGACTGGCTGCGGCATGCCCCACCGCCCAGCGCCGTCTACCTCGTGCACGGCGAACCGGAGGGCTCGCAGGCGCTGCGCGACCGGATCGACCGCGAACTCGGCTGGACGGCCGTGGTGCCCCGCTCGGGCGAACGGGTGCTCGTCCGCTGATCGGCGCCGGGTACCTGGTGGCCGGTCAGCGGCCTCTTGGACCGCGCCGGTGGCCCATACGACGGCGGAACGGAGAACAGCCCGCCGCGCTCGTCCGGGCGCCGGAAGGTGGTGGTCGTCGGTGCCGGGATCAGTGCTCTGGGGACCGCGCGGTACCTGGCCGACAAGGGGCAGGACGTGTCGGTACTCGAAGCCCGCGAGCGGATCGGCGGGCGGGTCTGGACCAGCCAGAAGTGGGCCGGGGTGCCGCTCGACCTGGGTGCGTCGTGGATCCACGACGTCGACGGCAACCCGATCACCGACCTGGCGAAGCAGGCCGGCGCGAGGAGCGTGGTGACCGACCCCGAGAGCGCCACCGACTACGCGTCCGACGGACAGGAGTTCTCCGATGCCCAGACGCAGGCGCTGCAGCGCCGGCAGCAGGACACCGCGAAGGCTCTTTCGACGTTCCAGGGCGACGACAACCAGGACGCCGCGGTGCGCGACATCGTCCAGAAGGCCCTCGGATGGTCGAACCTCACCGACTCCGACAAGGCCCTGGTGGCCTTCGCGCTGAACGACTACGAGCACGATTACGCGGGCAGCGTCGACCGGATGTCCGGCCTGTACTTCGACGACGACGCCAGGATCAAGGGCAAGGACGTGCTGTTCCCCGACGGCTACGGCTCCGTCACCGACCACCTCGCCAAGGACCTGACGGTGCAGACCGGGCAGGTCGTCAAGCGGATCGACTGGACCTCCGACGGCGTGACCGTCACCACCGACAGGGGGACCCTCCAGGCCGACCACGTGGTGGTCACGCTGCCCCTGGGCGTCCTGCAAAGCGGCGCGGTCACCTTCGGCCCCGGCCTGCCCGAGGACAGGCAGACCGCGATCGGCAGGCTCGGCGTGGGCGTGCTCGACAAGTGCTACCTGCGCTTCCCGAAGGTGTTCTGGGCGGAGACCGACTGGCTGATGTACGTGCCCGCCCCGGACCACGACGGGCCAGTGGGCGCAGTGGATCAACGTCGCCTGCCCCACCGGGCAGCCCGTGCTGCTCGGTTTCAACGCCGCCGACTTCGGCCGCACCACCGAGAGCTGGAGCGACAACCAGATCGTCGACAGCGCCATGACCAGCCTGAAGACCATCTACGGCAACGACGTCCCCCGCACCGACCGAGTTCCAGATCACCCGCTGGGCCTCCGACCCGTACGCACTGGGCTCGTACTCCTTCAACAGCCTCGGCTCCACCCCCGACCTGCGCGACCGGCTCGCCGCCGCCGTGGACGGCCGGGTGCACTTCGCAGGCGAGGCGACCAGCCGCCAGTCCTTCGCGACCGTCCACGGCGCCTATCTGTCGGATGTCCGCGCGGCCAAGGAGGTCACCGGCTGAGCCCTTGGCCACCGCCGACCACGGACTTCCCCTGTGACTCTCCGCGACCATCGGCACAGGGCGGTTGGCGACGCCAACCGGATGTGCCACCTCCCTGTTCCGTGGAGATAATCACCCGACTCGCTGCCCGCCGCCTGCCGGATCAAGGTAAGAATGCCACCGAACGTCACCGCCGTGACCACAGCAACCGCTCCGACTGCGCAGTCCCCCTCCCCCGCCAGGACCGTGAAACTCGCGCCCCTAATCGCGCTCATCTTCTTCAGCGTCTCCGGCGGGGCCTACGGCATCGAAGGCCTGTTCTCCACCGCCGGGCCCGGCACGGGTCTGCTGCTACTCCTGGTCACCCCCCTCGTGTACGGCGTTCCGCATGCGATGGTCTGTGCCGAACTCGGCACCGCGATGCCCGTCGACGGCGGCTACTACCATTGGGTGCGGCGCGGGCTGGGGCGCTTCTGGGCCTTCCAGCAGGGCATGCTCAGCTGGTTGGGCGGCTTCGTGGACCTGGCGGTCTATCCGGTCCTGTTCACCAACTACCTCCAGTCCATGGTCGCCTGGGCCGCACCGGGCGACCATGTGCTGTTCACCGCGGGCCACCTCCGGTTCGACGTGCACTGGTGCGTCTGCCTCGCCGTCATCACGGCCTGCGTCCTGCTCAATCTGACGGGCACGGCCAGGGTCGGCCGTACCTCCGTCGTGCTCGCGGTCCTCTGCCTCACCCCGCTGCTGCTGCTGAGCATCGGTGGTTTCGCGCACCTGCTCGGCGACGGCACCAGCCCCGTCGCACAGCTGACCGGTCGCCCCGACCAGTCGGTGGCGAGCGCCTTCGGCGCCGGGCTCTTCCTCGCCATGTGGAACTACGGGGGCTGGGACGACGTATCGGCCTTCACTGGCGAGATGGACAACCCGCGCAGGCACCTGCCGCGCGCCCTCGCCGTCTCGTTGGTGGTCATCACGGCCGGCTACCTGCTCCCCGCGCTCGCCTCGCTCACGCTCGGGCCGGACGGCCCGGCCGGCTGGAAGACCTGACACAGCGGCTCCTTCTCGGACGTGGCCGGAGCCCTGGGCGGACCGTGGCTGCGCACCGCCGTGACGGTCGGCGGCATGATCGCCGCCGGCGCGATGTTCTCCGCGCTCCTCACCTCCAGCGCCCGGGTGCCCTTCGTCCTGGCGCAGGACGGCTACTTCCCGGCCTGGGTGGCGAGGAGGACCGCCCGCCACCGGGTCCCGGTCGTCTCCCTCATCGGCTCCTCCGCGATCTACGCCCTGTTCTGCCTGAGCAGCTTCACCAGCCTGATCATCGCGGACGTCTTCCTCGCCAACATCACGCTCCTGCTCGAAGTCGCCGCACTCATCGCTCTGCGGGTGCGCGAACCCGACCTGGAACGCCCCTACCACGTCCCCGGCGGGGCCATCGGCCTGTCCTTCGTGACCCTGAGCCTGACCGGCGTCTGCGCGTGGGCCACGTGGCAGCAGTACGTGGAGAACGGTGCCAGGGCGGTGACCTACTGCCTCGTCGCCGTCGGCTCCTGCGCGCTGCTCTACCTCCCGTTGGCCAGGCGCCGCCGCCTCGCGGACACAGCGGCGTAGCCCAGCACCGAGGCTCAGGCCGACCCGTTGCTCCGACCTGCCGTTCCAGCAGGCCTGGGACGTCACCTGCGGCCGGGCGCGGCACCTACGGCATCCCGGTCCAGTACGGCGGCGGTACGCCCGCCTCCTCGCTCACTCCGCCCCGGGCCTTCACGAACGCCTCCACGCCGGACCCGGCGGGCCTCGTCCGCGGCTACCTCGGCCGGATGGACCAGCGCTGGCCGGGCACCGCGGCGGCGTGGAACGGCCGGGCCACTCTGTCCGCCTGGCACCTCGACCCGTACACCCACAGGGTCTACTCCTACTGGCCGGTGAGCCACCTCACCACCCACACCGGCCACGAGGGGACGGCCCAGGGCCGACTGCACTCCGCCGGCGAACACACCTCCGACGGCTTCCAGGGCTTCACGGAGGGCGGCGCGAGGACCGGCGCCCGGGCTGCCTTGCCCCCGTCGCTTCGACTGGGGGACCGAGGGGCGGATCGATCAGGCCGAGCGCCGGTAGTAAGTGATGGAGACTCTCACCGGGCCGTCGGTCGTGGCGGTGGCGAGCGTACGGACGACGGCGACATCCTGGCCGCCCGAGGCGCGGACGCAGAAGCTGCGATCGGCACGCAGTGTGGTGAACGGCAGGGCGGAGGTGGGCTGCGTTTCGATGCCCTTGAGGCAGTCGATGAGGGTGAAGGGACCGGCCGGCGGGACGTATGCGTCGCCGTCCTCCTGGATGTAGAAGGCGCCGGCCTGACGGGCCAGGTACCAGGCGCTGGCATCCTGGGTGACCTTCCCGGCCTTGAGGTCGAACTCGTGGTCCCGGTCGGGCGAGGTGAGTTCGAGGTCGGTGTAGACGGTGGTGTAGCCGGGGACCCCGGCCTCGTGTGAGGAGGCGGGCGGGACGGGTGTGGCGGACGGCAGGAGGGCGGCGGCCGTGTTCTGCCTGCCGGTGTTCTGCTCGGCGGAATCGTCGAAGTAGTCGGTGTAGTCGAGCAGGACGTAGGCCGCCGCGGCGCCGAGGAGGAGGGTGGCCACCGTCACGACGGCGGCGCGGGCGCCCCGGCGTGTGGTGGCCTCGACCCTGCGTCCGCTGCCGGAAGCGGTCCCCCCGTGGGCGGGAACGGGGATGGGCGGGGCGGGTGCGGGCGGGGCCGGTACCCGGTCGAGAACGGTGACGGGCGGGGCGGGTGCGGTCGGCAGGTCGGTGTGGCGGTGCAGCTCGCCGCTTACCCCTGGGGGCAACCAGCCGTCGGAGAAACGGAGTTCGCCGCCGGTTGCGGGGTGGTGGCGGACGGCCTCGATCAGCCAACCCGTGCCCGGCCGGTCCCCGGGGTTCTTGGCCAGGCAGTACCGGACCAGTTCGTGCAGTCCGTACGGCAGGCGGGAGAGGTCGGGTTCCTCGTGGACCGCCCGGTAGAGGGTGGTGGGCTCGGGCCCGTCCCCGAAGGGCGGTGCGCCGGAGCCGATGTACGCGATCAGGGCCCCCAGGGCGAAGACGTCGGTGGCCGCGGTGGCGGGCTGTCCGAGGGCCTGCTCGGGGGCCATGTAGCCCGGCGAGCCGATGAGCAGGCCCGTGCCGGTGAGCGGGCTGGCGTCGGCGGCTCTTGCGATGCCGAAGTCGATGACGCGCGGCCCGTCCGCGGCCACCAGGACGTTGCCGGGCTTGAGGTCGCGGTGGACGACGCCCGCCGCGTGGATCGCCTGCAGGGCCTCGGCGATGCCGGCGAGCAGCAGCAGGACCGTGCGCTCCGGCAGCGGACCGTGGCGCCGGACGACCTGCTGGAGGGAGGGACCGGGCACGAACGTGGTGGCCAGCCAGGGGGAGGCGGCGTCGACGCCGGCGTCGACGACCTGGGCGGTGTAGAGACCGTGGATCCGGCGGGCGCTGGCGACCTCCTGGGCGAACCGGTGCCGGAACTCGGCGTCCTCCGCGAGCTCGGGCCGGACCACCTTGAGCGCGACCGGACGCCCACCGGGGGTGTACGCGAGGTAGACGCGGCCCATCCCGCCCGCACCGAGCCGCGCGCGGAGGCGGTAACCCCCGACCTCGCCGGGGTCATCGGGGGCGAGTGCCTCGAAGGCCGAGGAGGAGGCACTGAAGGGCTGCGTGGTCATGAGGGCTCCAGCAGGTGGTGCGGTGGGGACGGGGACGCGGTGGCAGGGGCGGCATGCTGCGGAGCCCCGGGTGCACGCCGGTGGCCGGAACCGCACCGGATCGTGTGCGGCCGCGATCACCGTCCTGGGTCGGACCCGTTCGACCGGTCACCCGGAGTGCCGGGGCCGCTCATGAGGGCGCCTTCGGGCCGGCCGCAGGGTGACCGCCGGACGCCCCCGTCGGCGCGTTCGGGGGTACGCGCCGAAGGGGGCTGCCATCCCGCAGGCCGCAGGGCGACCGACGGGGTCCTGGTGGACGGCTCCCGGGTCGTCCCCCGTCGCCCGCACGAGGGGAGAACGACCCGGGGTTCGGTCACGCGGCGGTGTCAGCCGGTGATCTCCCTGGCCGCGCGAAGACCCGACCGGTAGGCGCCGTGGACGGTGGCGTAGTCCTTGCGGTCCGTCGCCTCTCCGGCGAAGTGCACCCGGCCGTCCACGCCGGCGGCGAGCTGGTTGCGCATGTCGGACGTGGCACCGAGCTTGGTGAACGAGTACGAGCCGCATGCGTACGGGTCGGAGGCCCAGCGCGTGATCTGGTAGTCCGTCGGCTGGGGAATGTTGCCGCCGTAGATCGTCTTCAGGGTGCTCATGGCACTGTCGACGATCTGGGCGTCGCTCCAGCCCTCGATGGTGCGGCCGACGTCGCCAGCGTTGAAGCCGAGCAGCACCGGCTGGCCGGTGGGCCGGGCGATGTTGATCCACTGCGCCCACTGCCCGTACTTGCCCACGTCCGGCACGTACTCCAGCCAGTCTGTGTCCGCCCAGAACACCTTGGGGAAGCGCAGGTAGCACTTGTTGAGGACACCCGAGCCGAGCTTGCCGATGGCGGTGGTCTTGTCCTTCGGCAGGCCGGGGCCGAACTTCACCGCCCCGCTCTGCAGGACGCCCAGCGGCAGGGTGACCACGACGTGGTCGGCCTGGAAGGCGCCCTTGACGGTGGTGACCGTCACCCCGCCGGAGTTCCAGTCGATCTGCTGAACCACCTGCCCGGTCTGCACGGAGAGCCCCTTGGCCAGGTAGTCGCTGATCTGCCCGTAGCCGCCCGGAAACAGCACGTCCTTGCCCTTGATCCTGGCGTCGTCGTCGAAGTACAGGGCCGACATCTGGTCAGCGCTGCCCGAGTACTCGTGCTCGTAGTCGTTCAGCGCGAAGGACACCAGCGCCTTGTCGGAGTCCGAGAGCTTGGACCAGCCCACCGCGTCCTGTACGACGCTGCGGACCGAGGCATCATCGTCATCCTTCTTCTGGAAGGCGGACAGTGCGTTGGCGGCGGCCTTGCGCCAGCGATCGAGCGCCTGGGCCTGGGCGCCCTCGATCTCGTGGCCGGTGGCGAGGTAGTCGGTGGCGCTTTCGAGGTCGGTCACCACCGTCTTCGCACCGGCCTTCTGTGCCAGATCGGTGATCGGATTGCCGTCGATACCGTGGATCCACGACGCGCCGAGATCGAGCGGGGCGCCGGCCCACTTCTGGCTGGTCCAGATCCGCCCGCCGATCCGGTCGCGCGCTTCGAGCACCGACACCTCGTGGCCCCTGTCGGCCAGATCACGCGCGGCGGCGAGACCACTGATCCCGGCGCCGACGACGATCACCTTCTTACGCCCGGACGGGCCCGGCATCCCGCTCTCCTCGCCGTTTCCCCCGTTGTCGCCGTTGTCGTCGCAGGCGGAGAGGGAAGCGAGCAGGGCGAGACTGGGCAGGCCCAGGCCTGCGCTCCGTAGGAAGTGCCGTCGATGCATCGTCATAGCCGTCAACCGATCTGCGTTCTGACACGGGCCGGGACGAGGATGTCGCCGAACGCTCCGTCGCGTCCATCGGCCCGCCCGCGGGTGAGGAAGCCTCGCAGGCTTCGAAGGGCCCCTCCGGTCGGGGACGGCCTCCCGCCCTGTCGTCCTCCCAACCGGCGTACGCCGCTGGGATGCCGACCTGCGGCAACCCGCCCCGCCGGCAAGTGGGGCCGATACAGCAAAGAATACTTTGAAACATCAATGTGTCAATAGAGGCATTAGAGGCCTCCAGCGAGGCGGAAACTCGTCCCGGGTGACGCCCACAAGTGACGCTCATCTCGGCATCCGAGGCGCACTTCCGGGCATTGGCAGGCCGAGACGATCAGCACTCTCGGCGATCCAGGTCGTGCTGCCGGGGCGCGCCGGTCGAGCCGGCGCCGCCGCCCGCTCCTGCCGCCGAGGCGTGAGAGCCCGAGACCGGCGCCTCGGACGCACGGTCAGGCGGCCGCGCCCTGGAGCAGGATCGCCGTGATGAAGTCCGGGGCCTGGCGGGACCCCATGGAACCTTCGAGGGTCAGCTCCCAGGCGGTCTCGGACAGGCCGCAGAAGGTCGAGGCCAGCCAGGTCGCCGGCATGTCGTTGCGCAGCAGCCCGGCGTTCTGGCCGCGCTTGAAGAGCTCCACGGTCCGCCCGAAGACCGAGTCGGCCCGCCGACTGGCCTCGGGCACGCCCAGGACGTCGGGCTCGACGTAGACGAGGTTCCACAGCTGGGCGAACGGCGGATACTCGGCGACCAGGGCGGCGAGCACGTCTTCCACGGGAGCAGTGTCGGCCTCGGCCCGGGACAGGGCCTGGTCGCAGTCGTCGAGGATCTTCCCGGCCATCGCCTGAACCAGGTCCTGGCGGGTGGGGAAGAGCCGCACCAGGGTCGCCCGACTGATGCCCGCCCGCTTGGCGATGGCCTGCATGGACGCCGCCCGGTCCTTGGCCAGGACGGGGATCGCCGAGTCCAGGACCTCGGTCGCATCGGTACGCATCGCCGAGCCAGCCCCCAATGCTTCTGTTGATACATTGATGCCTCAATGTATTCTCTGTAGTATCACCCCTCATTGTACTGAAGAGAGCCGCGGGCCTGGGACCGGCGTCGAGTCCCGTCCCACCGACCGAGGGAACCCGCGCCATGCCGAAACACCCGGCCAACCGGGGCGTCCTCCCATCGAGCCCGAACCCGGCCCGATCACCGTGCCGCACCCGAGGAGCGAGGAATCGGACCACACGACGACGCGGACTGCCTGCCGCCCCGGCGGGTCTCCCGCCCTCAGCGGACGGAAGACCCGCGCGCAGGCGCGCCTCCTGCCGGAGCGTCAGACGCACCGAAGGCGCCCGCTCAACGGACTGGGCACCACCGCAGGATGCAGCCGGACGGCGAGACGGCAGCGCGGGTACGGCAACGGTCCCCGGTGGCAGCACCGGGGACCGCGGAGGGGCACGGGCCGGCGGCCGTGCAGCAGGGTGCTGCGGCGGAGCGAAGGTGCCACGGGCGCCTCGCGGGCCCTTCACGCGGGCGGCTCGGGGACCGCACGCGATCGACGGCGAGGCGTACGGGCGAAGTCACCGTCCGTGGCCGCCGACGCCGTCCGGGCGTTCCCGTCCGCGCCCCGTCCCAGAACGCCGATGGGCCCACGCCGCACCGTGCTGCTTCACGGGGTCGCGACGATGGACGCAGCCGCCTGCGCCGTCGGTCCCGTTCGTGCCGTTCTGGCCGGGCCGCCGTCCCAGCCTGCCGCCATTGCCACCGCCTCCACCGCCCCCGCCGACGCCGGCGGGGCAGGCCCCGGTCACGGCTACGGGCAGGGTGACGGTCCCGCCGGTGCCGCCGGCCTGGCTGCCTCCGCCGACGGGGCCGCCCGCGGTGCCGGGGTAGACGGTCGGGGCGGCGTTCACGCCGGCGGCGGTGGCCGCGCAGATCGGTTCAGTGCCCTGCCCGCCGCCGGTGGCCTGGACGAAGCGTGCTGCTCCACCGGTCCCGCCGCCCTGACCGGCGGGGCTGCCGGCTGTGCCGTCATGGCCGACGCTGCTGGCGGAGCCGTGGCCACTGGCTCCGCCGCCTCCGCCGCCTCCGCCGCCTCCGCCGGGGGCGAGTACCTTCAGTCCCCCGGGCCCGCTGACGGCGGCGGCCTGCCCGCCGCTCCCCTGCAGACCGGGCCTGCCGGCGCAGTCCGCCTCCCCGATCAGCTCCTCCCCCACCCAGGCGCCGAGCGCCAGCAGGCCCGCCCGGGGCGGCCCGCACAGCCGGTCGGCGGCCTGCGCCGGCGCGTTGCGGCTCACCCCGAAGAACCGCATCCGGCGGCTCTCCTCCGACATCCCCTCGGCGTGCAGGTCCAGCACCGCGCGGTGGTCGCCCGGACCGAGCGGGCGGAGTTCGACGGTGGTGCCGTCGGCCAGCAGAGCTTCGGCGGTCACCCGCGGCGGGTGGACGATGGACATGGCGCCTCCTCGGCCGTCGCCGTTCTACCCCTCCAGCCGGCTTCGCACTGCTCGGCCTCTACCTGCTCGCGCAGTCCACGACCGTCCTGGTCAGCGGCTTCCACCCGCACCACTCCACGCTCGGCATCGCCTGGACCGCCGTCACCGCCGCCGTGATGTTCGCCCTCGCCTACGGCAAGACCCGCACCGGCACCGCCCTGGACAACCCCGTCCTCAGGACCGAGGGCCGGGTCACCCTGGTCGACGGCCTGCTCGCCACGGCGGTCCTGCTCGGTCTGGTCCTCAACAGCACCCTCGGCTGGTGGTGGGCCGACCCCGCCGCCGGCTACGTGCTGGTCTACTAGGCCGCCCGCGAGGTCCGCGAGATCTTCCTCGGCGACCACTGAACCAGCCGGGCACCGGCCCACCGCGCGCCCCGCGCGTCGTCACCGACGCCCGGACCAGCGCGGCTCCACCAGCTCCCAGGCAGCCTCCCAGTCCCTCTCCGCCCGCCGGTCCAACGCGCGGCGGCGCAACGCGAAGGCGCCCTCCGCGCCGAAACCGAGCACGGTCACCGTGCCGAAGCCGACCAGGAGGGTGTCCGTGAGGATCATGTCGATCGGCTTCGGCCCGCCGACCGGGTCCCCGGCGTCGTTCAGATCGATCCGCACGGGCGTGCCGGCGAGAGTCCCGTCCGGCACGGCCACGCTCCCCCTGCCGGGCCCGACGGGGTACGTCCAGCTGACCGGGGCGAACTCCCGGACACCGCCGGTACGTGAAGTGCCCGACAGCGCCGCACCCGTGGTGACGGCGGTGACGACATGCCGGTGCCGCGCGGTCTGCTGCGCAGTGTGCGTCTCCGCACGGTAGACCAGCAGGGCCGCGACCACGGCCGCGACCAGCGTGGCCAGCATCGCCACCGCCAGCCCGGCCACCAGGCGGCTGTACGCCTGGTCGAGCGGGCGGCACAGCGGGCTGTAGTCCCGCCCGGTCGCCCGGCGGACGTGCCGGCGCAGGGACGTGTGCGAGGACGGGTGTCTGGGGGTGGTGACAGCGGTGGACATCTCGCGCCTCCTCGTACCGGGGTGGCAGGTGCTCCCGTCCATCAGTCTTCCGATCCGCCCCCGCTCCCCCGAGGGCCTGACGGCCCCGCCGCCGGGTCCCGAGGGTCCACCCGTTCCGGGCCCCTGGTCCCGGCTGGTCCCGGCCCGGCCTTCCGTGACCGGATCCACCACTCGGGACCCCGGCGCCGGGGCCACCAGGACCGGGAACCAGGGGCCGTCCGGCCCCTGCCGAAGCCGCCGCGCGGTGGTGCCATGGGAGTACGGACGGCCGGGCATGCCCCGGCCCGGGACCGACCCAGGGAGAACGGCATGGAAGCCGCCGTGGGAGACCGCATCATCGTCCAAGGCACCCGTCCCGGCGCGGTGCGGCGGGACGGGGAGATCATCGGCCTGCACCACCCGGACGGCAGCCCGCCGTATGACGTGCGCTGGTCCGACGACGGCCGGGTGACCGAGTACTTCCCCGGCCCGGACGCCCGGATCCACCACTACCGGCACGCGGACGAGACGGTCCCTTCCCAACCGCACCTCTTCGCGGACTAAGGGGCCCAAGGCCATCACCGTCGCCACCCACGCCCCGGAGCCCGGGCTGACCTCCGCCGAGGCCGCCCGGCGGCTCGCCGAGCACGGCCCCAACGAGGTCGCCGCCGACCGGCGGGTGCCGCTGTGGTCCCGGGTGGGCGCGCAGCTGCGCGATCCCCTGATCACCGTGCTGCTCGCGGCCGTCGCCCTGACCCTCGCGATCGGGGACCAACCGGACGCGGTGGTCATCGCGCTGGTGATCGTGGTCAACACGACCGTGGGAGTGGTCCAGGAGGTCCGGGCGGAGAGCGCCGTCGCCGCCCTGTCCCGGCTCTCCGCGCCGGCCGCGCGGGTGCTGCGCGACGGTGAGCAACGCGGAGTCCCCTCGACCGGGATCGTCCCGGGCGATGCAGTGGCCCTCGCCGAGGGCGACATCGTCCCGGCCGACGCGAGGCTGGTCGACTCGGCGGCCCTCCTGCTCGACGAGTCGATGTTGACCGGCGAGTCCCTGCCGGTGGCCAAGGCGGTCGGAGCCGCTGTACCGGAGGACGAGACGGTCCGGGCGGGGACGGTCGTGCTGCGCGGCCGGGCACTCGCCGTGGTCACCGCCACCGGGGCGGACAGCGCGCTGGGCCGGATCGCCGCGCTGCTGCGGCCCCAGCCCGAACCCACCCCGCTCCAGCGAAGGCTGGCCGGGCTCGGACGGGTGCTGGCCGCCGTGGCGGTCGGGTTGTGCGCGGTGGTCTTCGTCGTCGGCCTGCTCCGGCACCAGCCGCCCGGCGAGATGGGGGTGACGGCGATCAGCCTGGCGGTCGCCGCCGTGCCGGAGTCGCTGCCCGCGGTCGTCACGCTCGCGCTGGCCCTGGGCGCGCGCCGGATGGCCGCCCGGCATGCCGTCGTGCGGCGGCTGCCCGCCGTGGAGACGCTCGGCTCGGTCTCGGTGCTGGCGACGGACAAGACCGGCACCCTCACCGAGGGCCGGATGGTGGTCGAGCGCCTCTGGACGCCGCACTCGACGGCCGTCGTGACCGGTCACGGATACGGACCGGCCGGCGTGACCGGTCACGGATACGGACCGGCCGGCGTGACCGGTCACGGATACGGACCGGCCAGCGTGACCGGTCACGGATACGGACCGGCCGGCGGGATCGAGCTCGACGGAGACGCCGAGGACGAGGTGCGGAGCCTGCTCACCGCCGCCGCGTTGTGCAACGACGCCGTGCTGCGGCCGCCGACGGAGGCCGACGACGAGTGGGGAGCGCTCGGCGATCCCACCGAGGCTGCCCTGCTGACGGCCGCCGGCAAAGCCGGTTTGAACCACGGACAGCTTCAGGAGGCCTGGCCCCGCACCGCCGAGGTGCCGTTCGACAGCCTCCGCAAACGGATGACCACCGTACACCGCACCGCCGAAGGCGGACTGCTGGCCTGCCTCGAGGGTGCGCCGGAGGCCGTCCTCGCCCCTGCGGTACTGGACGGGCCCCCGGAGCTGGTGGAGCGTGCCCGGAAGGCGGCCGCCGCTCTCGCCACGGAGGGCTACCGGGTGCTCGCCGTGGCCGAGCGGCACCTCGACCACCTCCCGGACCCGCCAGAGGAGGCCGAGCACGGACTGCGGCTCCTTGGCCTGGCCGCACTCGCCGACCCGCCCAAGCCCTCCGCGGCCGCCACCCTGGCCGCCTGCCGCCGGGCCGGCATCCTGCCCGTGCTGGTCACCGGAGACCATCCGGCCACCGCCCGGGCCCTGGCCGTGCGGGTCGGACTGCTGGAAGCGTCCGCCGGGCCGGAGGCCGTGGTCAGCGGACAGGGGCCGGCCGGGATCGGCGACCCGACCCAGGTACGGGTGTTCGCCCGCACCGATCCCCGGCAGAAGCTCGACATCATCCAGGCCTGGCGGGCCCGCGGCGCCGTCACCGCGATGACCGGCGACGGCGTCAACGACGGCCCCGCCCTGCGGCAGGCGGACATCGGCGTGGCGATGGGCCGCCGCGGCACCGAAGTCGCCCGGCAGGCCGCCGACCTGGTCCTCGCCGACGACGAACTCGCCACCGTGGTCGGTGCGGTGGCGGAGGGCCGCCGGGTCTACGACAACATCCGCCGCTTCCTGGTGTACGGGCTGGCCGGCGGAGCGGCCGAGATCCTGGTCATGCTGGCCGGCCCGCTGTTCGGCCTGGCACTGCCGCTGCGGGCGGGCCAGATCCTGTGGATCAACCTGCTCACCCACGGCCTCACCGGCGTCGCCATGGGCGCGGAACCGCTCTCACCCGGTGCGATGGCGCGCCCCCCGCGACCGCCGCGCCAGCACATCCTGGGCGCCGGGGTCTGGCAGCGGGTGCTGCTGCTGGGCGTGGTGGCCGCGGCCGCGTCGCTCGGCGCGGCACTCTGGGCCCACGGCGGCGAACGCCCTTGGCAGAGCGTCCTGTTCCTCGCCCTGCTGGCCGCCCAGCTCGGCGTGGTACTGGGCCTGCGTGAACGCCTGCTGACCCGTGCCAACCTCTTCCTCCCGCTGGCCGTGCTCGCCTCGGCCGCGCTCGGGGCGGCCGCCCTCTACCTTCCGTTCCTGCGCGACGTGCTGGACACCGTTCCGCTGTCCTGGAGCGACCTCGCCGCACCCGTCGTCGCCGGGCTCGTCGGGTTCGTCGCGGCCCGGCTCCGCAAGCAGGGGATCTGACGCGGCGCGCGAGGCCGAGGGCCCGCCGGGCCCGGCACCGGCCGCCGGCCGGGCGGCGCAGGTGGGTACGCCGGGCCCCGGGCCCTGGGCCGGTCGGCCCTCGTGGCCGGCACCGGGCCCGCCTAGCGTGGGAACAGGATCCTGCCGCAGCAGGACCGAGGAGGAGCCATGACATCCGCAAGATGGCAGCACTGATCAGGACTCTCGGGCGCATCGCCGCCCGGCACCCCGGGCCGCCCCGCAGCAGCAGCCCGGGGTGCCCCGCTCCCCGCCCCACGGTCACCTGGGAGGAGGCCGAGGAGCTGATCACCGCCGCCCTGCGGGCCGGGCTGATCGACCGGTCGGAGTACCGGGACCACCTCGCCCTGCTGGCCGAGGTGGAGGACGCCCGCAGCCCCCTGCAGCCGCCGCGACCGTGACGGCCCGCGGCGACGGGGAGACACTGATCGAGGGGCCGGAAGACGGGAGTACAGGCGATGGCTGACGGCGCAGGCGGCGGGTACCGCGCCCTGGTCGGAGAGCTGGCAGGCTTGGTGCGGCTGGCGCACGCTGCGCTCTGCGGTGCGACGGCCGCACTGACCGGACCGGCGGGCGGCGACGGCGTCCCGGCCGCAGAGAGGGCCCTCGCCGAACTGCGGTCCCGGATCGAGGAGGACGCCGCCGGCACGCTCGGCGGCCGCGCCGGGGTCGTGGCGGGCGTCCACGTCGGGTGCGGGGCTGAGGCCCTCGGGCAGCTGGCGCAGCGGCTGCTGGAGGCGGCCTGGGCGCGCCGGGAGCGGGATCCGTTCGACGAGCCGCTACTGGCCCCGCTACGCGGAGTCGCCGACTCGGCCCTGGACTCGGTCTCCCGGGCGGCCGACGTGCTGGAGTCCGGGGTGCCGGGGAGCATCGCGGACGTTCTCACCGAGTCACACGACATCGGTCAGCGGCAACGGCTGCTGTACGAACTCCTGCTACGCGCGGAGGAGGCGGACCCGGTCGACGCTGCCGACCTGGTGCTGCTGTCCTGCTGCTACCGGCAGTGCGCCGACCACGCGGGGGCGATAGCCCGGTACGCGGGGCTGTTCGCGCACGCTGCGGTCTGAGGCGCTACGGCAGCCCGGCGACGGCGATCACCTCCCGCAGGAACCTCCTGGTCGGCTCGTGCCGGACCATGCCCCGGTCGGTCACCAGCATCGGCCCGAGCACCGGATCGTCCGCCGGCTCCCCTCCCCGGATCAGGCGGTCCAGCAGTGCCAGGGCGTTGTGGGCGTACGCGAGCGAGGCGGTCGTGGGCACCTGGGCGGCGAGCTCCCCGGCACCGATGACCGTCACCCCGTCGCCGACCGGCGTGGTGGTGTCCGACCGGACGCCCTCCACCGTGCCGCCCTCCGGGCCGGCCGCCAGGTCCACCAGCACCGAGCCGGGCCGCATCCGCCCCACCACGGTCGTATGGAGCAGCACCGGGGGCGTCCGGCCGGGCGGGGCGAGGGCCATGACGACCACGTCGTGGCGGGTGACGGCCTCGGCGAGGCCCGCCGTCCAGGCCGGGCGTTCACGACCGAGGGCGTCCCACAGCTCCCGTTCGCCCGCCACCGGGTGGAGTCCGGGCAGGTCCAGCAGTTCGGCCCCCAAGGCAACGACCGCCGCCCGCTCGCGGTGGCGCAGTTCGACGGCACTGACCGGTGCGCCCAGGCGGCGGGCGGTGTCCGCCGCCTGCAGGCCCGCGTGGCCGGCACCCACCACCAGCACCCGGACCGGCTCGAGCAGCCCGTCCGCGGTGCCCCAGGGCGGCAGGCAGCGGTCCAGGCGGGTGGCGGCCAGCAGGACCGCCCGGTAGCCGGCCGCCCGGCCCTGGGAGGCCTCGGCGTCGAGCGGGTAGGCGGCGGGCAGGTCCGGCGCCAGATCGAGGCCGATGACCGTCACCCCGCGGTCGGCCCACCGCCGGACCAGGTAAGGGATCCGGTGCGGGCGCACCAACACGGCCAGTACCTGGCCGGGGCGAAGCTCGCGGACGGAGTCGACGTTCGGCGGGTGGATGCCCAGCAGTACGTCCGCGCGGCGCAGCAGTTCGGCCCGGCCGACCACGGCGGCGCCTGCGATCCGGTAGTCGGCGTCGTGGTGACCGGCCAGGGCACCGGCGCCGGGCTCGACCAGGACGGTCGCGCCCAGGCGCTCGGCGGCCGGCACCAGCTCGGGCACCAGGGCCACCCGCCGTTCGCCCGGCGCGGTCTCGCGGAGCACCCCTGCCGTCATGGTCCTCATCGCCGCCTCCATCGTCCCCCGGTCGGCCACCATGCCCAGTATGTCCGTTTGCTCATCGACTTCGTCCGGTCGGATACTCGTGCGCAGGGCCCCGGGCCCAGGGTCACTCACACCCGGGCGCCGCGCGGTACGGCGGAGGGAGCCGGTCATGACCTCCAGGGGCTGGCAGTTCTGGGTGGACCGGGGCGGAACGTTCACCGATGTGGTCGCGCTGGCCCCGGACGGTCGGCTGCTGACCCACAAGCTGCTCTCACGCGGCCCAGCCCGCCACGAGGACCCCGTCGTGTCCGGGATCCGGGCCCTGCTCCCCCCGGGAGCAGACATCGAATCGGTCCGGATGGGCACCACGGTGGCCACCAACGCCCTGCTGGAGCGCACCGGGGAGCCGACCGCACTGTGCATCACCCGCGGTTTCGCGGACGCTCTGCGCATCGGGTACCAGAACCGGCCGCGGATCTTCGCCCGCGAGATCACGCTGCCCGAACCGCTGTACGCCCGGGTGGTCGAGGTGGACGAGCGGATCACCGCCGACGGGGAAGTACTGCGTCCGCCCGACCTCGGCCGGCTCGCCGAGGAGCTCCGCAACTGCCTGGCCGACGGGATCCGCTCGCTCGCCGTGGTCTGCCTGCACAGCTACCTGCACCCCGCGCACGAACGGGAGATCGAGCGGCTGGCCGGGCGACTCGGCTTCGACCAGGTGTCGTTGTCCAGTGAGGTGAGCCCGCTGATGAAGCTGGTGCCGCGCGGGGACACCGCCGTGGTGGATGCCTACCTCAACCCCGGCCTGCGCCGCTACGTCCGGCAGGTGGCGGACGAACTGGCCGGTGTCCGGCTGATGTTCATGCAGTCCAACGGCGGACTGGCCGAGGCCGGGCACTTCCGCGGCAAGGACGCGGTCCTCTCCGGTCCGGCCGGCGGCATCGTCGGCATGGTGCGGTTGTCGGAGCTCGCCGGCCACCGACGGGTGATCGGCTTCGACATGGGCGGCACCTCGACGGATGTGTCGCACTACGCCGGCGAGTACGAGCGGGTGGTGACCACTCAGGTCGCCGGGGTAAGGCTGCGGGCGCCGATGCTGGCCATCCGGACCGTCGCGGCGGGAGGCGGCTCCGTCCTGCGCTTCGACGGCGAACGCCTGCGGGTCGGCCCGGACTCGGCCGGCGCCGACCCCGGCCCCGCCTGCTACCGCAACGGTGGACCGCTCACCGTGACCGACGCCAACCTGCTGCTCGGCCGGATCCAGGCCGGGCACTTCCCGCGCGTGTTCGGGCCGGGCGGCGATCAGCCGCTCGACACCGACCTGACGAAGCGCCGGTTCGCGGAACTGGCCGCCGAGATCGGCGACCGCACGGCCGAGGAGGTCGCCGAGGGCTTCCTGCGGATCTCCGTGGGCAGCATCGCCAACGCGATCAAGCGCATCTCCGTCCAACAGGGCCACGACGTCACCCGCTACGCGCTGACCACCTTCGGCGGCGCGGGCGGCCAGGTCGCCTGCCCCGTGGCCCGGGCACTGGGCATCCGCACGGTGCTCGTCCCACCGATGGCCGGAGTCCTCTCCGCCCTCGGCATCGGTCTGGCCGACACCACCGTCCTGCTCGAGCACGCCGTCGAACTGCCGCTCGCAGCGGACGACGTGGCCGCCGTGCGGGCGCTCGCCGGGGAACTGGCGGCGGCGGCCGGCGGCCGGCTCCTCGACCAGGGCGTCCCGGAGGAACGGATCCGGCTCACCCACCGGGCCAGGCTGCGCTACCAGGGCACCGACACCGCGATCGACGTCCCGCTGGGCGCACCGGCCGACATGCGCGCGGAGTTCGAGGAACGGCACCGGGCCACCTACTCCTTCCTGATGGACCGCCCGCTGGTGATCGAGGCCCTCACCGTCGAGGGCACCGGCCTCACCGAGCGGCCGGAACTCGACGCCCTCTCCCCCGCCCCCGAGGAGCCTGCGGAGCCCACCACCGTCGAGCTGTACACCGGCGGAGAGCGACGCCAAGTCCCCTTGCTGGAGAGGGAGTCCATGCGCCCCACGGACACCGTGACCGGCCCTGCGGTCATCGCCGAGGCCAATGCCACCACCGTGGTGGACGAGGGCTGGCAGGCGACGGTCACCGAAGCCGGGCACCTCCTCGTCGAGCACGTCGAGGCGGGTACCGAGGAGGCCGTCACCACCGCCTCCGACCCCGTCCTGCTGGAGGTCTTCAACAACCTCTTCATGGCGATCGCCCAACAGATGGGCGCCCGGCTGGAGTCCACCGCCCAGTCGGTCAACATCAAGGAGCGGCTGGACTTCTCCTGCGCCCTCTTCGACCCGGACGGCAACCTGGTCGCCAACGCCCCGCACATCCCGGTCCACCTCGGCTCGATGGGAACCACCGTCAAGGAGGTGATCCGCCGCCGCGGCCGGCAGCTGCGCCCCGGCGACACCTACGCGGTCAACGACCCCTACCACGGCGGCACCCACCTGCCCGACATCACCGTGGTCACCCCGGTCTTCGATCCGGCCGGGAAGGACGTCCTGTTCTTCGTCGCCTCCCGTGGCCACCACGCCGAGATCGGCGGCATCACCCCCGGATCGATGCCCGCCGCCAGCCGCGAGATCGAGGAGGAGGGCGTGCTCTTCGACAACTGGCCCCTGGTGGTGGACGGGCGGCTGCGCGAGGAGGAGACCGTCCGGCTGCTCACCGAGGCGCGGTACCCGTCGCGCGACCCGGACACCAATCTCGCCGACCTGCGCGCCCAGATCGCGGCCAACCGGAAGGGCGTCGACGAGGTCGGCGCAATGATCGACCACTTCGGCCTCGATGTCGTCCAGGCCTACATGCGGCACGTCCAGGACAACGCCGAACAGGCGGTGCGCCGCGTCATCGACGGCCTGGTCGGCGGCAGCTGCCGCTACGAGACCGACTCCGGTGCCGTGATCGCCGTCGAGGTCAGGGTGGACCGCGACGAACGCAGCGCCACGATCGACTTCACCGGCACCTCCCCACAGCTCGGGACCAATCTCAACGCACCCTCCGCCGTGGTCACCGCCGCCGTCCTGTACGTCTTCCGCACCCTCGTCGAGGACGACATCCCCCTCAACGACGGCTGCCTGCGCCCCCTGCGGATCGTCGTCCCGCCCGGCTCGATGCTGGCGCCGGAGTACCCCGCCGCCGTCGCCGCGGGAAACGTCGAGACGTCGCAGGCCATCACCGGCGCGCTGTACGGAGCCCTCGCCGTCCAGGCCGAGGGCTCGGGCACCATGAACAACCTCAGCTTCGGCAACGAGCACCACCAGTACTACGAGACCATCGCCTCCGGCTCCGGCGCCGGTCCCGGGTTCCACGGCGCCGACGCCGTCCAGACCCACATGACCAACTCCCGCCTCACCGACCCCGAGGTCCTGGAGTGGCGCCTGCCCGTCCTGGTCGAGGAGTTCGCCGTCCGCCCCGGCAGCGGCGGCGCCGGCCACTGGCACGGCGGCGACGGCGCACTGCGCCGACTGCGCTTCCGCGAACCGGTGACGGTCAGCCTGCTCTCCAGCCACCGCAGGGTCCCGCCGTACGGCCTGGCCGGCGGCTCGCCCGGCGCCCTCGGTGCCAACCGGATCCTGCGCGCCGACGGCACCGTCGAGGACCTGCCCGGCTGCGGCAGCGCCGATGTCGGGGCGGGAGACGCCCTGGAGGTCCGCACACCCGGCGGGGGCGGCTACGGGAACCCGTAGCCGAGCCGCCGAACACGGGTGACCGGCCGTCTCCGCCCGGGGCGTCCGGTAGCGGCGGACCGACCGCGTCACGTCCGTTGCGAGGAGCACCGGCCGCGGATCCGGCCCGCGGCGATCCCGGCCAGGGCGGCAAGGCGGCGCAGCGGCAAGGCGGCCGGACGCGACGGCGGTCGCCCCGGGAGCCCGGTGGCCGACC
>NZ_JBVHIP010000065.1:0-25034 GCF_055560495.1 Kitasatospora sp. NPDC023176 | reverse complement strand
CGCCTCTCCACCCCCCCCCCCCCACCCCCCCCCCCCCCCCCCCCCCCCCGCCCCCCCCCCCCCCCCCCCCCCCCCCCCCCCCCCCCCCCCCCCCCCCCCCCCCCCGGCACCCACCCACCCTCCCGAGAGCCCACCCCCACGAACACACCCCTTCACCGCGGCACCCCCAACACCCCCACCCCGAAATACCGCCGATCCCCACACCCCCCCGCCCCCGCCGGACACCCTCCCGCCGCCGTCACCGCCAGCAGCTCCGCCAGCTGCCCCGCCCCGAGCCCCGGATGCAGCGCCGCGGCCACCGCCACCGCCCCCGTCACGTGCGCCGCCGCCATGGACGTCCCCGCCAGCGCCGCGTACTGCCCGCCCGGCCAGTCCGAGATGATCGCCCCCTGCGCCCCGCCGTCCGGGTCCCCGCCCGGGGCGGCCAGCGAGACCCGGCCGCGCCCGTAGTTGGTGTACGAGGACGGATGCCCGTCCCGGTTGACGGCCGTGACGGTGACGACCCCGGGCAGCTGGCCCGGAAGGCGGATGCACTCGGTGCCCAGGGAGCGGGTGGGGGCCGGCCCGGAGACCCGGTCGTTGGGGCTGCGTTCGTCGGTGCGGGCGGCACCGAGGTCCTGCCCGTCGTTGCCGGCGGAGGCGACCACCACCGCGCCCTTGCGCTGGGCGTACCCGACGGCCCGGCCGACGGCGGTGATCAGCGCCGCCTGGTCGCGGTCCTCGGGGCAGTTGTACTTCCACGGGTCGGCGAAGTAGCTGTCGTTGATCGCCTTGGCCCCGTGGTCGGCGGCCCAGAGCATCCCGCAGACGATGTTCTCCGCGTAGTACTGCCCGAGCGGCCCGAGCAGCCGGACGGCGGCGATCCGCACCCCGGGGGCGACTCCGGTGACGCCCTTCCCGGCCGAGGCCGCGCCGATGATCCCGGCGACGTGGGTGCCGTGCCCGCTCTCCCCGACCCCGGGGTCGGGCCGCCAGGAGCCGGTCCGGGCGTCCGGGCGTCCGTCGGCGCAGGAGACCGAGGCCTTCGGGTCGACGGCCGCCCGCAGGTCCGGGTGGGTGTCGTCGACGCCCGAGTCCAGCACAGCGACCAGGACCTTCCGCAGCGCGTCGACACCCGGCGCACCCCCGACCGCCGCATCGCCCGGCGGCCCCGACGCCGCGTGGATCATGGTGAGGTTCCACTCCCCGCCCTCCGCCGGATCCGGAACCGTCACGGTCCCTTCGTCATCCCGCCTCTCCGAACTCCACCCGTCCCTCCCGCCCCTCGCCTCGCTCCTCCCCCGGCCGTCCGAACTCCCCGCCCGACCCCCTGAACTCCCCGCCCGACCCACCCCATCTACTCGACCCACCCCACCCACCTCACCCACCGGACCCACCCCACCCGCTCGACCCCCCGCCGCGAAGTCCCCCGCCCCGGCCACCGTCCGCGGCGGCCCCACCACCGGCGCCGTCCTGGTCGCCCCGACCGCCGCGATCCCGGGCCGGGCCCGCACCCTGTCCGCGAAGCCGCCGGTCGCGTACGCCAGCACCGCCCCGATCTGCGGGTACTCCTGCACCACCTGCCCGCCCGCCGCCCGGCTCTCCGCCCCGGCCCGGGCGGCGCCCGCCGCGTCCTCCCGCTCGGCCAGCACCAGGTAGCTGAGGTACGCCCGCCCGGGCCCGGACACGTACGGCACCGCGCCGCCGAGCCCCAGAGCCGTGAGCAGCATCGCGAGCAGCGCCAGGGCGGGCCCGCCGACCCTTCGGCGGCGGACTCCCCGGCACTGGACCCGCCGGCACTGGACCGCCCGGACGGGCCCGGTTTGGTGCGCCTGCGCCATCCCACGCTCTCCGCTCGTCGGTCGGGTGAGGCCGCACCCCTGCGGCCACGGTCACGGATCGATCACGCGCCCGATTTCTCACCATATGAGCCGATCATCATTCCCGCCCCCGCAACTACACCCCTCGCACCCCCTCCTCGCACCGCCTCGCACCCCGCGCCCCACCTCACTTGTCGGTCCCACCCGGCACCATGGGGGCATGGCGCCCCAGCACCCGACCCCACCCGCCGACGCCCCCGAGCCCGACGCGCCCGACGCGCCCGACGCGCCCGAGGCCGACGCCCCCCGGCCCACCGACCCGCTGGCCGGATTCGCCCCGACCACCCGGGCCTGGTTCACGGGTGCCTTCTCCGCTCCCACCACCGCCCAGTCCGAGGCCTGGCGCGCCATCCAGCGGGAGACGGACGTCCTGGTGGTCGCCCCCACCGGCTCCGGCAAGACGCTGGCCGCCTTCCTCTCCGCACTCGACCGGCTCAGCAGCACCCCACCCCCGGCCGAGCCCAAGCGCCGCTGCCGGGTGCTCTACGTCTCCCCGCTCAAGGCCCTCGCGGTGGACGTCGAGCGCAACCTGCGCGCCCCGCTGACCGGCCTGCGCCAGGCCGCCGTCCGGCTGGGCCTGCCCGAGCCCGAGGTCCAGGTCGCGATCCGCTCCGGCGACACCCCGGCCGCCGACCGCCGCCGCTTCGCCACCCACCCGCCGGACATCCTGATCACCACCCCCGAGTCGCTCTTCCTGCTGCTCACCTCCGCCTCCCGGGAGGCGCTCCGGGGCATCGACACGGTGATCCTGGACGAGGTCCACGCCGTCGCCGGCACCAAGCGCGGCGCCCACCTCGCGCTCAGCCTGGAGCGGCTGGACGAACTGCTGGACCGCCCGGCCCGCCGGATCGGCCTGTCCGCGACCGTCCGCCCGGTCGAGGAGGTGGCCCGCTTCCTCAGCCCGCAGCGCGGCGCGGTCATCGTCCAGCCGCCCTCCACCAAGGAGTTCGAGCTCTCGGTGGTCGTCCCCGTCCCCGACCTGGACGACCTGCCCGCCGCCCCGGCCACCGGCGGCGCCGCCGAGTCCGACCCGCAGCGCCGGCAGTCGATCTGGCCGCACGTCGAGGAGCGGATCGTCGACCTGGTCGAGGCGCACCGCTCGACCATCGTCTTCGCCAACTCCCGCCGCCTGGCCGAGCGCCTGTGCAACCGGCTGAACGAGATCGCCCACGAGCGCGCCACCGGCGCCGTCTTCCCCGAGGCGCACGCCCCGGCCCAGCTGATGGGCGGCTCGGGCGCCGCCCGGGGCGCGCCCGCGGTGATCGCCCGGGCCCACCACGGCTCCGTCTCCAAGGAGCAACGATCGCTCGTCGAGGAGGAGTTGAAGGCCGGTCGGCTGCCCGCCGTGGTCGCCACCTCCAGTCTGGAGCTGGGCATCGACATGGGCGCCGTCGAACTGGTCGTCCAGGTCGAGTCCCCGCCCTCGGTCGCCTCCGGCCTGCAGCGGGTCGGCCGGGCCGGCCACCAGGTCGGCGCGGTGTCCACCGGCGTCTTCTTCCCCAAGTACCGGGGCGACTTGGTGCAGTCCGCCGTGGTCACCGAGCGGATGCGGGCGGGCCGGATCGAGGCGCTGCGCATCCCGCGCAACCCGCTGGACGTGCTCGCCCAGCAGCTGGTCGCGATGACGGCCCTGGACGTCTGGCCGGTGGACGACCTGCTCACCGTGGTCCGCCGCGCCGCGCCCTTCGCCACCCTCCCCCAGTCCGCCTTCGACGCCGTGCTCGACATGCTGGCCGGCCGCTACCCCTCGGACGCCTTCGCCGAGTTGCGCCCCCGGGTGGTCTGGGACCGGGTGGCCGGCACGGTGACCGGCCGCCCCGGCGCCCAGCGCCTGGCCGTCACCTCCGGCGGCACCATCCCCGACCGCGGCCTGTTCGGCGTCTTCATCGCCGGCACCACTGCGGCCGATTCGAAGACCGGCCGGAAGGGCGGCGGCCGGGTAGGAGAGCTCGACGAGGAGATGGTCTACGAGTCCCGCGTCGGCGACGTCTTCACCCTCGGCACCACCTCCTGGCGGATCGAGGAGATCACCCACGACAAGGTGCTGGTCACCCCCGCCCCCGGCGTCCCCGGCCGGCTCCCGTTCTGGAAGGGCGACACCCTCGGCCGCCCGCTCGAACTCGGCCGCGCCCTCGGCGCGTTCACCCGTGAGCTGGGCGCCCTTGCGCCCGAGGCCGCCACCGAGCGCCTCCAGCAGGCCGGCCTGGACGACTGGGCCGCCGCCAACCTGCTGGACTACCTCGCCGAGCAGCGGACGGCCTGCGGCCACCTCCCCGACGACCGCACCATCGTGGTCGAGCGCTTCCGGGACGAGCTCGGCGACTGGCGGATCGTCATCCACTCCCCCTTCGGGGCCCAGGTGCACGCCCCCTGGGCGCTCGCCCTCGGCGCCCGGCTGCGCGAGAAGCACGGCCTGGACCCGCAGGTCATGCACGCCGACGACGGCATCGTGCTCCGCCTCCCCGACGCCGACCTGCTCGCCCCCGACTTCGATTTCAGCGGCCCGGCCGAACCGACGGCCTCCGACGAGGCCCCGGTCGGCGCCGACGCCGCCCTGTTCGCGGCCGACGAGATCGAGCAGCTGGTCACCGACCAGGTCGGCGGCTCCGCCCTGTTCGCCTCCCGCTTCCGGGAGTGCGCCGGCCGCGCCCTGCTGCTCCCCCGCCGCAACCCGGGCCGCCGCACCCCGCTCTGGCAGCAGCGCCAGCGCGCCGCCCAGCTGCTCGAAGTCGCCTCCGAGTACGGCTCGTTCCCGATCGTCCTGGAGGCCGTCCGGGAGTGCCTGCAGGACGTCTTCGACGTCCCCGGCCTGGTCGAGCTGATGGGGGACTTGGAGTCCCGCGCGGTCCGCCTGGTCGAGGTCACCACGTCCGAGCCCTCGCCGTTCGCCCGCTCACTGCTGTTCGGCTACGTCGCCCAGTTCCTCTACGAGGGGGACTCCCCGCTCGCCGAACGCCGGGCCGCCGCCCTGTCGCTCGACTCCCGGCTGCTGTCCGAACTCCTCGGCCAGGCCGAGCTGAGCGAGCTGCTCGACCCCGAGGTCCTCGCCGAGCTGGAGGCCGAGCTCCAGCGCCTCACCCCCGAGCGGAGGATCAAGGACGCCGAGGGCGTGGCCGACGCGCTGCGCCTGCTCGGCCCGCTCGCCGAGGCCGAGTTGACCACGCGCGGGGCCGAACCGCTCTGGGCCCTGGAGCTGGAGGCGGCCCGCCGGGTGATCCAGGTCCGGATCGCCGGCGAGCAGCGCTGGGCCGCGATCGAGGACGCCGGACGGCTGCGCGACGCGCTGGGCACCCCGCTGCCGGTCGGCGTCCCCGAGGCCTTCACCGAACCGGTCAAGGACCCGCTCGGGGACCTGCTGGCCCGGCACGCCCGCACCCACGGCCCGTTCACTGCCGCCGCGGCGGGCGCCCGCTACGGCCTCGGCACCGCCGTCGTCACCGGCACCCTGCAGCGGCTCACCGCCGCCGGCCGCCTGGTGCAGGGCCAGTTCCTCCCGGCCGAGACCCACACCGCCCCCGAGTGGTGCGACGCCGAGGTGCTGCGCCGGCTGCGCCGCCGCTCGCTGGCCGCGCTGCGCCAGGAGGTCGAGCCCGTCCCGCCGCGCGCCCTGGCCGCCTTCCTCCCGCAGTGGCAGCACCTGGCGGGCCACCGGCTGCGCGGCCCGGACGGCCTGCTCCGGGTGGTCGAGCAGCTCCAGGGCACCGCGCTGCCCGCCTCCGCCCTGGAGAAGCTGATCCTCCCGGCCCGGCTCGCCGACTACTCCGCCGGCCTGCTGGACGAGCTGATGGCGGCCGGCGAGATCGGCTGGTGCGGCGCCGGCGCGCTGCCGGGCAAGGACGGCTGGCTCAGCCTGCACCTGGCCGAGAGCGCCCACCTGCTGCGCCCCGAGCCCGTCCCACCCGCGCTCACCCCGCTGCACAGCGCCCTGATGCAGGCCCTGGCGGGCGGCTACGGCCTGTTCTTCCGCCAGCTCGTCCAGCAGCTGCCGGAGGAGACGCCGGAGCCGGAGGTGGTCGAGGCCCTGTGGGACTTGGTCTGGGCCGGGTACGTCACCAACGACACCCTGGCCCCGCTGCGCGCCCTGCTCGGCTCCGGCCGGACGGCGGGCGCGACCGCCCACCGCGCCCCCCGGGCCACTCCGCGCGGCCGCTACGGCGGGGCGGGCCGCGCCTTCGGCCGGGCCGGCGGGGCGCTGCGCAGCGGCCCGCCGACGGTGGCCGGCCGCTGGTCGCTGCTGCCCGCCTTCGCCACCGATCCGACGGTCCGGGCCACCGCCCGGGCGCAGAGCCTGCTGGACCGGCACGGTCTGCTCACCCGCGGCACGGTGGCGGCCGAGCGGGTGTCCGGCGGCTTCGCCGGGGTGTACCGGGTGCTGGCCGCGATGGAGGAGCGCGGCCGGGCCCGCCGGGGCTACTTCGTCGAGGGCTTGGGCGGCGCCCAGTTCGCCATGGAGGGCGCGGCCGACCGGCTGCGCTCGGTGAACGGCCGGCTGGAGCGGTCCCGGGCCACCGAGTGGCCGGCCGCACCGGCCGCCGAGCCGCCGCAGCTGCTGGTGCTGGCCGCCGCCGATCCGGCGAACGCCTACGGCGCCGCGCTGCCCTGGCCGGAGCCGCCCGCCGCCGAGGGCGCCAAGGAGTCCAAGGCGCACCGCCCGGGGCGCAAGGCGGGCGCCCTGGTGGTGCTGGTGGACGGCGAGCTGGCGCTCTACGTGGAGCGGGGCGGCAAGTCCCTGCTGGCCTGGCCGGCGGACGACGCGACCCTGGCGCTGGCCGCCGGGGCGCTCGCGGGGGCGGTCCGCGCGGGCGCGCTCGGCAGCGTCACGGTCGAGCGGGCCAACGGCGAGCCCGCGCTCGGCTCCGAGCTGGGCCGTGCCCTGGAGGAGGCGGGCTTCCACGCCACGCCCCGCGGCCTGCGGCTGAGGCCGTAGGGAGGCCGTACGAAGAGCACGGTGGCCGCGGAGTCAACGACCCCGCGGCCTCCGGCCACGTCGATTCACCCGATCGGCGGCGGTGGTACCTCCGCCCGGGCCACGGTCTCCTCGCGTCGGCGCCGTACCGGTCCGGTGGCGTTCCGGTCGGCGTGGACCGGTATGAGACCGAGTCCCCAGCCGCCGGCCGCCAGCAGTCCGAGTAGCGCGCCGTCGGCCAGCTGTCCCCGGACGGCGACCAGCCAGCAGGCGAGCCCGGCCACGAGGACCGGCAGGACCCAACGGACCGACCAGGACACCGGCCTCCGCACCCGCAGCCGTATTCGGGCCACCGTGCGCACCGTCGCGACTCTTCCCACGACCGCCCTCCTTCGCTCGCCCCGGGCATCGGAGGAGCCCGGGTGTCGAGGCCGGGTTCAGGCGGCGACCACGTCCATCGCGGCGGCCTTGGGCGACATGTTCGCCCGGTCGGCGCCGGGGGCGGGCAGCGGAACCGGTTCGAGTACCGGCCTCAGCAGATCACCTTCGGAGAGGGTGGCCATCGCCGCAAGTTCGGCGAGCGACAGTTCGTCGCTGACCTCGCGCATGACCTCGGACATCCGGACGTCGAGTGCGTCGCAGATGGCGGAGAGCAGCTCCGAGGAGGCCTCCTTCTGTCCCCGCTCGACCTCGGAGAGGTATCCGAGCGAAACCCTGGCGGCCGCCGACACCTCGCGGAGTGTGCGGCCCTGGCGCTGGCGCTGCCGACGCAGTACATCGCCCAGTAGGCGACGGAGCAGGATCATCGGTGCCTCCCTCCTCGGACTGCGGATCGAGATGTCACGCCCCCACCGTACCGCCTTGCCCGCATCGCGTGCGGGGACCCTGGTCGTGTTCACTCTGGGCTGCAAGGCCGTCCCCCTCCTCGTTCCGGTGTCGCACCCGGGTTTGCGGGCCCCTCGTGGTACCCGACGTGGCCCACCCGGCCACCGTCACGCAACTCGTTCGCCACCTGGTTTCTGCCCAACCAGGCCGTTGGATGTAACACGATCCTCCAGCTGTGCCATACCCGCGTACCAGTGCGGCAGATCTCGGTTCGGTGGAGATCCGTCAGCGGGCCCCTATCGAGCGAGCCGGCCGACGATCAGCTCCAGTGCGGCGGTCACCGCTTCGTGACGGATTGTGGCACGCGTGCCCGACAGCAGGGGAGAACTGACCAGAGTTCCCCCCGGCCCCGCGACCGCCAGGTGTACGGTGCCCACCGGCTGCCCGTCCTGCGGCTCCGGACCGGCCACCCCGGTCGTCGCGAGCCCGTACGTCGCGCCCATCAGCCCGCGCACGCCCTCGGCCATCTGCCGGGCCACCACCGGGTGGACCGGACCGTACACGTCCAACAGACCCTCGTCCACACCGAGCACCGAGGCCTTCAGCTCGGTGGCGTACGCGGTGACCGAGCCGCGGAAGGTCGCGGACGCCCCGGGGACGTCCACCAGTGCGGCGGCCAGCAGCCCGCCGGTCAGCGACTCGGCGACGGCCAGCGTGCCGCCCTCGGCCCGCAGCGCGGTGTGCACCTGTTCGGCCAGCTGGTAGTCCGTCACCGAGATCCCCCGTTCCCTACCGGTCCGCGCGCTCCGCGGCCGTGCCCTCGCGGCGCAGTCGCAGCGCCTGTCCGATGTAGTCCAGCGCGGTGGCGACGGTCAGCAGCACCGCCAGGGCCATCAGGACGGCCCGTCCGGTGGCCAGCCAGCCGGTCAGCGGCAGCACGTACATGCCGACCGCGGTGCCCTGGGTCAGCGTCTTGAGCTTGCCGCCCCGGCTGGCCGGGATGACGCCGTAGCGGATCACCCAGAAGCGCATCAGGGTGATGCCGAGTTCGCGGGCGAGGATCACCACGGTGACCCACCAGGGCAGGTCGCCGAGCACCGAGAGCCCGATCAGCGCCGAGCCCATGATCGCCTTGTCGGCGATCGGGTCGGCGATCTTCCCGAAGTCGGTGACCAGGCCCTTGCGGCGGGCGAGCTCACCGTCGAACAGGTCGGTGATCATCGCGATCGCGAACGCGGCCCAGGCCACGGCACGCCACTTGGGGTTGTGCCCGTCGTCGGCGAACAGCAGTGCCACGAAGACCGGCACCAGCAGCACCCGGACCATGGTGAGCACGTTGGCGATGTTCCAGATGCCCGGCACCGGCGGCAGCGCGGCCGCCGGTCTGCCCGGGTGGGCCGCGGCCGGGGCGCCGGGCCCCTTGGTCATTCCCCGGCTCCCGGAGCCTCGGCCCCCGCGGTCCTGGGCGCTCGCACCTGCTCCAGCGCCTCGGCGATCAGGTCGACGCCCTCGCTGGCCACCACGGTGGCCCGCCAGAACTGCCCGACCTCCGGGTCCTCGACGCCGTGCAGGGTGGTCAGGCCGTCGGTCTCCGGGGCCTGGTGGGCGGAGCGGCCCTCGACCACGCCGTCCTCGATCGACTCGATCAGCACCTCGACCACGGTGCCGATCCGCTGCTCGGCGCGCTGGGCGGTCATCTCCTCGGCGAGCCGGCTCAACCGGTCCAGCCGGTCGGCGACGACGTCCTCGGGCAGCTTGCCGTCGTAGGTGGCCGCCTCGGTGCCGTCCTCGTCGGAGTAGCCGAAGACGCCGATCGCGTCCAGCCCGGCGTTCGTGACGAAGCGCTCCAGCTCGGCGAAGTCCTCCTCGGTCTCACCGGGGAAGCCGACGATGAAGTTGGACCGGGCGCCGGCCTGCGGGGCCTTGTCCCGGATGGTCCCCAGCAGCTGCAGGAACTGGTCGGTGGAGCCGAAGCGGCGCATCCGGCGCAGTACGGCGGGCGCCGAGTGCTGGAAGGACAGGTCGAAGTAGGGCACCACGTCGGCGGTCCCGGTCATCGCGTCGATCAGACCGGGGCGCATCTCGGCCGGCTGCAGGTAGGAGACCCGCACCCGCTCGACGCCCTCGATCGCGGAGATCTCGCCGAGCAGCGTCTCCAGCAGCCGGATGTCCCCGAGGTCCTTGCCGTACGAGGTGTTGTTCTCGCTGACCAGGACGATCTCGCGGACACCCTCGCCGGCCAGCCACTGGGCCTCGTTGAGCACGTCGGAGGGGCGGCGGGAGATGAAGGAGCCGCGGAAGGCCGGGATGGCGCAGAACGAGCAGCGCCGGTCGCAGCCGGAGGCGAGCTTGACCGAGGCGACGGGGCTGTTGTCCAGCCGCTTGCGCAGGGTGCGCGGGCCGGAGGCCGGGGCGAGGCCCGCGGGCAGGTCGTCGATCGGTTCGGCGGCGGCCTCGGCGCCGTGGCCGGGCAGCGCGACCGACTCGGCGGCGGACTGCCGCTCGGCCGGGCTGATCGGCAGCAGCTTGCGGCGGTCGCGCGGGATGTGCGGGGCGTGGTGGCCGCCGGAGAGGATGGTCTGCAGGCGGTCGGAGATGTCCGAGTAGTCGTCGAAGCCGAGCACCCCGTCGGCCTCGGGCAGCGCGTCGGCGAGCTCCTTGCCGTACCGCTCGGCCATGCAGCCGACCGCGACGACGGCCTGGGTGCGGCCGTGCCCCTTGAGGTCGTTGGCCTCCAGCAGGGCGTCGACGGAGTCCTTCTTGGCGGCCTCGACGAAGCCGCAGGTGTTGACGACGGCGACATCGGCCTCGGCGGCATCGTCGACGAGCAACCAGCCGTCGGCTTCCAGTCGCCCGGCGAGTTCCTCGGAGTCCACCTCGTTGCGGGCGCATCCGAGCGTGACAAGGGCGACAGTGCGGCGTTCAGGCATAGGCCCAAGATTAACGCGCGGCCTCCGGTGCCGTTCGCCCCGGAGGCCGTGTGCCACGGATCAGCTGATCATCGACGGCCCGCGAGGGGCCGTGTGGTCAGCCCGCCTGGGGGTCTCCGGGGGTGTACGTGACGTGCACCACCTGGCCGTCCTTGCCGAGGACGCCGAGGTCTTTGCCGTTGACGTACGCGTGCACGGCCCCGCCGTTGCCGAGCACCAGCTTGATCTGCTTGGGGTCGGTGAAGGTCTGGTCCTGGCCGTTGCTGATGTTGTTCTGGAACAGCGACTTGCCGCTGCCGTCCATCGCCGAGACCCAGCTGGTGCCCTCGGCGACCAGCTTCACGGTGACCTTGTCGGCCGGGACGGCGGCGATCGCCGCGGCGCTCGGCGCGGGCGCCGGCGGCTGGACGGTCGGTGTGGCCGCGGCGACCGAGCCGGTGCCGGAGCCGCTGGGCAGCGGCGCGCTGGCGGAGCCGGTGGTGCCGTGGCCGCTCTTGCCGCTCACCAGGTTGAAGCCGATCAGCACGACCACCGCGACGATCGCGGCGACCATGGCCGCCGCCCAGTTCGGCCGACTGCGGCCGGGCACCTTGATCGGGCCGCTGTCGATCAGCTGGGTGGCGGGGCGTTTGGAGGCCGGCGAGCCGCCGTGGGCGGCGTCGTAGCGGGCCACCAGCGCCTCGCCGTCCGCGCCGACGGCGTGGGCGATCGCGCGGAGGTGCCCGCGGGCGTAGAAGTCGCCGCCGCAGCGGTCGAAGTCGTCCTCCTCGATGGCATGGACGATCGGCACCCGCACTCGGGTGGCGGTACTCACCTGGTCCACCGTGAGTCCCGCTTCGATCCGGGCGGCGGACAGCACCCGGCCGATGCTCGGGGCATCGGCCGCCTGCACCGGGTCGTCGGTCGGCTCGACGGACGACGGGGCGTTATCGCGGTCGGAGGACTTGCCGATGGTCACGGGGCACGCCTTTCGAGCGGATGGCCACCTGCTGGAGAACAGTCTAGGGGCGTGGGCGGATCGTTTCTCAAGCGGAACGGGCCCGAATGCGCGTGCCCGCCCCGGCCGGGGGCCGCCCCCTGGCTGACCGGTGGTCAGCGGGGAGGTGCGAGGCCGCGACGTCCCCCCGGGCCGAGTGCGCTTTCCGGCCTGTGACGCGGCGTACGGGCATTCGGTTCCCCACTCCGCGCCTACCCTCCTCCGAACGAGTGAACACCCGCGGCGGGGACGGCCCGTCAGCCGTGCGGGGTCGTCCCCGGCCCCTGCAGGGCCGGCCTCAGCCCCGCAGGGTGATCAGCACCCCGTCCAGCTCGTCCGGCTTCACCAGCACGTCGCGGGCCTTGGAGCCCTCGCTGGGGCCGACGATCCCGCGCGACTCCATCAGGTCCATCAGCCGGCCCGCCTTGGCGAAGCCGACCCGGAGCTTGCGCTGGAGCATCGAGGTCGAGCCGAACTGGGTGGAGACCACCAGCTCGGCCGCCTGGATCAGCAGGTCCAGGTCGTCGCCGATCTCCTCGTCGATCTCCTTCTTCGGCCCGCCCCCGACCGTCACGTCGTCCCGGTAGACGGCGCTCAGCTGGTCCTTGCAGTGCTGCACCACCCGGGCGATCTCCGCCTCGGTGACGAACGCGCCCTGCATGCGGACCGGCTTGCTCGCACCCATCGGCAGGAACAGCGCGTCACCCTTGCCGATCAGCTTCTCCGCGCCGGGCTGGTCCAGGATGACCCGGGAGTCGGCCATCGCGGAGGTCGCGAAGGCCAGCCGGGACGGCACGTTGGCCTTGATCAGGCCGGTGACCACGTCCACCGAGGGCCGCTGGGTGGCGAGCACCAGGTGGATGCCGGCCGCCCGGGCCAGCTGGGTGATCCGGACGACCGAGTCCTCGACGTCGCGCGGCGCGACCATCATCAGGTCGGCCAGCTCGTCGACGATCACCAGCAGGTACGGGTACGGGCGCAGCTCCCGCTCGCTGCCCAGCGGCGGGGTGACCTTGCCGGCCTTCACCGCCGCGTTGAAGTCGTCCACGTGCCGGAAGCCGAACGCCGCGAGGTCGTCGTAGCGCAGGTCCATCTCGCGCACCACCCACTGGAGGGCCTCGGCGGCCTTCTTGGGGTTGGTGATGATCGGCGTGATCAGGTGCGGGATGCCCTCGTACGCGGTCAGCTCGACCCGCTTGGGGTCGACCAGCACCATCCGCACCTCGTCCGGGGTGGCCCGGGCGAGGATCGAGGTGATCAGGCAGTTGATGCAGGACGACTTGCCCGCGCCGGTCGCACCGGCGACCAGGATGTGCGGCATCTTGGCGAGGTTGGCCATCACGGTGTGGCCCTCGACGTCCTTGCCCATGCCGACGACCATCGGGTGGGTGTCCTCGGCGGCCGTGCGCGAGCGCAGCAGGTCGCCGAGGTTGACCATCTCGCGGTCCCGGTTGGGGATCTCGATGCCGACCGCGGACTTGCCCGGGATCGGGCTGATGATCCGCACGTCCGGGCTGGCCACCGCGTACGCGATGTTCTTGGCGAGCGCGGTGATCCGCTCCACCTTGACGGCCGGGCCGAGCTCGACCTCGTAGCGGGTGACCGTCGGGCCGCGGGTGAAGCCGGTGACCTTCGCGTCGACCTTGAACTCGGCGAAGGTGCTGGTGAGCTGGGCCACCACCTCGTCGTTGAGGGCGCTGCGGGCCTTGGCCGGGCCGCCGCGCTCCAGCAGGTCGAGCGAGGGCAGCGCGTAGGTGACGCCCTCACCGAGCTGGAGCTGCTCCATCCGCACCGGCGCCGGGCCGTGCTCCGCGGGCGCGCCCGGCCCGCCGCTGCGGGCGGCCGGGACGGCGGGCTCCTCGGGCGCCGCCGTGAGGTCCTTGACCTGGTGCATCATGTCCGCCACCGCCGAGGAGGCGGGGACGCCGTAGACCAGCGCGCCGTCCAGGTCGGCGGCCGCGCCGGCGGCGAGGTCGCGGGTGGCGTACGGGTCCAGCGGCTCCTTGTCGAGCGAGACCCGGACGGCCTCCGACTGCTCCTCGTCGTCCTCGACGACCGGCTTGCGCCGGCGACGGCGCCGGCGGGCGGCCACCTCGTCACCCGGGTCCTCACCGTCGGTTTCCACGGTGTAGGGCAACGCGTCGGGGTCGGCGTCCTCCGGCGGATCGGTGGACGGCTCGTGCTCCGGCGTACGCCCCCAGCGCGGCTCGTCCTCGGGCCCGGGCTCGATCACACCGAGCCGTATGCCCAGCCCGCGCACCCGCTCGCCGATCCGGTTGACCGGGGTGGCGGTGACCACCAGCAGGCCGAAGAAGGCCAGCAGCAGGAGCAGCGGCACGGCCAGCACCGCGCCGGCCGCGGCCATCATCGGGGTCGACGCGGCCCAGCCGATGATCCCGCCGGCCGCCCTTATCCGGGAGGCTCCGCTGCCCATGGTGGGCGCGCCGCAGCCGATGTGGACCAGGCCGAGGATGCCGATCAGCAGGGTGCTCAGCCCGATCACGATCCGGCCGTTGGCCTCCGGCAGCTCCGGGTGGCGCCAGAGCCGGATCGCGATCCCGGCCAGCAGGAACGGCACCAGCACATCGAGCCGTCCGAACAGTCCGGACACCACGGCGGTGGCCGCCCCGTTCAGCCAGCCCTCCGAGCTGAACCAGGTGCCGGCGGCGACGACCAGCGCGAGCCCGAACAGCAGCAGGCCCAGCCCGTCCTTGCGGTGGGCCGGGTGGAGGTTCTTGGCGCCGTCGCCGAAGCCGCGGAAGATCGCGGCGATCGGGCTGGCGATCGCGTTGAGCGCGCCCATCAGCACCGAGCGGCGCGGCGGGGGCGGCGGGGCGGACTTGGCCGCCGTCTTCTTCGCGGGGGCCCGGCGGGCGGCCGCCTTCTTGGCGGGCGGCTTGCCCGGGGCCTTGGCCGCGGCCTTCTTGGACGGTCCCGGACTCGGTTTGCGTGCGGCGTTTCCGGGCGTACGAGTGGCCATGGGTCAGCAGCCTACCGGGGTGGGCGACCAGTGCACATGCGCCCGAGCCGGGGCGCCCGGCCGTGTCGCAGACACACCGTCACGCTGACCGCCTTTCACTCGGCCGCAGCAGCGGGACCACCCGGACGGGTGAACGATACGGCGGCCGGACTACGCGCTGCCGGGGCGCATCGCGTCCAGCGCCCGGCGCAGTCCGGCGAGCTTGCGCTCCAGGTGCGCCGCGGTGGCGGCCACCCCGGCGTCCTCGGCCCCGTCCAGTTGCTTGCCCAGCGCCTCCGCCTGCTCCTCGACCGCCGCCAGCCGCGCGGACAGCTCGCCGAGCAGCGCGCCGCCGAGGGCCGGCTCGCCGCCGCCCTCCTCCAGCTGCAGCCGCAGCAGCGCGGCCTGCTCCTTCAACTGGCAGTTCTTGACGTACAGGTCGACGAAGACCGAGACCTTGGCGCGCAGCACCCACGGGTCGAAGGGCTTGGAGATGTAGTCCACCGCGCCGGCCGCGTAGCCGCGGAAGGTGTGGTGCGGGCCGTGGTTGATCGCGGTCAGGAAGATGATCGGGATGTCCCGGGTGCGCTCGCGGCGCTTGATGTGGGCGGCGGTCTCGAAGCCGTCCATCCCGGGCATCTGGACGTCCAGCAGGATCACCGCGAAGTCGTCGGTCAGCAGCGCCTTGAGCGCCTCCTCGCCGGAGGCGGCGCGCACCAGCGTCTGGTCCAGGGCGGAGAGGATCGCCTCCAGCGCCAGGAGGTTCTCCGGCCGGTCGTCGACCAGGAGGATCTTGGCCTTCTGCATCGGGGCTCGCCCTCCTGTCGCCTGCCTGCCGCCCGGTGTGGGCACTCGCGTACTGCCCACCGCTACCCCGGTCATGCTAGCCGCACCCCCTCGCCCGGCACATCGCTCCGTCGTGACCGATCCGGAACGGCGCGCAGCCAGTGCTCCGGCGCACGCTCAGCAGCGTGTCGCCGTCCGGTCACTGTTCGCAACGATCGGTGACCCTACCGGGTTCCCGGGCCCGACCGCCAGCAAACCGGCCGACCGGCGGGCGTGAACCGCGGGGTTCACGCCGCACCGGCCGGTCACGTGTGGTCGCCGCTCAGCCACTCGGACATCACCGACAGCAGGTGGTCGGTCTCCACCGGCTTGGTGATGTGGTCGGTGGCGCCCGCCTCCAGGGACTTCTCTCGGTCGCCCTTCATCGCCTTGGCGGTCAGCGCGATGATCGGCAGGCCGGCGAACTGGGGCATCCGGCGGATCGCCTCGGTGGTCGCGTAGCCGTCCATCTCCGGCATCATGATGTCCATCAGGACCAGCGCCACGTTCTCGTGCTGCTCCAGCATCTCGATGCCCTCGCGGCCGTTCTCCGCGTACAGGACGGTCAGCCCGTGCTGCTCCAGCACGCTGGTCAGGGCGAACACGTTGCGCACGTCGTCGTCCACGATCAGCACCTGCTGGCCGTCGAAGCGGATGTCGCCGCGGGCCGGCCGGAGCTGCTGGGCGGGCTCCACCGCGCGCGGCGCGGCGGCGCTCTCCAGGGCGGCGTTGCGCCGCCGCTCCACCGCGCCCCGACGGCGCTCCTCGGCCATCTCCCGGACCTCCTGGGCCCAGTGGTCGGCCGGGCTCTCGCCGACCGGCACCGGCAGGCCCACCGGGGTCACCCCGACCGAGGCGCGCAGCGCGGGCGGGGTGGCGGTGCCCGGGCGCTCGGCCGGGCGCTCGGCGGTGTCCGCGGCGTCGGTGCGCAGCGGCAGGTAGAGCGTGAAGGTCGAGCCCTTGCCCAGCTCGCTCTCGGCGTGGATCTCGCCGCCGAGCAGCCGGGCGATCTCGCGGCTGATCGACAGCCCGAGGCCGGTGCCGGCGTACTTGCGGCTGATGGTGCCGTCGGCCTGCTTGAACGCCTCGAAGATCTCCCGCAGCTTGTTGCCGGGGATGCCGATGCCGGTGTCGGAGACGGAGAAGGCGATCAGCTCGTCGTCCGGGCCCTGGATCGAGCCGAACTCCAGCAGCCGCTCGCGCACGTGCTGGGGGACGTCCCGGCCGGCCGCGCTGATCGAGAAGTCGACGCCGCCGGTGTCGGTGAACTTGACCGCGTTGGAGATCAGGTTGCGCAGCACCTGCTGGAGCCGCTGCTCGTCGGTGTGCAGGGTGACCGGCAGGGTGGGCGAGACCCGCACCGCGAAGTCCAGGTTCTTGTCGAGGGCGACCGGCTGGAAGGTGGCCTCGACGTAGTCGACCAGCTGGACCAGGGCGATCCGGGCCGGGCGGACGTCCATCTTGCCGGCCTCGACCTTGGACAGGTCGAGGATGTCGTTGATCAGCTGCAGCAGGTCGGAGCCGGCGCCGTGGATGGTGTCGGCGAACTCGACCTGCTTGGGCGAGAGGTTGCCCTCATTGTTGTCGGAGAGCAGCTTGGCCAGGATCAGCAGCGAGTTGAGCGGGGTGCGCAGCTCGTGCGACATGTTGGCGAGGAACTCGCTCTTGTACCGGGAGGCCAGGGCGAGCTGTTCGGCGCGCTCCTCCAGGACCTGCCGGGCCTCCTCGATCTCGCTGTTCTTGATCTCGATGTCGCGGTTCTGCTGGGCGAGTTGCTCGGCCTTCTCCTGCAACTCCTCGTTGGTGCGCTCCAGTTCCTCCTGGCGCGCCTCCAACTCAGCGGACCGCATGGAGAGTTCGGCGGTGAGTCGCTGGGACTCCAGCAGCAGGCCCTCGGTCTTGGTGTTGACGCTGATGGTGTTGACGGTGACGCCGATCAGGTCGGCGATCTGGTTGAGGAAGTCCAGGGCGACGGTGGTGAAGGAGCTGAACGTGGCCAGCTCGATCACGCCCAGCAGCCGGCCCTCGAACTGCACCGGCAGCACCACGATGTGGGCCGGCGAGGCCTCGCCGAGGCCGGAGGCGATCTTGAGGTACCCGGGCGGCGCCTCCTTGACCATGATCGCCCGCTTCTCCACCGCGGCCTGGCCGATCAGCGACTCGCCCGGCCGGAAGGTGGTCGGCATCGCCCGCCGCTGGTAGCCGTAGCTGCCGATCAGCCGCAGCACGGTGTCGTTCTCGTCGTCGTCCTCGGTGATCAGTTCGGCGGTCCGGCCGGCCGGCTGGGCCAGGAAGAAGGCGCCGTGCTGGGCGGAGACCACCGGGGTCAGCTCGGTCATGATCAGCGAGGCGACGGCCTCCAGGTCCCGGCGGCCCTGCAGCAGGCCGGAGATCCGGGCCAGGTTGGTCTTGAGCCAGTCCTGCTCCTGGTTGGTGCGGGTGGTCTCGCGCAGGTTGGCGATCATCTGGTTGATGTTGTCCTTGAGCTCGTCGAGCTCGCCGGCGGCGTCCACGTCGATCCGCAGGCTCAGGTCGCCCCTGGTCACCGCGGTGGCGACCTGGGCGATCGCGCGCACCTGCCGGGTCAGGTTGTTGGCCAGCTCGTTCACCGACTCGGTGAGGTCCTGCCAGGTGCCGTCCACCCCCGGCACCCGGGCCTGGCCGCCGAGCCGCCCGTCGGTGCCCACCTCGCGGGCGACCCGGGTGACCTCGTCGGCGAAGGCCGAGAGCTGGTCGACCATCGTGTTGATGTTGGTCTTGAGCTGGAGGATCTCACCGCGCGCGTCGACGTCGATCTTCTGCGAGAGGTCGCCGCGGGCGACCGCCGTGATCACCAGCGCGATGTTGCGGACCTGGCCGGTGAGGTTGTTGGCCATCTGGTTGACGTTGTCGGTCAGGTCCTTCCAGATGCCGGCCACCCCGGGCACGCTCGCCTGGCCGCCCAGGGTGCCGTCGGTGCCGACCTCGCGGGCGACCCGGGTGACCTCCACCGCGAACGCGGACAGCTGGTCGACCATGGTGTTCAGCGTCCCGGCGAGCGTCGCGATCTCGCCCTGGGCGTCGATGGTGATCTTCTTGGAGAGGTCGCCGCGGGCCACCGCGGAGGCGACCTCGGCGATGTTGCGCACCTGTCCGGTCAGGTTCGACGCCATGAAGTTGACGTTGTCGGTCAGGTCCTTCCAGATCCCCGACACCCCGCGCACCCGCGCCTGCCCGCCCAGGATGCCCTCGGTGCCCACCTCGCGGGCCACCCTGGTCACCTCGTCGGCGAAGGCCGACAGCTGGTCGACCATGGTGTTGACGGTGGTCACCAGCTCCAGGATTTCGCCCCGGGCGTCGACGGTGATCTTCTTCGACACGTCGCCGCGCGCCACCGCGGTGGTCACCTCGGCGATGTTGCGGACCTGGTTGGTCAGGTTGTTGGCCATCAGGTTGACGCTGTTGGTCAGGTCCTTCCACGTCCCGGACACCCCCGGCACGCTCGCCTGGCCGCCGAGGATGCCCTCGGTGCCGACGTCCCGGGCGACCCGGGTCACCTCGTCCGCGAAGGCGGAGAGCTGGTCGACCATCGTGTTGATGGTGTTCTTCAGCTCCAGGATCTCCCCGCGGGCGTCCACCTGGATCTTCTGCGACAGGTCGCCCTTGGCCACCGCGGTCGTCACCTGGGCGATGTTGCGCACCTGGTCGGTGAGGTTGTTCGCCATGAAGTTGACGTTGTCGGTCAGGTCCCGCCACACCCCGGCCGCCCAGGGCACCTGGGCCTGCCCGCCGAGCCGCCCCTCGGTGCCCACCTGGCGGGCCACCCGGGTCACCTGTTCCGCGAAGCCGGAGAGCTGGTCCACCATCGTGTTGATGGTGTTCTTCAGCTCCAGCATCTCGCCGCGGGCGTCCACCTCGATCTTCTGCGAGAGGTCCCCGCGCGCCACCGCCGTGGTCACCTGGGCGATGTTGCGGACCTGACCGGTCAGGTTGTCGGCCATGAAGTTCACCGAGTCGGTCAGCTCGCGCCACACCCCGGCCACGCCCGGCACCTGCGCCTGACCACCCAGCCGGCCCTCGGTGCCGACGTCCCTGGCCACCGTGGTGACCTGGGCGGCGAAGCCGTTCAACTGGTCCACCATCGTGTTGACGGTGTTCTTCAGCTCCAGCATCTCGCCGGCCACGTCGACGGTCACCTTGCGGGACAGGTCGCCCTTGGCCACCGCCGTGGTCACCTGGGCGATGTTGCGCACCTGGGCGGTGAGCCGGCCCGCCATGGTGTTGACGGAGTCCGCCAGGTCCTTCCAACTGCCGGACACGCTGCGGACCTTGGCCTGGCCGCCGAGCTTGCCCTCGGTGCCCACCTCGCGGGCCACCCGGGTCACCTCGTCGGTGAACTCCGAGAGCTGGTCCACCAGTCCGTTGACGGTCCGGCCGATCTTCAGGTACTCGCCGCGCAGCGGGTGGCTCACCCCGTTGCTGTGCAGCGAGCGCAGCTCCATCTTCTGGTCCAGGTCGCCCTCGGCGATCGACGTCAGCACCCGGCCCACCTCGGACATCGGGCGGGCCAGGTCGTCGATCAGCGCGTTGCAGTTGTCGACGGCCGCCATCCAGGCGCCCTCGCCCGCGCCGGTCTCCAGCCGCTCGTTCAGCCGGCCCTCGCGGCCCACCGCCCGCCGCACCCGGGCCAGTTCACCGGTCAGGTGCTGGTTGCGCTCGGCGACCTCGTTGAACACCGCGGCGATCTCCGCCAGCGGCCCGTCGCCCGGCACCGTCAGCCGGCGGCGGAAGTTGCCGTCCCGCATCGCCGTCAGCGCGGCCAGCACCTTGCGCAGCTCGGCCGGCTCCGCACCTCGGTTGTGGGCCGCTCGACGGCCGGCCGCGATCCGCGGCGCGGTCCCGGACCGCCCCCCGCGCGGAGCGGGCGGCGTCGTACCGGTTGCGTCCTTGGTTGCGTCCTTGGTGGCCGAACTCAACGGGCCCCTCCCACATCGTGTGTACTGTCCGGTGACCGCCTCGCCGGTACGGCGCGGACCGGGCACCGACCCGGCTGGGCTGCGCACCGGCCGACCCCCACGGCCCACCGGCACCCACACGACCGTACTGCTCCCACCGGCCGTCGCGGACCCCCCAGTCTGGCAGCACCGGCGTCGGGTATACGGCCGGTTGCGCTCGGTTGTCCCCGCACCGTCCGAAACAGGTGGGCAGAATCACCCTCTGGTGCCTGTTTCACGGCCCCGCCCCCACGGGGAACCAAGCGGAAAGTAGGGTGGAGCGCTGCACCGGGCCACGACCCGACCCAGCGCCGCCGCCCGCGCGACGGCGCGCACGGGGAGGTCGGCGCCGAGCCCCGGACAGCCAGCGCCAGAGCAGCAGAGGAGAAGTGGCAACGTGGTCACCGCGCGCGCAGCCGCCACCTTCGACCCCGACGGCCGGTCCGCGGCCGCCGCCCGGGGTTTCGTCCGGGACGCGCTGCTCGGCTGGGGCCTGCCCGAGGTCGTCGACGACGCCGTCGTGCTGGTCAGTGAACTGGTCACCAACGCCGTCGTGCACGCCGGCACCGCCGCCGAGGTCTGCTGCCTGCGCGAGGAGGAGACCGTCCGGATCGAGGTCACCGACCACCACCCCGAGCGCGGCCTGCCCACCCTCGGCGACGGGCCCGTCACCGCCTCAGACCGCTACGCCGACCCCGACGGCGAGGGCGGCCGCGGCCTGCTGATGTGCTCGGCCCTCGCCGAACGCTGGGGCGTCGAGTACGCGACCGGCCGCAAGACCGTCTGGTTCCGGCTCGCCCTGCCCGCACACGTGACCGGCACCCGCTACGCCGTTCCCGCCACCCCCGGCAGCGACCTGCCCAGCAGCCCCGGGCCGGTGCACGTCGCCGTCGTCCAACTCGACGACGACGGCCGCGTGCTGGCCTGGAACCCGGACGCCGAGGCGCTCTTCCGACACCCCGCCGCCACCGTCCTCGGCCGCCCCTGGGCCGACCTCGCGGTCTGGCCGCAGTCCTCCGGCCGCGGCCTCGGCCTCACCGACACCCTCCGGCTGGCCCGCTGGGAGGGCGGCTACGGCGTACGGCGGCCCGACGGCGAGGAGGTCGAGGTCTACGGCGTCCAGGTGCGCGTGCGCGACACCGAGGGCGTCCCCTCCACCCTCTGTCTGCTCGTCCTCGAACCCGACCGCGCCGTGCTGCGCTCCCCCGCCCGCGCGCTGCCCGGCGAGCGCCCCGACCCGGCCGGGCCCCGGCTCGACCTGCTGGCCGGCCCGATCGCCACCGACGACCTCGAAACCCTGCTCCAGCGCACCGTGGAACGCGCCCGCGACCTGCTCGACGCCGACGCCGCCTACCTGCTGCTCACCACCGACGACGAGGCCGAGTTCGAGGTCCGCGCCGCCACCGGCCTGACCATCGGGCACCGCCGGCACACCCGCTTCCCGGTCGAGACCGGCAACCGCTACGACTCCGCCCGGCTGCCCTCCGTCCACGAGGACCTCGCCGGCCGCCCCACCGGGCTGCCCCTGCTCTCCGGCAGCGGCATGCGCTCCCTGGTCACCGTCCCGCTCAAGGTCGAGGGCCGCCTCATCGGCTCCCTCGGCATCGCCACCGCCGCACCCGGCCGCTACGACAACGAGGACGCGCTGCGCCTCCAGTTCGCCGCCGACCGGGTCGCCCTGGCCGTCGAGAGCACCCGGCTGACCGAGCTCGAACGGCTGCGCCGCGGCTCGCTCTCCTTCCTCGTCGAGGCCTCCGACCTGCTGGCCGGCACCCTCGAACACGAGCAGACCCTCGCGCTGATGGCCCAGATGGCCGTCCCCACCCTCGCCTCCTGGTGCGCCGTCTACACCAACGGCGACCACAGCTCGGCGACCGGCCTCGCCTTCGTGCTGCACGAGGACGAGGACCGGATCGACCCGCTGCGCGACCTGCTCGACAAGACCCCCTCCCCCGAGGCCGGTCCCACCCACGGCGTCCGCTTCTGGACGGCGCCCGCCGAGACCGCCGGGTCCCGCGGCCTCACCGACAGCCCCGAACTCGCCGGCCTGCTCGGCGAGACCGTCGTCCTGCCGCTGACCGCCCGCAACCGGGTGATCGGCCTGCTCGTCCTCGGCGTCCCGGCTGGGGTGCGGTTCCGCCAGGAGATCCTCGAACTCGCCGAGGACCTCTCCCGCCGGGCCGCCCTCGCCCTCGACAACTCCCGCCTCTACTCCGAGCGCACCGCCACCAGCCAGGCCCTGCAGCGCAGTCTGCTGCCGCCGGACCTGCCCGAGATCCCGGGCGTCGAGGTGGACGTCTACTACCAGGCCGCCGGCGAGGGCAACGAGGTCGGCGGCGACTTCTACGACCTGTTCACCATCCGCGAGGGCACCTACGGCTTCGCCATCGGCGACGTCTGCGGCACCGGCCCGGAGGCCGCCTCCGTCACCGGCCTGGCCCGGCACTCGCTGCGGCTGCTCGCCCGCGAGGGCCTGGACGCCCCGCAGGTGCTGCGCCGGCTCAACGCGGCCATCCTGGACGAGGGTTCGCGCAGCCGCTTCCTCACCCTGCTCTACGGCGAACTGACGCCCCGCCCGGACGGCAGCACCGAGCTGTCCCTGGTCTGCGCCGGCCACCCGCTGCCGCTGAGACTGCGCACCGACGGCCAGGTCGACCAAGCCGCCACCCCGCAGCCGCTGCTCGGCGTCATGGACGACCTCGAACTCACCGCCGAGCACCTGGTGCTCGCCCCCGGCGAGGTGCTGCTCTGCGTCACCGACGGCGTCACCGAACGCCGGGAGGGCCGACGGATGTTGGGCGACGACGGACTCGCCGAGGTGCTCACCGGCTGCACCGGCCTGACCGCCGGAGCGGTCGCGATGCGGGTGCAGCGCGCGGTCGAGCGCTTCGCCCCGGAGCCGCCGTCCGACGACATGGCGATCCTGACCCTGCGGGTGCCGACCCAGCGTCAGCCGTGAGCACTCCACACCTGACGCTGTCACAAATTGTTATCTTCACAAGGGTACAAGCAGGGCGTGCCGGGTACACCGATCTCGCCGGGGAATCCCCCGACGAGGACGTGACCAGCGGCTCTCCGCCGGCCCACCACTTCTGACCTCACTTCTGACCGCTGCCCGCGCACGCCCTTCGCCGTGCGCCCTCGGCGCGGTCGCGCGCATCCACTCATCGAGACGACACCCAGCGTTACTGCGCCCTGCGCGCGCCCAGAGTGAAAGGAGCCTCCGGTGAGCAACGACGCTACCGGGGCAACGAACGCCCGCTCCACCGGAGCCGACGCGGGTAACCTCGGCTACCTCGCCCTCGGCCTGACACTGCTCGCCTACGGTCTGCTCTCCACCGGGATCCTGCACGGTACCGGCGCCGGAGACGCGGCCCACCTCGCCCACCTGCTCGGCGGCGTCACCCTCTTCATCGCGGGCCTCTGGCAGCTCCGCGGCGGCGAGGGCTTCACCGGGACCGCCTTCACCAGCCTCGGCGCCTTCTGGGCGACCTGGTCGGTGGCGGGCGGCGCGAGCAAGAACGCCGCAGGTCTGTTCCTGTTGCTGTGGGCGCTGCTCGCCCTCAGCCTCACAGCGGCGAGTTGGGGCGCGGGCCTGTTCAGCCGCGCCGTCTACGGCCTGTTCACGCTCTCCCTCGTGCTCAACGCCATCGCAGTCCTCGGCAGCTACAGCGGCCTCGCCAAGGCCGCCGGCTGGATCGCCGCCGTCGCCGGGCTCGCCGCCTGGTACTGGGCCACCTCCGCCCTGAGCAACGGCTCCTGGGGGAAGGTCGCCCTGCCGGTCAAGTGACCTGCTTCGGCCGGTCCTCGGCACCGACGCGGGGTCGGGTCTCCGTCTCGACGGAGGCCCGGCCCCGCCGCCGTGCCGCCGACGCCAGGACGGCGTAGGCGAACAGCAGGATCACGACGGCGACGATGCCGTCCGCCCAGAAGTGGTTGGCCGTCACCACGACCACCGCAACCGTCAGCACCGGATGCAGCACCACCAGCCAGCGGAACGGGCTCGACGACACCCGCACCACCGCGACCGCCGCCAGCACGCACCAGGCGACGTGCACCGAGGGCATCGCCGACAACTGGTCGGCCACCACCACCCCGCCGACCGCACCGCCGTACACCGACTGCCCGTACTCGGCGGCCAGGTCGACGAACCCGCTCTGCGGCAGCATCCTCGGCGGCGCCACCGGGACGAACTGCACCAGCAGGCAGACCGCGGTGGTGATCACCACCGTGTTGCGCACCCACGCGTAGCGCTCCCGGTGCCGCAGGAAGACCCAGAGCAGCACGCCGAGCATCACCGCGAAGTGCATGACCGCGTAGTAGTAGTTCGCCAGCCTCACCAGCACCGGGTACGGCGTGACCGCCGCCTGCCAGGACGCCTCGTCCGGCAGCCCGACCGCCCGCTCGGTCCGGTGGATCCAACCCGCCCGGTCCAGCGCGTGGTCGGCGCTCATCACCGACAGGTGCCCCACCAGCTGCCAGAGCGCGAACAGCGCCAACAGCGTGCCGGCCTCCCGCAGCAGCGCCGACACCCCCGGCCTCCGGCCCCTCGCGGCGGCGTACGCGCCCCCGTAGAGCACGACGGCGGCGCCCCCGGCGGACTGCCAGGTCAGGGTCAGGTTCTGCATTGGCAGAGGGTAACGCAAAAAGACCCCCTCCCGAATGGGAGGGGGTCTTTTTGGAATGATTGTTCGGCGGCGTCCTACTCTCCCACAGGGTCCCCCCTGCAGTACCATCGGCGCTGTGAGGCTTAGCTTCCGGGTTCGGAATGTAACCGGGCG